>CAKSOW010000009.1 GCA_934479825.1 uncultured Eubacteriales bacterium
CTTCTACCGCTTTATCGGCAAAATCGAATGACACATCTTGAGATACCCAACAATATCTTTAACTAAGGGAAACGGGTCTTGCCTTACCTGATATTACGCTAATTCCCGCATTATCAAATCTTTTCGGAGTTTCGTCAGATTATTTGTTAGGTATCAAAGCAGACGAAAAAGAAGAGAAAATAAAAGGAATTTATAAAAAAGCAATGAATTGTACTCACACCGGCGAAATGGAAAAAGGTCTGGAAACAGTAAAAGAAGGATTGGCTGTCTATCCAAATAATCCCACACTATTGTTCTTGCTTATCGGATTTCTTTTCGGTTCGTTTTGCGCTAACGGCCAAAAAGAACTTTTAGAAGAAATAATTAATAAAGCGGAGTTGGTTTTGCAGGATAGTACAAACGAAGAAGAACGAATTGATGTTCTGGAAAAATTGGCATACTCATATAACTATCTCGGAATGCAGGATAATGCCATAAAAACAGCAAACCGCTTACCGAATACAGTTGTTAACAGACAAGAGGTTCTCTCAAACATAATTATGCCAATGGATAAACGAAAGGAAAAGCAGCAAGAATGTGTTTTTTACAATTTTAAGGGGATGATAAATCATATCTTATGGCTTGGCGGATTTTCTCTTGAAAGAAAAGAGTTTTCAAAGGCTATTGATATTTATAAAAGAGCAATCGTCATAATAAAAAACATTGGAAATGAGGGGTTCTTTTTACTTAAATCTGCGGATGCATATAATGGTCTTGCTATGGCGTATTCTTCCTTAGGTGAGGTTGATAAAGCATACGAAAACATCGATGAAGCTATCAGATGTTATATGGAATTTGAAAAAATATTAAAAACCGGAAGATATTCTTACAAATCGCCAATTCTCGATATGCTTATTTTCAGCAAAAATCATTTGCAAGTAAATTCAACAATAACGGAGTTTGAAGATTGGTATGCAAAAATGGAACATGAGTATAAAAATTATTTTGAATCTGTAATAAAAGACGAGCGTTTTCCAAAACTTCGTAAAAAAGTTGAAAAAGCATTAAGAGAAATAAAAGACGATAAAACGAACAATTAAGTTTCCATAGTCAACCGTCCACTATCCGTGGGCGGCACAGCAACAGATTTTTATAAATCTGTTGCTGTGCTTTTTCTATATTATTGTTGAAACCAGAGATTCCCCTGCAAGTCAATATTATCGCCGATTCTTGCAACACATCAGCTTGCAGTTCAATCGATTATTAAAAATTTGATGTTCCAAAAGAAACTTGAAGCGAACCGTCTTTCATATAAGCATGGTACGTTATTTTCTTTGCTGTTGTATTGCTAACACAGTCAATTATAAAAAGACGTTGTCCACTCATGTTTCCAAACCCTCGAAAATGTGCTGTACAATCTTCCCCCATTTCCTGTTTTGCCAAAATCACTGCAGCTGCTTTTACTTCTCCGATTTCCTGTATAGTTTTTACAACAAACAGTTCTACAAAAACCGTTAGACTAAGTACGATGATGAAAACTAAAAGCAATTTGATTACAAGCTTTAATGTGTTGCTCATAAATTCTCTTTTCTCCTCCGTCGTAACAATGTTTAGCCGTTTTTGCGCTGTTCACGAATTTCTTCAATGCGTTTTTGCTCTCGTATGCATAACTCGGCCCAAACATACAAAGAAATAACAGCATCTAAGATATTCACAATGTATAAAACCGTTGCATTCGTCAAATAGGAGCGGGCAATTATGACCGGAATATTGATTCCGAGTAACACAAGCATTGGCCGAAAAAGGGCAATGTATTTTTCATTGGCATGGATATAAAACGAGTTTTTCCAAAGGCAGACAAGCAATTGGAAAACACATATTATATTGACAAAAGGTATGTACTTGATTATATTTTGATAGCGTTTCATAAAATTTAACCTCTTTTCAACTTTTAATCAGAATGGCAATCTGTCTTGGGCATCCATTCTGCCCGTTCCGGAAAAGGATCGTTAATCATCCAGCTTTTTTCCCAGTTTACCAACCGAATCCCATTTTCCGGATTGCGATAATACCGGCAATCGATATGAATGCAGAACATCAATAAAAGCGCCATATCCGGTTCTGCAGTTTCATCGAAACGAAGCTGATACTGGTTATGCTCGGCATAACTGTAATGTTCTTTTTGAAACACAGCAATCTGTGCGTCGTTTTTCAATAGAGAATAAATGTCGTTATTATGCCCTCTTAGCTCATAGCAATCCTCATCCAGATAGAAATAAGTGGCTCTGTCCCCTAAACGATATTCACTGTATCCACAGATTTCTTCATTTTTCAATATCTCATAAGAACGCAGAGCGGATGGATAGATCAAGGGGAATAATCCAAAGATCACATGCGCTAAAACCCCTTTCTGTCGGAACACATACCCGACATCATCTGTTTTGACAGACAGCCTTTGCGGCAATAATCCAAAGGTATGATTCGCAACACCTTCGACAAATGCTTTTTCCTGCACGGAATAGTGTTTTTTCCCGGAAGAGAGACTGCGAATGATATGTAATGTCATTTGTTGCGCACTCCTTGTTGTTCAATATCCGTGACACTTGATAAAATCAAGACAACCAATCGGACAAATCAACGGTCTGATCGTTGATTTTTACCCAATAATCTTTGGGCGGATCCGGTATATAAGCAAAACACTCGACATATTTTTGGTCAGTCAGCGGAATCCTCCTTTCGGAAAATACAAATTCAGATGCCAGCGAATCTGAAACCTGAATGGGTTCCTCGCTCCAAATGCGAAATTCAAGATAATACTCGGAAGTCTCTTTGTAGTGGTAAAGGGCTACTAAAACATTATGTTCAACAAATTTGTGCTGGCCATCCGTGGCATTTTGCACAGGCAGTTTCCACCGTACAACATTGTCCTTGGTCTCATCCGCTTTGGGGATAATTTGGCGATACTGCGCGGCAACCAAAGTGGTGTCCTTGCCATCAACAACCTGAATAATGGAATCACTGGAATCGTCTTTCAAATACCGATAGACAGCTTCCGGTGAGTCAAAACTCACAAACAAGTTTTCAATCGGCCAGCTAATGGCTGCCGAGAAACCAAAAGACACTATGATAATAGCGGCAATATTAAACAGTTTATACCACTTGCTTAGCTTGTTTTTTCTCGCAAGCTTAAATGTAATGCTTCTTAAAATCAACGCGGTAAGAACCATGACTAAAATCGTCATAAGAAGACGCACTTTGTCATACATAAGAATACCTCCTAAGCCAAATCAATCGGTAAGTGTCGTTAAATTCATAATGGTAACATCCAAGGAAATATGCATATAGGCCAACATATCCATACTTTGGGGTGAAATATGCAAATTCTGTTGATAGGTTTCCGGATACAAATTCACCCATACGGTCATGGATTCTGCTTGTTCAGACAGGTTTCGAAGAAACTCTTTCTTGCGGTATAATTGTCCGATTAAGCGTTCCAATTGTTTTTCCGTATCTTTGGAATCGCACTCGATCATGGATATAAAACCGTCAAAATCATATTCCTTTTCTTCCGCAGGAATCGCACCAATCGGGCTTGTTCGATACCGTTCGCCCTTATGATAGAGTTTTTCCGGTTTGATACCGATGTTTTCTGTAATTGAAGGCAAATCCAGATGTTCTCCGGTAATCCGAAAATATATGTAATCCATAGAATTTCCTTTCTTTTTTTGAACCGTCTTATATAAATCCCTTTCCCAATACGTCAAGAAGCTCCGCCAAAAGCCTTTTTACAATGCCTCGACTTTGGTTTTAGCTAACATATCACCCAGTCGGTTACTGCCGGTCAAAACCAAGACTGCCTCAATAGGCCATATAAAAAGCAACAAGTTCCGAATGAAATGCTGCCGCCAATTTGCATCGTTGCCGTTCGCATCAACCACTTTGATCTTCATTAACTTTTTGCCAAAGGCAAGGTGCAGCGGTTCGCGCAACAGGAACAATAACTCCAAAACAAACAGAACGAACCTCATCGTTTTATACTGTGGAAGCGGGATTGACAGTACCGCCATGACAACCAGAATAACCGAACATGCCGCGCTCCAAGTAAACACGTCTATTAAAAGCGCTAAAAATCTTTTTGCCTGAATATTCATTTCCATAATCTCCTCATATTCCTTGATTTCAATTTTTCTCCGTTATCTCTACTAAGATGTTTTTAAACGCAAACTTCAAAGAAGTCACCGGTTCAATCGGCCTCTTGCGTTCGTTCCAAGCAAGAAACTCTAATTCATAGCAGCCTGCCGCGTTTTCTGAAAGCGAAGGCGAAAACACCTGATACCCCACGCATTTCAAAATCAAATTTTTGTCTAACGGTTCACGGTTTCGGAATGTCAAACGACACTTTTTCTTGCCGCCGTGCGCGGACAAAACAAGAGAAACATCGTTTTTGGGGCTCTCGGTAAAATAAGTAATTTCGGCTCCGACAAACCAGCTTTGCGCACATTCCGCAAGCTTCCGTATGTTGTCATTGGAACTTTGGCAATATTTATCCCATGGATCGACCGGTTTATACGGCAAAATCTCCACGTGAATCTCTTTGAATTCAAATCTGACCGTCATGAATTTCTCTTTTGGACTGTTAACCAAGTCAAGCTCCAGTGTATAAGAACCGTCATCGGTTTTCCGAAACTCAATTTCCGTTACGACACAATCGGCGCATTGTTTGATTTTTTCTTCGTTTAAGGGGACAATGTTTCGGAACTGCATGACGCATTGTTTTGTGCTGCAATCACTTGGAATGGCAAGATCAACCACGTTTTCCGAATCCACCGTACAGTGCGTTATCTTCCTATCATAAAACCAGTCTTCGGCGCATTCGGCAAGTAGCCTTATGTCGGCATTGGGGCTGTGTTTCAGGTCTTCGATTTCATCAAAGGCTTCCTCTTCCGCCTGTTTCTGCATTTCGCGGCAGCAATCGGCATACTCTTTTATTTTTTCAAAGTCTTTTTCCGAAACCAAGCCGGTTACCGGGTCAAGCATTTTTTGAACTTCATCCTTGAAATAAGCGTCGTTCTTTATGTAACGCTCCAATAGAGTTTGATAAAAGGAACTGTGTACAACTGTTTCCGCGTACTCACTGTAACTCTTGCAGGTTGCTACATGGTTCAAAAAATTCAAGGAGTTGGCTAATTTGGTTGTGAAGTGATTCATATGATCCCTCTTTCAGACATGTCTATGACAAAAAACGATAAGACGTTTCTGTCCCAATGCTTTGCTTGTAAGAAAAAGCCTGCCGCAAAACTTATGTGGCCTCACGCCAACGGTCGTAATCCGATTCGTAATAGTACCAGCCTTTTTTGTTGAGAAGACTTAATTCGGTCAGGTCAAAAATATTATCCGGCAATTTGCCTTCAAAACAGTGCACGACCCCACCGCCTTTATCTAACGTCGACCATAGTTGAAATTCGATATATCCATCGCCTTTCCTGATAAGGCTGTACTTTTCGTTTTTCATGAAATCCAAAATAGAATTCCATTTTTCCGAATCTAACAAGGATGTATCAGCCGGTTCGCTTTCAAAAAATACACTTAAATCGGCACCGTCTCTATATATGGATATATCGGAATAATCCAGTTCAGCCAAAAAGGAAGAAATACTTTGCAGTGTGTCATAATTTCTGGAAAAGTTGCGAAGTGTTGGCGCTTTGTGGTTTTTTACAAAAAAGATGGCCAAACACAAAGCGGCAACCCCTATGGCTACGCTGGCGAATGTGTACTTTTTGTATTTCACGGTAAACCCCTCACTATTTTTAATGATTTTCAGAATCCGTTTCTGTCGTTTCAAACGCTCCCAATGCCGTAAGCACATCGGTTATGGCTTGTTGGAGGTGCTTGGAATGCGCGGTTTTCGTTTTTTCGCTGGCAAAGATCTGCACTCCGTTTTTAGTCAAACAAACGTCGTTATAAATATATCCTTTGCTGAAATAAAAACCTCGCGTCATTTTGACGTTGCCGTATGAATAGTCTTGCAGCTTTTTGACCTTGTCAGGTGTTTTGTCGGTTTGCTCCTCGACGGTCACCCAAACATATATGTTATTATCTATCATATCGCCGGGATTTGAGTATCCTTCCCAATCCGCGCTGAAACCGGCACACTTCCCGTCCATGTAACTTCCGTCAAAGCGGCTATAATCCCGTTTCAAAATATCTTCAATCGCGGCTGTGTTGATCTCTCTGAAAGCCCATTTGGAAATATCCGCGCGGAAAAGCAGAGGGGGCAAACACAGATAAAGCTCATAAACGATTATCAGTGCAATCAGAATATGCTTTATGTGATCCAAAAACCATTGGTATAATGACCATTTCATATAGATGCTCCTATTCTTTGTGTGCACCTGTTTCCGAACAATTAAGATTGGTCTTCTTAACAGAATCGGAAAAATTCCATTTCTTTTAAGGCTTTGACCCGAACGGTATGGGATATTTGGGTACAATTATGCATGATCGAATTCGCAAGACTTTCCCTGTTAATAAAAACGGTCGCATAACAGCAGTCATAGCAGTTTATCAAAAAATCACAATTGCTTTTGCTGACATCAGCTGCCGTTCGCAAGGGAAATTCATCTGTCCGGACGCCTTTTCGATACGCTTTTATGGTGGTAAAAAATATGTAGTATGTATTGTTTTTTACCATATCGAAAAAAGTTTCGGAGTCAACGATCCTACTGTCAAACAAACCGGATTTTTCTTCTTGGCGAACAAAATGCGTAATGTCATCCTCCAAGATTTCAAAATAATAGTCTGATAACTTCATTCCTGCTAATAGCTGAAACAGATAATTATGGTAGCCGTTTTCCCATTCCAGTTGAATAATTTTCAATGGATTTCCTCCTTTCGGCAAATCTTATTAGTTGTACCGGCAAGAACAATAAAAAGCAACTTTTCCATTTTCAAGTTTTTCAAAAATCAGATAGGTTTCTTGCTGACATGTATCAGACTTATCCCTACCCATATAGTATTGCAATTCCTTTTCTGACAGTTTGTTTGGCTGTTTTACTTGGTTGATTTTCGATATCAATGCTGTAAAATCACTGTCTGTCTCGGTACACGGTCTAAGATTGGCAACACAGGTTTCTATGTCCGTTTGGTCTAAGGTGCCCGAAGCATATAAATTGACAGAATCTCCATAATTACAGCCGTCAACCAAATGCGAAGATATCGAATAATCCATAGTTTCCAATACGAAACCGGATGGCGCGTCAATGCCTAAGAAATTCTCTAACAGTGCCAAGGGATTTGTAAAAACAAAGCATTCTTGCCCGGTCCAAAAAACAATACTTTCCTCTTTTTCTGCCGTTTCCCTCAAAGGAATGTATATTTTACCCTCAACATCTACAACAGGCAACTCAAATGCCGTTTCTTCTCCTTTATAAACAATACGGACATCCCTTTGTGTTGCTGTATGTACCAAATTCTGAATACCATAAGCACTTACGGTTAAGACAACGCTGCCTATCAAAGTTATGACGCAATTTTCAAGTATTCTTTTCATATTCTTTCTCCTAACGTAAAGCAAAAAGCTCATATTTCCCGGTTGAAGTCGGAGATATTCGTATGTACAGATTTACGGTCTTAACAACGGTTCCCTGCGTCCATTTTTTAAAAAAGCGTGTAGATGGCGGTACTTCTGAGTTCCACCACGAGTATTCTTTGTTCATTTCCGTATCATAACTGCTATTCTGACTTTCAAACTCAACATAGCTTTCGGAAATAACGGGCAGGAGTGTTTCCAGATCCGCAGCAGTTAATTCAACATGTGCAACAAAATTTTTCTCAAATTCATCGGTAACGGAATAATTCCATTCTTTGATATCGGCCGTGGCAGGGAGAGTGATTTCCATCAATTTTTCAAAGGCGGCACGGCCGTCGGAGTATTCCGTGGTGATTTCAATCGTTCCCTCGTTTTCCGGGTGATAAACATAGCCCCTGTAATCTGCAAAATCTTCCAATGAAACATAGAGTCTGTCATTGATTTCCATAATCGGGGAATTGTGTGAAAAAGCACGTCCGTTGATGAAAACATTTTGATTATATTCAACAGCATCATATGTATTCAACATTTCCGATGCAACGCAAAAAAGCGGAAGTGCCAGACACGCGGCCGTCAATGCGATTGGTAATGCTCTTTTCATATAAAGTTTCTCCTTTTTGTACGATAAACGGTCATCTAAAATCGTTTTTTGTATTGGTTCTTACATGCGGGAGCTGAAAACAGGTTGCTTTGCAAGAGTCAAACGGCTTTGTAGAAACAGTTTGACTCCTGCATCTTATTTTAACAAGGGCTTTGAACCGACTCGGACGAGTAAATTTGAATCGTTTTGGTATCCCAATCGTTTTGTACGCCAAATTTATAACTATTTAAAATATATCTTATCAGCCATTCATTGACCATCGTTCTGTCGTTCTGCATTACATATGTTCCGATTCTGTCACCAACATATCCCGTGTCCGAATCGGAAAGATATGCTTTTCCTTGCTCTTTTAGCATCAGTTTGTAATTGCCAAATACAATACTTGACTCCGTCTGTTGCCAAATCACTTCCTCGCCGATTGCTTCCAAGATTGCTCTTAGCGGATATGTGACCGTTCCGGCATACATGACAGGTTTAACATCGCACTCAATGTTTTTTTTCAATATCTCCAAGCTGCACTCGCGCGGAGCACAAAAAGTCAAGAACTCTTCGGCCGAATAAACCTGTTTATCTTTGAACTCTGCATAGCTGTTTCCATACCATAATAAGGGAATGAAATTCAAAGAAGAGTCTGTCTGAATCAATAACAAATATCCATCCAATACATTCGGAAGAATGAGCAAATAATAGTTTTGAATGTTTTCAACCCCACTTTGGACCAAGAAATCACGAATGTTTTGTTCATCGGATAAGATTTCAAAATTTTCTATATTGTACTCCACATCTTCCAAATTCAGTTTGAAGTATTTGTTCTGTGTAACATCCCGAAAATATTCGCCTGTTTGAAAATTGATTGCCAATTGAGAATGCCCCTCGGGAATTTGCTTAATATAGTCGATATCATCTATATTTTCGAGAAAATACTGAATTTGATATGACCGTAAGTATTTTGCCTCAATGTCTATAATTTCATAGGACATTTCTTTATTCTCCTGTGCCGCCTCACAACACATACAGCTGACAGCTATTAAAAAAGTTCCGATCCAGGCAAAAATATGCTTATGTAACATGGATATTACCTTCTGTTGAATAATCTGTTGTCGTTGTGTCTGTCCAAATAAAGACTAAATGCTTGCAATAGCCCGACGGACAGCGGTTTATCAGTGTTGACTAAGGAACGAGATACACATTCATTTTCACGGGATGTCCCTCTGTCATATGGTCAACCACTTCGGATTCCCACCAAGGGAGGATCTGTTTCTCAAAGCTCTCATAAAAGCACTGCTTGCCATAGGCATCCTTACTTAAGAATTCGTTATAATGCTCGACAATGAAAACGTATTCCGTATAGCTTAACCACGAAAGATCTGTCATCCAATCGTCATAACGCTCCCAAATCCCATCGCATGCCCAAGGAAAGCCTAATAGTTTCTCAATGTACCGAATATAATCATTGTATGTCGGATACTTTTTTCCATCGATTTCGACGACCAAGCAATGCTTATTAAGCAATGCGGCGTCTTTTATCTCTTGTACTTCTTTTGAGGCCGTAAAAATGATTTGGTTCATTTTATTCTCCTTTTCCACATAAGCAGTCAAAAACCTCCGACGCTTTTTGTTTTACATCCGATTCGGTCGTAAAGAAATTCGGACAGCTTTCAAAGTCTTCTTTATAAGGGGAAAATCGGTCAGTTACTCTGCATAATTCGTGAAACAATCGATGTTCATCTTCCGTTAATGAATCATAATTTGTTTCAATTCCGTATATAATACTGAACTGATTTGCAAAATCTTCCGTCCGGTATTCTCCTTTCAGATAATGCTTCAATAAATAGTATAATTTTTGTCGTGATGTCATAACTATTCTCCTCTTAATCTATTTATTCTCCTTTCCCACACAAGCAGTCAAAGACCTCCGACGCTTTTTGTTTTACATCCGATTCGGTCGCAAAGAAATTCGGACAGCCTCCAAAGTCTTCTTTATTCTTCCGTATAAAGGGTTACTGCAAAACGCTATTACTTTCTCCCAACAGTTGTCCACTGCATGGATTGAATTCACATTCATAACAAAGTTCATTGTTCCAATAGTACCGGATGTCTAAGTTCTGATACCTTGTTTCTGCTGTGGCAGAATCCCACTCAAACGAAGAATCAAAAAGCAAGTCCAAGTCATCCACCACCCAATCGGAAACAGATACAACCGTATCGTTCCCATACAGTCGCTGTGCTTCTGATTGCACCGTGCTGTCAATTTGTCTGTTTAAGATATCTATTTTCACAAAATAAACATCACGGAAGTGTTGTGTGCGCTTCGTATATACAAATTCAGCCGTTTCCGTGTTATCTGCTTGATTCCGCGTGATGCTCAATCCCCAAAGTGCATAATCAGAACCGATTTCTTCTGCCACATAGACTTCTGCAAGGTCATACAGCGTCTTTATAGAATGAAGATCGTATTCAGCGTCTATTTGCCGTACCGGCGGCTGTTGCTTACAGCCCGCAAAACTAACCAAAAGCATGGATATTACCGCAATCATACACCAACGCAATTTGCAAGACATATTTGTTTCCCTCTCAATCCTTCTTGTCGTGAAAGCTCCTTTACATCAACGTTTGTCATTAACGAACCCGGAAGCAAATCACTTTTTCCTTTTCAAAAATAAATATAATATTCAAAAAATACGACGTTTTTCGATACAATTATATCATGGAAAGAATTGACTGTCAAGGTTGAAACGCCTTAAAAACCCGCACGATTTCCAGAATCGATTTACGCGTGCCGCAAAAGCGGTTGGAAAACAGTTTCGTTTTCCAACCGCTTTTTGATACTATTTTACCGTTTCTGCCAAAGCAAGCAATTCTTCTTTTGTGATTTCAGGAGAATGGGCTTCTAATGAATACGCATACATGCCGTCACTCCAACTCAAAGAATAGGTTTGTTGATTCTTTCTGAACATCAACATAGCCGGTTTTCCGCCGATTTCAATGTTTTCAAGTTCCGTATTTTCATTGTCGAACCACATTTCTTCACCGAGGATCTCCTGCGAATACGTGAGAATTTTGATTCCGTTTTCCCTGTAAACCACGCTATACATGGATACGGTATCCAATATCACCTGTTTCTCCCACGTTTCGCCCTCATAAAAGGGTTCTTTTATTTCTTCGATCGTTCGGGGCGGCTGTGTTTCCGTTACATAAGAAACAGACAAATATTCCTCAAAAAATTCCACAATGCTGTTCCAAAGGGTCGTTCGCACGGCTTTTACACTCATAACAGCGGCAAAGGAAAGGGAGCATGCCACGAAAAGAGCGGCGGCGGCGCGCCGTCCATATTTGTAAAAAGCGCCGAATTCCTGCCTGCGTCTTTCTTTGTTTATGCTTTTATATACTTTTTTATCGAGCGACCGGGGGCGTTTTATAAGAGAAATACCGGTATTCCTGTACAGATCCGCGTTTTTTTCGATGAGAACATTGCCGGATAACAGAATCAGTGCATCTAATTTATCGTTTTTCACCATCGAAATGCAACTCCTTATCCAAAATCACTTTCAGCTTTTTTCTTGCCTTGAATAACCGCGCACGAACAGCCACATCGCTGATTCCCAAGAAATCGGCGGCTTCCACGCACGAATATCCGCACATATAGACTAAGTTTACGGCGTTTTGCATGTCCTCGGTCAATTCAAGCAACGCTTTCCGAACCGCTTCACATTCTTCTCTTCGTATCACCGTATCTTCCAAAACAAAATCTTCATCTTTGAAATCCGGCATGACAAAATCGTCTGTCTCTTCGTCTTTATAATAGCAGTCGATCTCATGTTTCGCGAGCCTTTTGTTTTTATTATACTTGTCGATTGCCTTATTCCGCACAATACTCCTTATACATATAACAACCATATTGCAAACGGTTTCGTTAGCGCTTTCCTCAAATTTTGATAAATATTTGATGATTTTGCACATGGCGTCATTGACGGCGTCCTCGGCGTCTTGTCTGTGTTTCAGAACGCCATACGCCACAGAATACATGTAATCTCCGTATTCGAGATATAGCTTTTCGACAAACGAGCGGTCATCCTCCGTGAGAGCAGACAGCATGATTTCAAAACACATAACTCTTAACTCCTTATAGGTTAGTCGCAAGTATTGTATCACAGCCTTCCGCATTTTTCAACCCGATGAAAAAAATTTGCAAAAAGCGGTAACGTTTTACAGACTTCACCCGTTTATATAAATGTAGGCCGAAAGGAAAGCCGGAAATGACACGGATTGTCTGTTTTGTTTTGGGAACACAAAGCATCAACACCTTTAAGACGCAGGCAAAGGAACTCCGCCTGTTGTCCGTCATCCGGCTCTCCTTAGGTCTATGACCGTTTGGGTGTTCATCCCCCTATGACTGAGACGGCAGTCATTCCCAGACGGTCGCCGGATATGGGAAAAAGCAAGCCCCTCCGAAAAACGGAGGGGGCTTGCTGAGCGTGTCGCAAAACTGCGTTTTACGACACGGAAACAGATTCGTACGCTCGCGCCTCATGCCAAAAAGCTCCGCTTTTCGACACTCGCGAATCTATCGGTGAAAAATCCGTGGCACATGTCCCCGGATTTTTCGAATTTTTATTAAAATCGGGCTTCGCCCGAAAAGTCTTATAGACTTTTGCAACAATCTGAGCAAGCCCCTCCGAAAAACGGAGGGGCTTGCTTTGCCAGAATCAACTTAAAAGAACAACATTCCGGCACATGCCGCAGCACAAACGGCGCCAATGACGCTGATGATCGTGTAGATTTTCTTGGATTCCGGATCCTGTTTCTCTTTTACCAGATAATAGATACCTGCTCCGAGAACAAGTATCCCGATGATGAGCCCAATCAACTTAACAGCCATTATTTTTTCCTCCATTTCAATAAAAGTGCTGAATTTGTAATTACAAGCACCGAACCGGCATTATGCACCAACGCTCCGACTACGGGATTAAGTGTGCCGATGATAGCCAGTGCGATAGCAACAAAGTTCAATATCATGGAAAAAGTCATATTGAGCTTGATTGTGGTCATCATCCGTTTGGAAAGCGCCACGAGATGCGGCAGCTCTTTTACTTCGTCATCCACAAGCGCAATATCCGCGGCGTCAACAGCAATATCACTGCCCACGCCGCCCATGGCAATGCCGACATCCGCTTTTTTGAGCGCAGGCGCGTCATTGACGCCGTCGCCGATCATGCACACCGGGATTCCCTTATTCTGATACTCTCCAATGTATTTCAGTTTATCTTCCGGCAGGCAATTTGCGCGCACCTCACCGATCTGCAATTTTTCCGCCATCGCCTTTGCGGCATTTTCGTGGTCGCCGGTAAGCAAGACCGGCTGTACGCCCAAAGCCGTAAGAGAAGCGATCGTTGCCGCACTTTCTTTTCGCAGTGTATCCGATAGAGCGAGAAATCCGGTCAATACGCCGTCAATTGCTACATAAGTGACGGTGCACCCTTGTTGGATATAAGCCTCAGCCTCTGACGGAGGCGTGACGGCAATCCCCTGTTCACAGAGCAGTCCGACATTGCCGGCAAGAATACGTTTCCCGTCAATTTCAGCAGATACGCCGCGTCCGGGAATCATGCGGAAACCGTTTGCCGCCGCAAGGGTGATTCCCTCTTTTTTCGCTCCGGCCACGATTGCTTTGCCGAGCGGGTGTTCGGAGAGCTGTTCCGCTGAGGCGGTCAGCCGGTACAATTCCCCGTCGTCAAGCTTTTCGGACAGGCTTTTCGCCGCAACCACCTGCGGCATTCCGTAGGTCAGTGTTCCGGTCTTGTCAAAAGCAATGACTTTGGCTTTTGACAAGCGTTCCAGCGCGTCTGCCTCACGGACAAGAAAGCCATGCTTTGTGGCATTCCCAATCGCCGCCATAATGGCTGTGGGCGTTGCCAGAACCAGCGCACAGGGGCAGAACACAACCAAAATCGTGACGGCACGGATGATCTGTCCCGTAATAAGCCAAGTAAGCCCTGCGGCAGAAAGAGCAATAACAACGATCCATGTCGCCCAACGGTCGGCAAGGCCGACAATTTTGGCTTTTCCTGCGTCCGCCGACTGCACAAGGCGTATCATACGCTGAATGGAACTGTCTTTGCCCACTTTGGAGGCTTTCATGTCAAAAGCTCCGAATTGGTTGACCGTGCCGCTGGATACCTCATCTCCCACAGTTTTATCCACCGGCAAAGACTCTCCGGTCATGACTGCCTGATTGACCGAGGTCTGACCTGCAACAATCACGCCGTCCACCGGCACGCTTTCACCGGGCAAAACACGGACGATGTCTCCCACCTGGACCTCTTCGGCTGGAACTACTTGTTCCGTCCCGTTTTTTATGACTCGTGCCGTCTGCGGCGTCAGGTGTACCAGTTTTTCAATGCCTGCGCGCGCCTTGGCCACAGTCAGTTCTTCAAGAAGTGCGCCGAGCTGCATAATGAAAGCCACCTCGCCGGCCGCAAAGTTCTGACCGATGCACACAGAGGCAATTAACGCTAACGACACAAGCACATCTGCCTTGATGTCAAAGGCCGTAACCAAACCGATAAGCGCTTCTAAAAGGATAGGCAGACCGCATAAGACAATGGAGATCCATGCCATATCAAACGGAAATAACCGAACATTCAACAAGCTGCAAACGACAGCAATTCCGGAGATGACCAGCAAAACAATATCTTTTTTTATTCCGCCGATTGCCAAAACATTTTTAAACCTTTTCATGATCTGTTTCATACACAAAGCTCCTTTATACCGTAAGGGGTATATGTATATTATACCCGGGTGGGTATGGTTTGTCAAGAGAAAAATAAAAAAAGGGCAGAAAAATCTGTCCTTTTTTGAAAACAGTTTTATTGCATATTGGCAAAGCGTTCGACTGCTTTTGTAAAACTCTCGATAGTCTTATCCGCATCGCCGTGTTCAATGCCATCCCGGACGCAATGCTTGATATGTCCTTCAAGTACGACCTTGCCGCAACCGTGAAGTGCCGATTTTGCCGCATTGATCTGCGACAGCACGTCCTCACATGGGATATCTTCATCGACCATACGGTCGATTGCCTGAATCTGTCCGATAATTTTTCTGAGTCTGCGATGCAGATTCTCAGCGTCCATACACTGTTTCATATTCGTCCCTCCATACTTTTAAGGGTATGCTTATTATAACACAGACGTTTTTTTCTGTCAAGGCAAACGGAATTTTTAACTTTCTCTTGACATTCTCTGTTTATGTGCTACAATGTATGTACATACAACGATGTACATACAACTAAATGTTATAGCGGAGGTACTTATGGATATCACGGAACGGAAGATCACCAAGATTGCACGGGAAACGGAAAAGCTGGTTTTGCTCGCCATGCGCGAAGAAGGCGTCGGCACAGCGGAAATTGATCTGATTCATGCTTTGCGCCACCACCCGGGGTGCACACAGGCAGAGCTTACCGAACTTCTGCACGCAGACAAAGCCGCCATTGCCCGAAGAACGAAGAATCTCGAAACCAAAGGATTTCTTGTACGCAAGGACGATCCGGACGATCGCCGCAGCAAGCTCCTCTACCCCACCGAAAAGGCCGAGACTTTAAAGGCGTCCAAGGCAGAGATCGAAGCGTCCTTTTACGAATACCTCGTCTCCGTTCTGACCGAAAATGAGGCGCAAACCTTTGCGGCCTTATTAAACAAACTGTATATCACCTCCAAAGCCGAAAGCCGTGCCGGATTTCCGCACTTTATCGGCGGGCATACCGGTGAACAAACCGAAGAACCAAGGAAGTGAAAAGTCTGATGAAAAAACAAAAGACCTTTTGTCCGGACAGGATTCTCTCCTATTTCCGTGCGGAATGGCCGGCACTTGCCTTTGTCACCGTGTCCGGGGTTATCTACAATGTCGGTTTACTTGCGTCGCCGTGGTTTGAGGGGCGGCTTGCCGGGTGTCTTGCCGATATTCTGAACGGAAGAAAAACAGCGGTGGCAATGGCAAAGCTTGTGCTTGCCTATCTTGCCGTCACATTTGCCGTACAGGCGGCACGCTTTATCAAGCGCTTTTATGTCCGGCGCTTTGCCAACAACATCAACCGCCGCATGAAAGGCGTTCTTTATGCCAATCTGGTACGGCAAAGCCGCGCGGCCTTGGAAAAAGAAGGCGTCGGGGAAGTAATGACCAAAACCATTTCCGACGTAGACGACTGTGCCGAGGGTATGCGCAAGTTCACCACCGAAGTTTTTGACACCGGTGTGGCGTTGCTCGGTTATGCAGTCATGCTGTTTGTCTATGACTGGCGTTTGGCACTGCTCAGTTTAATTTTCACGCCGGTCTCCTATTTCTGTGCCGCCCGGATGAAAAAGCCGATACAGCGTGCCGGAGCGGCCTACAAAAAAGCCGCCGGAGCGTTGAACGGCGCCACGGTAGACCGGGCGGAAAACGCCGTGACTTACCGCACCTACGGCTGTGAGGACATCAGGGTGCAACGCTATGAAGAGGCGCTGCAAAACTATGAAAAGACCGCCGTGCATAACAGTGTGTGGCAATCGGCACTGCCGCCGCTCTATCTTGCGGCGTCGGGCGCAGGGACCGTGTTTATCCTGTGGTTTGGCGCCAAGAATGTGCTGGGGGACGGCTGGACCGTTTGGGACATTGCGGCGTTTACGACGTTTCTTTCCTGTTTTACCAAATTGACTGTCAAATCCTCCAAGGTTGCAAAGCTGTTCAACGCCGTGCAGAAGGCGGAGGTTTCGTGGAAACGGATCAAACCGCTTATGAAATCGCCGAAGCCCCTCCCAGCTCTTGAACCGGCAGACCCCTGCCCGGTCACGCTTGATCATCTTTCCTTCGCCTATGGAGACGAACCCGTTTTTTCGGATCTTTCTCTGACGGCGCGGCCCGGCGATATTATCGGTGTGACCGGGCCGGTTGCCTGCGGAAAATCCACGTTCGGACGCGTTTTTCTCTGTGAAGCCCCGTATGGCGGTTCGGTTCGGTTCGGCACAAAAGAATTATCTGAGCTTTCTGCACGGGAAATCGCAGAAATTTTCGGATATTTGGGCCACGATCCCGAACTTAGCGCCGACACGGTAGAAAACAACGTACTTTGCGGAAACGGGAAAGACGCCCTGCCGTATCTTGCACTCACGGCTCTGAAAGATGAAGTGCTTGCCATGAAAGACGGCCTCGAAACCGTCATCGGCACAGGCGGTGTCCGGCTTTCGGGCGGTCAGGCACAGCGCTTGGCCTTGGCACGGACGCTCGCTCATCCGCGTCCGGTATTGATTTTAGACGACCCTTTTTCCGCGCTTGACCGAAAGACGGAGGATACGGTCTTTGAAAACCTGCAAGAGTATGCCCAAGACAAAGTCGTTTTTCTGATTTCCCACCGGCTTTACCATTTTCCGCAAATGCAAAAAGTCATATTCATGGAAGACGGAAAAACGGTTGTCGGCACGCACGATGAACTTTTGGAAACCGTTCCGGCATACCGCCGGCTGTACGAAAGCCAAACGGGAGGTGAAAAGCATGAAGAAACAGTATAACGCCGGTGTATTTACCGCCATCCGGGAGGCGGCGCTTGCTCACCGCTTTCTCAGCGTGGGAACGGTTGTGTGCGTGGCGGCGTCAGTAGGCGCGTCTTTACTGCCTCCGCTGTTATTGGCTCATGTCATCGACCGTCTGACGGGAGGCATTTCGCCGACGTTTTTCACAGTTCTCCTCTATTTCGGCAGCCTTGCCTTAGAGGGGATACTGTCTTCTGCCCAAGAAGCGTTACTGGCGCTTTTCGGACAAAAAATGACCCATGCCTTACGCTCCGAAATGTCGCAAAAGCTCTCGCGTCTGCCGGCAAGCACCCTGGTTTCACAAAATCCCGGTGAAGTTGCCGCGCGTTTTTCGGGTGATGTAGATACCGTGGAGGCACTCTTTACCTCCGGTATCGTCAGCCTGTTTGCGGACGCATGTCGGATTCTTTCGATTTTAGCAGTCATTGCCGTGAAAAACACGGGACTTGCATTGGTTTTGTTAGTCGTTCTGCCGCTTCTTGCGCTGTTTACACGGCATGTACAGGAAAAAATGCTTGCCGCACAGCTTGACAATCGCCGCGCCGTGGCCGCCGTTTCCGGTCAAGTACCGGAAACCCTGCACAACATCCGCACCATCCGGGCGTTGGGACTTGAAAACTACATGGAGCGCCGCTACGACCGGCGTATCGGAGAAAGCTATGCCGCCGTCGAAAAAACCAATTTTTACGACGCGGTCTATTCGCCGGTGGTACTTATGCTTAATGCGGCGGTAGTGGGGCTTGTGATGCTGCTTTCCGCGTCCGGCAAAGCGGAGGTTTTGACATTGTTCGGCATGTCGGTCGGCTCATCGGTCGCCATTGTCAACTACATTTCCCGTATTTTCTCACCGATCGAAAGTCTGGGTATGGAAATCCAGACGATTCAGTCAGCCATGGCCGGCGTCAAGCGGATCGACGCCTTTCTTGCCCAGCCGGAACGCATTCGACTGCCGGAACGGGGAAGCGCCGCGCGCGGGGAAGTCGCTCTTTCCCATGTGACCTTTGGATACGGCGAAAAGCCGGTGTTACGCGACTTTTCCATGACGGTAAAAGAGGGCGAACAAGTCACGCTTGTCGGAAGGACCGGAGCCGGGAAAAGCACGGTGTTCCGGCTGCTGCTCGGCTTATACAGACCGGAATCTGGCACAGTCACCATCGGCGGCGTTGACGTTTCGGAGATATCCGACCGCAGGCGGCGTTCCTGTATCGGCTGTGTGGAACAGCATTTTTCCCGCGTGCCGGGGACGGTGCTCGACCAAATTACGCTTTCCGACCCGGACATTACCGAAGAAATGGCGCATAACGCGGCAAAACTGGCCGGTATCGACGAAACCATCCTTTCCCTCCCCGACGGCTATTCCACTTTATGTACGGACGGAATGTTTTCGCAGGGCGAATGGCAGCTTTTATCCATTGCGCGCGCCGCAGCGGCAAACCCAGCTGTACTTCTGCTGGATGAGATTACAGCCAACCTTGACGCCGAAACCGAAGCACGCGTATTGGCGGCGCTCCGCCGCGCCTCTGAGGGGCGCACCGTTCTTTCCATTTCCCACCGTGTTTATGAAAGCATGGGCGGCAGAACCGTGGAGATCCGGTCCGGCAAAGACGATTTAACTTCCGTTTAACTCTGCGGCCGCAAAAGGTGCTATACTGTATGTATTCCAACCGGAGGTGTCAATCATGAAAACAGCTGAAAATTTCAAGGCGCGGTTATCCCGGCTGTCCCTACGGGAACGTCTTGTCTGTTCCAACATTTTAATGCTTCTTTTCCCTGTGATTGCCGCCGTGACCGCTTTGATTGCTCTCGGCATTGCCTTTTACGGTTTTCAGCGTTTTTATTTACCCCGTATGGGATTAACTGTCAAAGGGCTTCACGAAATAGGTGAGCAATATGAAACAGACTTAAAATCGTTTTTGGTTTTCGTTGCCGTTCTGCTTTTGTTCATGCTTATCATACTGATTTTGTCTTTGATCCTCACCAACCGTTTCCTGACGCGGTTTATGTTCCGCCGCGTTGAAGAGCCGTTAAAGCTCCTGACGGAGGGGGTCGCCAAGGTAAGCGAGGGAGAATTGGACTATGTCATCCGGTACACGGCCGAAGATGAATTCAAACCGGTCTGCGAGGCGTTCAACGATATGACAGCGCGGTTAAAAACCTCCGCCGAACGGTCGCTGGCGGAAGAACAGAGCCGCAGAGAGCTCTTTGCCGGAATTTCGCATGATCTGCGCAGTCCGTTGACCTCCGTTCGCGCGTATACCGAAGCATTATTGGACGGGGTCGCGAAAACGCCGGAGGACACACGTCGCTATCTGTCCAAGATCCGGCTCCACGAAGCTGAAATTGAACATCTGGTGGACGCTCTGTTTCTTTACACGAAAATGGAGTTAAAAGATTATCCCGTTCAGTGGCAGACGCTCGATCTTCGGGCAGATTTGCAGAGGATCTGCGAAGAAAACCCGTCCGACGCACATCTTGAAGTCAATCTGACGGGGGTGCCCCCTCTTTTGGTTGCCGCTGATCCGTTTCTTTTGGAGCGCATCGTTTTAAACCTGTTGGACAACAGCCGCAAATACCGCCGTGCAGAGGTAGCGCATGTACGCCTTTCGGCGGCACGGACAGCAGACGGAATTCTTCTGTCGATCGCTGACGACGGTATGGGAGTGCCGGAAGAAACACTCTCACGTCTGTTTGAGCCCTTTTACCGCGCCGACCCGGCACGCGGCGCTCCGACCGGGGGGAAGCGGGTTAGGTCTTGCCGTCGTCCGCGAATGCGGAGCTTCGGCACACAGGCCGTATTTTCAGAAAACTCGAAAACAAACCCTTTTTCGCCGGGTTCAGGCTTGTAAAACGCCGTTTGCGAATGCTTTTTCGCGTCCGGGCACTTTTTTCCCGGACGTTCGGGGGCTTTGTGATAACCTTCGTATATTTTGATCGGTTTCAGTTCTTTGGTAATGACGACAGGCTCGGTATCGTTTGCAACCGCTTTGCCGCGCGGCGGCTCACAGATATAGGCGTTTTGCCACGTGCTGTCGTCAAAATCAGGCATATTCCAACCGGCAATTTCCGCATTCGCGTCATAGAATTCGCCGCTGCGGAGATCGTCGAAAAAGATCGGTGAAGAAGCGCATTTGAAACTCTCATCCGCCTCAAAGCTCATGCGCTGTTCACCGCAGTCGGCTTCAAAAGAAAGCGCCAGTTTCGGAGAAGAACGGAAGACCGCTTTGTCAAATTCCCAGATAAAACCACCGATTGCATTGGAAAAACCGTTGCCAAGTAAAAACGCCAGACAGTTTTGTCCCGGTCTTAAATAAGGCGTCACATCGTAGATATCATAGAACAGAATATCGTCGGGATTGGTCATGCACGGTGCAAGACGCGAAGCGGTGATTTCTTTCCCGTTGACCCACAGCCGATAGAACCCGGTAGAAGTGAGAATAAGAGAAGCTTTTCCGAAAGTGTTTTCCAATGTGAAAGTCTTTCGCAGGCAGGGCGCACAGACCGGCTTTTCGTAGGTTGCAAAATCACGCGTCGCTTGAATAAATCGGAAGGAAAACATAGTTTTTGTCCTTTCGGTGCGGTTTTCTATTACAGCAGTATTGTAGCGTATGGACAAAAGAAAGTTAATACGCAAAGCTCACTTATATTTGCTCATTGCTCACATCCGGCATTTTTTCGGCACGGTTCTTTTTCCGGTATTCGCCCGGCGTCATGCCCGCATTTTTCCCGAACACCTTGATGAAATCCGAACAGCTGCCGAAGCCTGCACCATAGCAAGCCTCCGTGACTGTTGACCCGGTATTCAGCAGATGCTTTGCCGCCGCAATACGGCGCTCCGTCAAGTATTTATGCACTGTCTTTCCGGTGTGCTTGCGAAAGCATTTGGCAAGATATGTCACACTGCATCCAAAGCGTTTCGAAAGCGCTTCAAGCCGGATGTTTTCGGAATAATTCTCGTTGATGAACCGTAGCGTTTTCGAAACAACCGACGGAACGGGTGAAGAAAACGGATATGCGCTTTGTTTTCGGTATGCGGCTGCACAGTGTTCAAAAAGCTCAAGCATAAGGGCAAAAATGCGCAGATCTGCCGTGTGATCTTCTTCATCGGGATGTTTTACGGCAATTCCGGCCAGTGTTTCCGTAATGCGAAGAATATCCGCACGTGTGTTTTCCTCCGGATGAACCAGATTTACCGCTGTTCCGTCCGACTGCCGGAATAATCCGGCAAGATACGTACGATTCAGACAGTCGGAGTAAAAACCGTGCGAAAAATAGTCGGTCGGCAGATAAAAATCGAGATAGCGGTGCGTTCCGGCACGCAGGAAACGTCCGAAATGTATTTCATTCGGGCTGAAAACGAAAAAATCACCGCGCACAGTGTTGTAAATTTGGTCGCCGACCACACCGGCAAGGTCATCGGTCAACAAAAACGAAAATTTTTGTACGGTGTAGAGGAGAACGCTGTTGTCGGATTTTGTGTGCTCCACCGCCGAATAATTCATGGTTGCTTCACAAAGACCGGCAATGGGAGCAATTTTTTTGACTATCTGCATCTTAAATCCCTCAGTTTCATTTTTGACAACTTTTTGTGCAGAAAAACTATATCTAAGTTTTTGAATATATGGTATAAGAAGTATAGCACAAGGATTCACAAATGTCAAACATAAAATTAAACGAATATGAGGTGTTGCTTTTTGAAACCGGAACTTGCAAAAATAACCGCTCCGTCCGAGCGTGTACAAAAGCTCCGCAAATACTATTCCGAAAACTCGGCGATGGTTTTGGACCGCACACTTGCACCATGGAAATGCTCGCATTCCCGCCTGCTTTACGCAGAGGGGTGGGCAAAGAACGCGGACGCTCCGACGGTTGTTTTTCGCCGCTCTATGGCAGAAAAATATATGCTTGAAAATACAAAGCCTGTCATCTGCGCCGGAGAGCTCATTGTCGGGCAGCCGAATTTTGCAGCATTCAATAAGGATGAAACCGAAAAGGATCGCTATTACACCGATTTGCTTCGCGACGGCATTCCGCAATCACGCGGCAGAGCCGACCATATGGCGCTCGACTACCCAAAGCTGCTTTCTCTTGGCGTCGAGGGCTTGATTGCAGAAATGAAAAATGCCGGTGAGAAGCTGGATTTACGCGACGGCAGAAACGTCGGAAAATACGAATTCTACGAATGCTGTATTCTTGAACTGCAAGGCGTATTAACGCTTGCGGCCAACTATGCGGCCGAAGCCCACCGTATGGCGGAAGCTGCTTCTGACGGAGAAAAGGCAGAACTTCTCGCATTGGCAGATACCATGGAACGTGTTCCGGCAAAGCCGGCGCGAACCTTTCGGGAAGCCTTGCAAAGCATTCATCTGTTTTTATACAGCCTGTACGGTATTTATTCGGCCGGCCGTCCCGATCAATATCTCTTGCCGTACTATCGTAACGACATCGAAAACGGGATTCTTGACGAAGTCACGGCACAAGAGCTGATTGATTGCTTCTGCTTACAGTATATGAACAACATGAGTGCTTGGGCGGCAGCCGGCTTTATGCTCGGCGGAAGAGATCCCGAGGGAAAAGCCGTTGAAAATGCGTTGACCTGGCATTTTCTCATGGCCATTTCCCATACGCACACGCCCGATCCGAATGTCGGGTTTTGCGTAACGAGCGAAACAAGCGGCGATATTCTCGATTTCGTATCGCACCTTTTGCAAGCCGGACACGGCAATCCGCAGATCTGGAACAATGATAAGATAACGGAATCCATGTTAAAATACGGCTACACGCCGCACGACGCCAACAATTTTACCCATTCGGTCTGTGTGGAGATCACCCCCATCGGCTGTTCGGGCGTATCCATCACCAGTCCCTATATCAATATGTTAAAAATCTTCATGGACACGTTTTTGAATGTCCCGGAGGATATCGGCTTTGAGGAGTTGCTTGCGCGTTTTGAGAAAGCGTTCGGTGATTATTGCGATAAGGCGATGCTGACTGAAAATCTTTGGCAGCTTGAACGCGCACGCAACGGCACTGACCCGATCCGCATATCCGCTCTCATCGGGGATTGTACAGAGCGCGGCCTTTCCGGTGATGCCGGCGGTGCAAGATATAATTTTATTGAGCCGAATATGCTCGGTATGACCAATGTCATCGAAAGCCTCAATGTTCTCGAAAAACTCGTTTATACCGACAAAATGCTGACAATTGCTGAATTCAAGCAAGCAATCAACGACAATTATAAAGGCCATGAGGAGCTGTTGAATACGATTATAAACCGTGTCGACCATTTCGGGAACTGCACCGAAAGCACGAATCGCCTTGCGGCGCGTATTTCGGACATGGTATTAAAGACGTTTGACCTCTACACCACCTGCCGCGGCGCAAAAGTCATTCCCGGCGCGTTTTCCTATCGTGACCACGAAATCAACGGCAGACATACCGGTGCTTCGCCCGACGGCAGACTTGCCGGTGCGCCGCTTTCCGCCGGTTCCGATCCGGTTCAGGGCTATGACCGTTCCGGCCCGACGATGAGTCTTTGCTCGTCGGCGGCTTGGAAACCGGTGCGCTTTTTGGGCGGAACGGCATTAAATATCAAATTAAACAAGAACACGCCGCCTGCCGCCATCCGCTCGCTCATTGAGGGCTTCTTAAAGACGGAGGATGCGCAAATGCAGTTCAATATCGTAAGTCCCGACGAGCTTCTCGACGCTCAGATTCATCCGGAAAAACACGGCGATCTTATTGTGCGTATCGGCGGATACAGCGATTATTTCACGCGTATTCCGAAAGGCTTGCAGGACGATGTGATTTCGCGCAGTATGGGAGATTAAACATGCTTGTGTTCAACATTCAGCACTTTTCCACGCACGATGGTCCCGGTTTGCGCACAGTGATTTTCTTCAAAGGCTGCCCGTTAAACTGTGCCTGGTGCCATAATCCCGAAGGAAAAGGCTTCCTGCCGGAATTGAGCTTTGATGCCGCACGCTGTATCGGGTGCAGAAAATGTGCCGTATGCCCGGAACAGGCACACGAATTTGCTCCGACACATATATTCAAACGCGAAAAGTGCAGCCTGTGCGGCAAATGCGTTTCCGTTTGTCCGGCCGGCGCGTTGGAGATTATCGGGAAAGACTATACGGTCGACGCACTCCTGCAGGAGGTCAAAAAGGACGCGGTGTTTTATGGCGCGGAGGGCGGCGTAACGCTGTCCGGCGGCGAGCCGTTTGCACAGCCTGAAGGACTGATGGAATTGCTTCCGGCACTTAAAAGGGCAGGAATTCATACAGCGATTGAAACCTCCGGCTGTGTGTCTCCTGAACAATTGGAGCAAGCTGCCAAACACACCGATCTGTTTTTGTACGACTTCAAGCTTGCAGACGGGCTTTGTAAGACGTATATCGGCGTCGCGCCGGAAAAACTTCTCGCCGGACTTGCGGTTCTTGACCGATCGGATGCCTCCGTCCTCTTGCGCTGTCCGATTGTTCCGGATATCAATGACAACGACCGCCATTTGGCGGCTATTGCACTTACGGCAAACGAACACAGTTGTGTCAAAGCGGTGGAGCTTGAGCCGTATCATCCGCTCGGACTTCGAAAATATGCTTGTGTGGGCAGTCGGGCGGCATACACAAGAAACAAAAAAATGAACTGCGAAGTGCTTGCGGCAATGACAAAAAAACTGCGGACAATGACGGTCAAAAAGGTTTTGGAGAGCGTGCAGTAGAAAAACGGGAGAAGCTTATATGAAGGTTTTCGAAAAAGCTTCCCGCGTTGTCTTTATCGGCGATAGTATCACGTATTCCAACAACTATGTTTCGCGCATTTTTGCGTATTACGCCAAATACCCGCCGAAACGGCGCGTTCGGTTTTACAATGCCGGCGTTTTGGGCGGCACAGAATTATCTGCAAAATAACCGCACGAACCGGAATTACTGTGCCGGATTTGTCAAGAAACCGACCGTGTTTATACCGTTCGGAATGCACGGTAAGACAAGATCAGGAGGGAAATCGATGTTTGAAAATAAATGTGTGGTCATTACCGGCGGAAGCGAGGGAATCGGCTTCGCCTGCGCCGCCTGTTTTCTCGAACGGGGCGCACGGGTCTTAATCACCGGCAGAAGCAAGGAAAAACTGCATCATGCGGAAACTCTTTTGCATTCCGACCGTGTGCATACACTGGTGTGGGATGTTACCAATTTTGCAAATTTGGATGCGCGTGTTGACGA
The DNA here is from genome assembly GCA_934479825.1 of uncultured Eubacteriales bacterium. Lineage (GTDB taxonomy): Bacteria > Bacillota > Clostridia > Oscillospirales > CAG-382 > UMGS882. The sequence goes on from CAKSOW010000009.1 coordinate 25,954, forward strand.
TTGTGTGCGGATACTCGGCAAAATCGATATTTTTATCAACAACGCAGGGCTTGCGGCAAAAGCGGATTTCATGGGCGATGTTTTTGGCGTTACTTACGACGATTGGGACACGGTCATGAACACAAATTTGAAAAGCATGTATTTTATTTGCCGTCGGGTGATTCTTGTCATGAAAAGCACCGGAAGCGGTGGCTGTATTATCAATATCGGTTCGGAGCAGGGCTTCCGACCGGGCGGCTTTACGCCGTATCCGATCTCCAAATGTGCGGTGGATTACTTAACCAAAGGCTTTGGCAGACGCTTTATCAAGGACGGTATCCGCGTAAATTCCGTAGCACCCGGTGCGGTCAACACCTCGCTTCAGCAAAACGACGGGATCCTTCCGGCGAAAGCCATTGCCGCTGCGGTCTGCTTTCTTGCTTCGGAGGAGGCGTATGCCGTCTCGGGTGAAACACTGATTGCAGATCGTTGTGAACATCTCGGCGTTTCGTGGTTTTCGGACCGTTAAAAGCGGCGATGCCCCAAAAGGTCTTTTCAGGCAATCCGTGAAATGATTTTGCGCTTTGCGGTTCAAAAACAGAAAAATCTCCGGGACGGCTGTTGTCCGCCCGGAGATTTTTCTTGGCATCACTGCGTACTTTTTCCTGCCGCTTTCATCTTTCCGAAAAGACAGGAAGTTTTACGGATATTGCTTGACAGAAAAGCGCAAAAAACGCTATAATAAAGTGTCAATACAGTGCGTTTCCGGAACGCCGAACGGAGGAAAAACGTGATTTATACCACCGAGCTTTACAGAAAAAGAATCGACAACATCGAGTATGCGAGCCGAGCCGTCAAGAGCTGCTTCCGGAAACTGCATATCCGCGACTATATTCCGGGCCAGGCCATCTACAACCTCGGCGAATATCTGAATAAGATGACCATCCGGCCAACGGAATACGATTATAATCGGATAAAGCAGCTTGCGGAAAACGGCGTCGGGTTGATTCAGATCCATGAGGAATGGAACGATGCCCTGCGCGTGATGGGCGTCGATAAATACTCGTCGCATGACAAAGAGGGCTTGAAAGAATTCATCAAGCTGTGCCATTCGTTCGGCATCAAAATTTTGCCGTATCTGTCCAGCGGCTTTTTCGACGAGCGCGACCCGGATTATAACCCGAAATTCGTCGCGCACCCGGACGCCAAGCTGTATCAGAATTACTATCGCTATCGGCTCGGCAATGCCGGTTCGCCGGAATGGAACAAATTCCTGTTTGACAACGTGCGGCGCGTGCTCGACGAATACGAATTTGACGGCATTTTCAACGATATGGGCTATGACGGCTTCGACAACAAGGGAAATCCGTATGCTTATCTGTGCTTGTCCAATCTCGGCAAAACCGGTGTCAACGCGGTGTTCAAGGAGCTTTGGAAAGACCGCGTGAGCGGCGAACGCGTGAAAGAAAAGGAAATTCCTGCCGGCGGAATGCTGTTTTTACAGCAGCTGTAAATTCAGCCGGTGTTTATTGCTGAAATTGCGGCAGCTTCCGTCTTTCCTGTGTAAGGGAAGGTGGCGCACGAAGTGCGTCGGAAGGGTTGTGCCGTAAAAATACAAATTTTGCAGAAAACCGAAACGACCGCTATAGCCGAAAGAGACTATAGCGGTCGTTTTGCTGTTATTCGATTGTTTTCGTGTTTCCGGCAAAAATCACAGGCGGAACGCCAACAATTTGATGGCGAGTCCGAAATAGACGAGCATGGCGCACACGTCTACAAGCGTGGTGATCATGGGAGCTGCCATGACAGCCGGGTCAAAATGCAGCTTTTTGGCGAGGATCGGCAGCACCGAGCCGATGCTTTTGGCGATGACAATGGTAAAAAGCATGGCAAGCGAAACCACAAGCGCGATAAGAACCCGGTCGGGATCTCTTGTCAAAAGCACCACGCGGATAAAGTAGATGGCGGCAAACAGAACGCCGACCACAATCGAAACGCGTAATTCTTTCCAAAGAATTTTCGGCGCATCGCTGCATTCGAGTTCACCCGTCGTAAGACCGCGGATGACCGTTGTGCTTGCCTGGGAGCCGGAGTTTCCGCCGGTATCGAAAATCATGGGCATGAAGGTGACAAGTAGCGGAATCGCCGAGATGGCTTCCTCGAATTTTCCCAGAATCGAGCCGGTGATCGTGCCGGCAACCATGAGAATGAGCAGCCACAGAATGCGCTTTTTGACAATGGTGAACACGCCGGTTTTTATGTTATTGCGGCAACCGTTTTAACCGCCGCCGACCGGCGTTTTGCTTTTGTGGGCATTCCGCTTGCGGTATTGATCTCGTTTTCCCGGCTTTATCTGTTCGTTCACTTCCGTCCGACATACTCGCCTCGCTCTTTCTCGGCCTTGCTATCGGAATAAGCGTTTGGAGACTTGGCGGAGCTTTCCTGAATAAGGAGACTTATTTTTTGAAAAAGCAAAACTCAAGTGAAAAAGTTGTTGATTTTTCGATCCGTATCCGCTATAATGGGCATAGATATTCAAGAGGAAAGGATTACTTCTATATGGAAAAGCTCTATCGGTATGTAAACGGCGAAACCGACTTATCTTACTATGTCGCTACACCGGAAAACTATGACCCCAAGAAAAAATATCCGCTCATTGTGGCGCTTCACGGAGCAGGCACTTTCGGAGACAACCCGAAAGCCATTCTTTCAAATCCGGAATATGTCGGCTATAAAAAATTCGCGCCCGACGCCATTTTGCTTTGTCCGCATACGCGCTTTGAGGTATGGAGTTCACAGGTGCGCCGTCTGAAAGAGGTCATTGACCTTGTATGCGACGCCTATCCGGTGGATATGTTGCGCGTTTCGATCTGCGGCGGCAGTATGGGCGGCTTCGGCGTATGGGAAATGCTGTGTTCCTATCCCAACTTTTTTGCGGCGGCCTGTGCCATTTGCGGCGGCGGTATGGCGTGGAGAAGCGGTTGTATTGCAGCACTGCCGATCCGTGTTTATCATGGAGATAAGGATGAAACCGTGCTCCCCGAACGCAGCGCCGAAATGGTAAATGCCATGAAAGCGGCTGTGCCGGACAACAAAGAACTGGAATTCATTTTGTGCGAAAACACCGGGCACGACAGCTGGAACCGCCCCTATCTCGAAGACAATATCTTCGCTTGGCTGATTTCCCATAAACGCCGCCGTTTTACGGTCTATGCCGGCGGCCCCGAAAAAGGAAGCGGTCTTTATCGGTACACACTTTCGGACGGCAAGATGTACTTTGAGGAAAAATATCCCGATGAAGGAATTATGTACTTGAAGATCAAGCGCGGCAAACTGTATGCCCTACTCAATGAACCGTTCGGCAACCGGGAGGGCGGTCTTGTGCGATACGATATCCATGAGGACCGATTGACGGCGCGCACGCCCGTTTTCCCGACTTATGGCAAGGCCTCCTGTCATGTGGAAGTTGACGATGAGGGCAACGCGTATATAGCCAACTACTTAACCGGCAGTGTGACCAAAATAAATCTTTCGACCGGTACCGCACAATGTGTTTACCATGACGGCGACGGTGTTTCCAAACCGCGTCAGGACAAGGAACACACACATCAGATAGCCTTTACGCCGGACGGAAAGTATTTAACGGTTTGCGATCTCGGAACAGATACGATTCATGTATATGACAAGAATCTGTGTGAAATTTCAAACGTTTCCGCCGTACCCGGTTCCGGACCGCGGCATCTCGTTTTTTCATCGGACGGTGCCTATGCTTATTGTGTGAACGAGCTCGACAATACCGTGACGGTATATGCATATGCGGACGGAGTTCTCTCGCGTCTTGATTCTTACGATATGCTCCCGTTCGGTTATGAGGGACTGACAACGGCAGCCGCTATTCGTTTGTGCGGCAATTATCTGTATGTATCGACGCGCGGGCACGATTCAATCACACGTTTTGCAGTGGATGGCGCCAAGTTGACCTATGTTGACAACACAAAAGTTCAGGGGACACGTCCGAGGGACATTCACATCTCCCCGGACGGAAAATCTTTGATTTGTGCCAACGAGGGCGGAACTTTAACGCTGTTTGATATCGGTAAAGACGGTTCGCTCACCTTTACCGGAACGGAATTTGAAGTCCCGTCGGCTCTGTGTGTGGTTTTTAATTAGGCCGCTGAATGCATGGCATGTGCAGCCTCGGATGTTCCCTAAAAAAGCTTTTCTTAAAAGAAACATCCGGCATAAACATTGAAAATTTGACGCGCGGCCGCCCAAATATCCGGGATGCCGCACGTTTGAGCATGTCTCAAAACTACGTCTTACGGCACACCCCGATTCGTAGTGCATGTCTGCAATTTTTTCGTATTTTCATGGAAATCGCGTTTCGCTCAAAATATCCAAAAAAACTATTGCAACAATCTGAACCGCCCGAAAAAATCCGGGCGGTTTTGCTGCTTTTTTCAAAAAATCTATTGGCAACCGAACGTTCGGTAGGTATAATAGAAACAGAACTTAGCGGAGGGAATAAACGATGGACAATAAAAATACCAAACAAAGGATCTTGGATGCGGCGTTAGAACTGTTTGCCGAGCAGGGGTTTGAAGCTACTTCGGTTTTGCAGATTGCTGATGCGGTCGGTATCCGCAAGGCCTCCTTATACAGTCATTATGCAAGCAAACAGGAAATTTTAGAGGCGTTGTTGAAAGAAACTTTGACGCAATACGACCAACACTCTATCTTTGCAAAGGCAAACTGGGACGATCCTGCCGTTTTCTACGATCAGCGTTCTGGCATAGTCGCCCCAAATGCAGTTGCTTTGCGGGCTTAAATCTATTGTGATAATATCGTTTGGCTCAATTATGTGGTCATCTGTTTTATACTCACGACCGGATACCGATACAGCGGTCTTATCACCGGCGAAAACAAAAGCGCCCACATCCCAATACCAAAAGGAATCCGCACCATGGGAGAACATATATGCCTCACACAGTTTGCGAAGCTCAACAAGCGTCATGCCGGACACAATAACTGTTGAAGCATATTCAATGGTGGCTCGGTTCAAATTTTGCATTTCGTGAATAGTCATTTATTTTTCTACGGCAAGCGTAGCCTCCCATTCTGCTGTGAATTGTCTGATTGTTTGCTGACGGTTGGCACGATCATCACTTACTGCTCTCGTTGCGATCTCAAAGAACTTGTCGCTGAGCTGCCACTTTTCCCGTGTACGGTTATACTCACCAAAGAGAGCAAAAGCGGTGGCACCAAGAGTATAGACGTTCGTAACTTCGTCAATAGCGGCTCCAAGCTGATATTCTTCCGGGGATTGGAATCGAGAGCTGCCCCACATACGTCCCATGTCGTTGACGCACGGTTGTTTGCGGAAAAGGTCAATATCGCAGATCGTAGTCTTTCCGTTCGCAAAGTCATACATAATGCTGCCGTCATAAAAATCTATGGCTACATATTTGCGTGAAGCAACACATTCCAAGAAGCTCAGTATGTCGCTGAACACGGCGAGCCTGTCATTGATGGGAAGCTGCATAAAGCGACGGTGTGCCGCAGGGTACATTCTGCCCATACAATCGCTATCAGCCCATTTGAATACCATAGCGAACCCGTCGCCAATTTCCTTGGCTTCAATAAGTTCGATCAGATTCTCGTGCTTCAGATCGCTGTAAATAGGGAGAGTAGCTTTCAATCTGGAGATAGCATCTGCCGGATCGCCGCCAAACTGCTCGGTAGGAGCACCAGCGAACTTAACGAAATAACGCTGACCGTCTTTTTCAGTACCAAAGCAGATGTTTCCGGAATCCTGGTCATCGTAAACCTTGAACACCGTTCCATACTCTTTCATAAAGCTGAAATCAAAAGCGCTTTTCAGCTTGAAAGGAATCCCGTCGATGTACTGCAGATAATATCCTTTGAAATACCATGTCGGCACAGGATTACGCATATTATCGTACCAAGACAGAACCTCCTTGGCTTGGTTCAGCATGGTGTTTACTTCGTCCTGCCCAAACGGAATTGCCCAATATACAGACGAGAGAGTATTGCTTGAAATGTAAAGTGCAAGCAATTTCCAAAACTCCATAGGTACGTTATCATCAAAGTATCCGTTCACCATACCGGATGCAAAGAGGGGAGCTTTCTGAGCGCACCATACAATGCGGTTAAATTCTTCCCACGGATCACCGTAATCGTTACGGTTAAAGTCAATAATATGGAGCTGCCCGTTACGGTCGATCATCATGTTGCCGATGTGATAATCGCCATGCTGATACACCTGCGGTCTGTCTTTCAGCAAATGACGGTTCTCATTTATGTAGTCGATAAATGCCTGTCCGTTTTCATACTTGATGGGGCACTCACCGTACTTTTTGATCTTATAATCCATTTTACGGTTAAAACGGATTTCCCAATCCTCCTGCGTTGCAGGAGCAGGAATGGAGTGGATCTTGCGAAGAATACGTCCCGCTTCCAAGCCATATACATATTGCTCGGTATCAGAATAGCTCGACATGACCTGTTCTGCATCCTCGCCGTCAATCCAACTTTGGATGGAATAAACACCATCCTCACAAGTGCCAAACTCGATAGGTTGGCACATAGGCACTCCAAAAGAAGCTACCCGTTTCATCATGTTAAACTCAGACTGCTTTGTGTCGTGCTGTGCAATATCGGAAACACGCAAAAGATACCGTGTGCCGTTTTCATCGGTAACACAGTATTTTTTATCACTTGACCAGCCTTTATTTATTGGTTCTTTCGTTACAATATTCATATCTTTTCTCCGTAGCTCTATCTGCCAAACACCTTGACATCACCGAGCAGCTTAAGGTTTCCATTATCCACGAGAATTGCGCCAGCTCGCACAGCGGTTGCGTACACGGTTTTACCACGTTCAGCAAGTACCCGCTGTATCGACTCATTCTGTACTGCCGTTCCCTCATAGTGGACTTCCATGTAAAAATCATTCAGATAAGGAAGCCCCTCATAATACTTAAATTCGGGGTAATCATCATCGGGAGACAAATGGTACTCCGCTAACTGAATGACAGCACCGGCGCTATAGCCCATCAGAATCCCATCGTGTTGCATCAAAACATCGTACAGATCAAATTCTTTAATCCGATCCATCATTCGGTCAGGCAATCCACCGAGGAAATAAATAATGTCAGCGGTTATGATTTTTTTAGTTGCAGATTCTTTGGTGTCAGTAAAATAATTGATAAAGTTAATGTTTTCTTCCGGGATACCATACGCAGTGAAGCCTCCAACGATCCCGTCGTGATATTTGCCACATTCTTTGCTATACAAAGCATTCCAATCAGACAAGGACTTCACACGGTTGTCTCTAAAAGAGAATGCCACGACAGCAACAGAATGATTTGGCTGTATATAGTTCTTTAATTCGTCATAGAGCCAAGACGCATCTATGTCAAATCCCTCAAGTAAAATGTTAATCATGGATTATCTGCCTCTTGCCAGAAAATATAGTTAGTAATACGCCGTTAAATCATGCCGAAGTGCGTTAATGCCTCCTTGATCGCTTTTTCTTTGTCCGGGGGGCATTGGGGCTGTTTAGCGTCCTCAGACTTCGGCTTATTGTAATTCTCACGCTCGATGATACCGCACTGCTGTTTTACCTGTGCGATATACAAACTGCTGACTTTCAAGCCGCTATGCTCCAGCACATAATCCTTGATTTCTTGGTAGGTGGCTTTTTTCTCCGCATCGGTCAGATCAAGCTCGTCCATATCCAAGTTTATCTCGATATGTTGCTTCGCATTAAGTTTGGACAATAAACATACCGTCTCCACATGTCCGGTTCTCGGGAACATATCGACGCCCTCGGCACTCACCGTCTGATAGCCGCACGTTTCAAACTCGGCAAGATCCCGTGCCAAAGTTGCCGGGTCACAGGAAATGTATACGATTCGCTCTGCGCCGAGCGACGCGATCTTGCGGACCGCTTCAATTCCACAGCCTTTGCGCGGCGGATCGACGGTAATAACCTGCGGCTTGATATTCTTTAACCGCTCGTCGTCAAGCGCTCCGGATGCGTCAAGACAGAGAAATTCCGCGTCAATTCCACCAGCTTGCGCGTTAAACGCCGCGTCTTTCACGGCATCCGCCACAATTTCCACGCCGAACAGTCTGGTGTCCGGCCTTGCCATACTTATGCCGACCGAGCCTGTACCGCAATACAGATCCAACAGTCTCTCCCCCGGCGCAAGCGCCGCAAAACGTGCGGCAATGCTGTATAAAAGCTCTGCGCCGTCATGATTGACCTGCCAGAACGAGGCCGGCGACACACGAAACTTTTTGCCGCACAATTCGTCATGCAGGTAGCCGTCGCCGGAAAGCGTGCGCCAGGCACTGCCAAGCACCGCATTGGAATGTTTGGTGTTCGTATTGATGAGAACCGATGTTATCTGTGGGAATTTTTCCGTAATATACGAAACAAACGCCGTTTCACACGCCGGATTTCCAAGCCGGGCATCCGCTAAGACCAACGTCAGCACGATCTCCCCCGAGGCGGCCGAGCGCATGTAAATGCTGCGCAAAACGCCGGTACGCGCCGTTTCGTCGTAGGCGGGGATATGCTCTTTTTCCGCAAAGGCCAAGACCGCGTCACGTATCTCCGGAAACAGAGGGTGGGCAATCTCGCAGGTCTTATGCGGTATAATCCGGTGCGACACAGCCGCATAAAAACCGGAAACCGGTTTTCCGTCTGCGTTTGCCACCGGATAAATGGCTTTGTTGCGGTATTTTTCGACTTTCGGCGAGGGATGAAAGGCGTCAAGCTTCAAGGACAGTCCTCCGATACGGGAAAACGCGTCGTTAATGCTCTGCGCCTTATACCGGCATTCCGCTTCATAGGTTATATGGCCGAACACACAGCCGCCGCATTTGCCCGATACGGCACAGCCGCCGACGGAGCGATCCGCCGACGGCTGTAAAATGACTTCGGGTATGGCGACGGCATAGTGCTTCAAAACCTTGATAATTTTGGCGTTTACCACATCGCCCGAACAGGTATTGCGGACAAAGACCGTCTGTCCGTTCGGGGCATGTGCAACGCCGTTTCCGTTCCGGTCCGTTCCGGTTACAGCCAGTTCGAGCCGATCGTTTTTCTTTAAGGAAAACGACGGGTTTGCACAATTCGTCATATCAATATTTCTTTTCTGTCTGTTTAATGGACTAGCGCTTATTCAGCGTCAGTTTCGCTTTCAGTATCGGAGTTTGCCGCCTGCTGTTGGGTCACAAGGTCGCTCAGATACTGTTCGCCTTCTTCGATAATCGGTTTTACCAGTTCATCAAAGTTATCTTTCTTGACGAAATCCGTGCTTGCGATCTTGTCGGTAAAGAATTCGTCGAGATCCGCATAGGCAAGTTCGGAGAACTTATCGGAGCTTATGATATTTTCATCGTCAAGCGGCAAACGCTTGATGATATGATAACCGTAATTGGATTCCACGATCTCGCTGATACCGTTTTCTTCAAGAGCTGTGGTAGCGTTTTCAAATTCCTCCACCATTTCGCCTTTGCCGAAATAGTAGCCGGCGGTATAGGTGCTCATGCCAGGGTCTTCGTTGTATTCCTCAATGAGCTTGTCAAAATCTTCGCCGTTCTTGGCTTTTTCAAGAACCTCTTCGGCCTTTTTGCGGGTTTCGGCTTTCTGTTCTTCGGTCACTTCCGAGCCGTCGTCATTGGAGGGGAACTGAATGAGGATATGCTTTGCACGCATATAGCCATTATCATTATAATATTCAAGCGTTTGCTTTTTGATTTCTTCATACTTTTCGCCGCCGACGCCGTAGAAAGATTCATAAATCTTATTGTAGAGATTGTAGATGGACTCGTTCATCATCATGTAGTACGGGGTAATGGCGTAGGTCTCGTCAAGAGTGGTTTTCGCGTCATCGCCAAACTGCTGCATGATGGTGTCATAGGTGGCGGAAACGTTGTTGTCAAATTCCTCCTGCGTGAGGGCGAGACCCTTGGCGGCGGCGGTATTGGCAACAAGGCCGTTCATCTTGACGGCTTCGCTTACATACTTGTCAAAATCGTCTTTATATTCGTCGTTGGTATTCCAATCCGGACCGTAGTAGTTGGCGAACTGTTTGACATAGTTGATATAGTAGTAGCGGTATTCGGAATAGGTGATATCGTAGCCGTCGAGCGTCATAACGACCTCGGAGTCCACGTTTTCCATGCCGACCTTGGCTTCGATCTGCTTGGAAATTTCTTCTAATGAAAGTCCGCCCTCGTTAGACGGCTTGTTGGTGCCGGACGGATCATTGGTGTTTTCACCGCCGGGAGTCTTGGTATTGCCGCAGGCCGTAAGGGAAGCAGCCGCCATAACAGCCGCGAGAATCATAGCAACGGTTCTTTTTGTGTTCATACTAAAAAATCCTTTCATAATCATCCATTTTATAGAATTTAACGGATAGCATTTTAATCATACCTTTTTTATATGAAAACTGTGTGAACTTGACTCACAATTTACAATTTGTACAAATTTATGCTGTGAATGTGAGTATAATATATAGTACAAGTGTTCTACTTGGAGACTGCACTATCAATTTCAAGAAAGGAGAACGTCCATGGCTGCCGATCTGCGTCAGATACCCGTGACCGTCTTTAAGGGCGTCAGCACTGCACGGGAAAGGCTGTTTGCCGAAGCGGGAATCCATTCCGTGCAGGATCTTTTGCACTACTATCCGCGCGCCTATGAAAACCGCGGCAATGTCAAGGATGTTTTTGCGGCGGCCGACGGCGAAACCGCCTCCTTTCTGTTGACTGTGACAACGCCGCTTACCAATGTGCGCTTAAAATCCGGAAAGACCGGAAAGCCCCTCTCGGTTCAGCATTTTGCGGCCTCCGACGACACTGGCACGGTACGCGTCTCATTTTTCAACCGCCCGTTCTTGAAGGATACGTTCAAGGTCGGCGCAAAATTTCGCTTTTACGGCACATTGGAACGCACGCCGCGCGGGATTTCTCTATCTTCGCCGGAGTTTGAGTCTTTTGCGCCGGAGGTCCCTCTGCCGCCGTTCGTGCCGGTTTATCCGCTTGTGGCAGGGCTGACGCAGAAAATCCTTTCGGGCTGTATGAAACAGGCTCTTGAAACGTATAAAGAGGATATTACCGAAACGCTGGACAAGGAGCTTTTGGAACGTCTCGGATTTCCGGAGCGGTATGCGGCGTTATGCGAACTGCATTTTCCGAGTGATACGGATTCCCTGCAAAAGGCAAGGCGGCGTTTCGCCTTTGAAGAACTGTACGACTTCAAGGTTCGCACAGCCGAACTCGGTAAAAAGGCACGCGCCGGAAAAGCGCTTCGCCTGCATTATCCGGACATGCGTGCGTTTACCGCACGTCTTCCGTTCACGCTTACCCATGCGCAAAAGCTTGCCATACAGGATATTTTAAAGGATATGACCGCCGTCGCCTCGCCGGACGAGGAAAAGAAAGTACAGAACCGCTCAGGTGCCGCCTATACGCGGCCGGCAAGACGGTTGGTTCAGGGAGATGTCGGCTGCGGCAAGACCGTCGTCGCCGCGGCGGCGGTATATGCTGCCGTGCAAAGCGGCGCCCAGGCGGCTCTCATGGCGCCGACCGGGATTTTGGCACGACAGCACTACGAAGAACTAAGCGGACTTTTAGGCGTATTCGGCATTAAGACGGTCTTATTGGTCGGCGGCATGAAAGCCGTGGAAAAACGTGCGGCGCTCGAAAGTCTTGCCGACGGATCGGCCGGTTTTGCAGTCGGCACGCATGCGTTGATTGAAGAAAACGTTGTTTTCCGGAATTTAGCGTTGACTGTGACCGACGAACAGCATCGGTTCGGCGTTTTACAGCGTTCCACGTTGGAACACAAGAGCGCGCAGGGCTTGAAGCCGCACACGATCGTTATGTCCGCCACCCCCATTCCGCGCACGCTTGCCATGATCCTGTACTGCGATCTGGATATCAGCGTCATTGACGAACTGCCCAAAGGGCGTCAACCGGTAGAGACCTATGCAGTGGGGACAGGCATGCGCACGCGCGTATATAAATTTATTGCCGGAGAGATAAGCGCCGGACACCAGGCGTACATCGTCTGTCCGTTAGCCGAGAATGACGACGGGAAGCCCCAGCCGGACGAGCTTATGTCGGTGCGCGAATATGCGGATTCTCTGAAAAACACACCGCTTTCGGAAACGCGGATTGCCTACATTCACGGAAAAATGAAACCGTCCGAAAAAGACCGTATCATGACCGATTTCGCCTTGCATCAGATTGATGTGTTGGTTTCAACCACCGTTATTGAGGTTGGCGTGAATGTGCCGAACGCGACGGTCATGTTCATTGAAAACGCTGAGCGGTTCGGTCTTTCGCAGTTGCATCAATTACGCGGACGCGTCGGACGCGGCAAAGACAAGGCCTACTGCATTCTGCTTTCGCCGCTCATGAAAAAGGCGAAAAGTTCCGGAAAGCCGGACAGTCCCTTTGCCAAGCGCATGGAGGTGCTGTGTCAGACGACCAACGGTTTTGTCATTGCCGAAAAGGATTTGGAGCTTCGCGGACCGGGCGAATTTTTCGGAACCCGTCAGAGCGGCGAGCTTGCTTTCCGCTTTGCCGATATCACCGACAGCGCCCTGTTGCAGACCGCTGATGAAGAAGCGGAAAGAACATTAAACAGAAAACAAAAGAAAGGATGATTCCTTTGGTAAATAAATACATTCGCGTCTATGGTGCGCGGGAAAACAATTTGAAAAACATCGACGTCACCATTCCGCGCGACAAGATGGTTGTATTCACAGGCCTTTCCGGTTCCGGAAAATCGTCGCTTGCATTTGACACCATCTACGCCGAGGGGCACAGACGGTTTGTCGAGTCGCTCTCCTCTTATGCGCGCATGTTTCTCGGACAATTGGACAAGCCGGATGTTGACCGGATCGAGGGGCTTTCGCCTGCCATTTCCATCGACCAGAAAACTACCTCCAAAAATCCGCGTTCCACGGTCGGAACGGTAACGGAGATCTATGACTATCTGCGTCTGTTGTATGCCCGGTGCGGCACACCGCACTGTCCGATCTGCGGCAAAGAGATCGTCAAGCGAACCATTGACAGCATTCTCGACGAAATCATGGAGCTGCCCGAGGGAACGAAATTCTATGTTCTTGCGCCGCTTGTCAAGCAGAAAAAAGGAACCCATGCCAAACTGCTTGCCGACCTGTTGAAGAGCGGCTATGTACGCGTGCGCGTAGACGGCGGTATTTATAACTTGACCGACAATTTTGACTTGGACAAAAATCTGCGTCATGATATCGATGTCGTGGTTGACCGTCTTGTCATGAAAAGCGATATTCGCACCCGTCTTTCCGATTCGGTGGAAAACGCGTGCAAAGCGGCCGGCGGTCTTGTCATCATCGCCCTGCACGACGGAGAGATCGACGGCAAAAAAGAGCGTCTGTTTTCACAGAATTTTGCCTGCACCGAGCACGGCGTCAGCTTAGGAGAATTAGAGCCGCGCATGTTTTCGTTCAACAGCCCGTTCGGCGCCTGTGCCGAATGCGGCGGGCTTGGCGAAAAATTTGAGTTTTCCCCGGACAAACTGTTTCCGGACAAAAATCTGTCGCTTGCCATGGGGGCTTGCGTCTGCAATGGGTTTAAATCGATCACGTCCGAATCGTGGAGCGGCAGCGGAATCAACGAGGCTCTTGCTCCGTTCGGCTATGATATCCACACGCCGTTAAACAAGATGAGCGACAAAGCCTTGCACATGCTGTACTACGGAAACGGCGAGAAGATAAAGTATTCTTACCGAGGCTACGCCCTGAATTTTGCCGGTATCATTTCGGATATCAAGCGGCGTTACGAAATGTGCGAGAATTCGCCGGATCAGCGCGAATACTACGAACAGTTCATGGAAACCGTCGAATGCCCCTCCTGTCACGGAAAACGATTGAAAAAAGAAACGCTTGCGGTCACGGTGGGCGGACTCAACATTGCCGATGTCTGCGAACTTGCCGTAAAAAACTCGCTTGATTTCTTCAACAATCTGACGCTCGACCACCAAAACGCCGTCATTGCCAAAGACATTTTAAAGGAGATCCGCGAACGGTTGGGCTTTCTTTGCAGTGTGGGGTTGGAATATCTGACGCTTGCCAGACGCGCCGGAACGCTTTCGGGCGGTGAAAGCCAGCGCATCCGGCTTGCCACGCAGATCGGTTCTTCACTCATGGGCGTGCTGTATATTTTGGATGAACCGAGTATCGGGCTGCATCAGCGCGACAACACGAAGTTGATCGAGACGTTAAAAAAGCTGCGTGACTTGGGAAACACCTTAATTGTGGTTGAGCACGACGAAGAGACCATGCTTTCTTCGGATTATATTGTCGATATCGGTCCGGGCGCCGGCATTCACGGCGGAAACGTGATTGCCTGCGGCACGCCGGAGGAGATCATGAAGAAAAAAGGAACGGCGACCGGAGACTTTCTTTCGGGTCGGCGGCGTATCGCCGTTCCCGAAACCCGACGCGACTGCGGCGGCCGGTATTTGGAGATCTACGGTGCGGCAGAGCATAACTTGAAACACATTGACGTCAAGATTCCGCTCGGCGTTTTCACCTGCATTACCGGCGTGTCCGGTTCGGGAAAGAGTTCGCTGATAAACGGCATCGTTCTTCCGGCATTAGCGCATGAATTAAACGGTTCATACGCGTTACCGGGAAAATATGACCGTTTGGAGGGGATCCGTTGGCTTGACAAGGTCATAAGCATCGACCAATCGCCTATCGGGCGCACGCCGCGTTCTAATCCAGCCACCTATACCGGTTTGTTTACCGATATCCGTGCGCTGTTTGCCTCCACTCAGGACGCGCAGATCCGCGGATTCAAACAGGATCGTTTTTCGTTCAACCTCAAAGGCGGCCGCTGTGAAGCCTGCCAGGGAGACGGAACGTTGAAGATCGAAATGCATTTTTTACCGGACGTATATGTTACCTGCGATACCTGTCACGGCAAGCGGTATAACCGGGAAACGCTGGAGGTCAAATACAAGGGCAAAAACATTTCGGATGTATTGGAAATGACGGTAGACGAGGGATGCGAATTCTTTGCCAATCTGCCCAAGCTGTACCGCCGTTTGAAAACATTGCAGGATGTGGGACTCGGCTATATCAAGATCGGTCAGTCCTCCACTACCCTTTCGGGCGGTGAAGCACAGCGTGTGAAACTTGCCGCCGAGCTTTCCAAAATCGGCACGGGCAAGACCATGTATATTCTCGACGAGCCGACTACGGGACTTCACACGGCCGACGTGGAAAAGCTTATTGAAGTGCTGATGCGTCTTGTGGATGCCGGGAACAGTGTGGTCGTCATTGAACACAACCTCGATATGATAAAGACAGCCGATTATATCATTGACCTCGGTCCGGAGGGCGGCGACGGCGGCGGAACGGTGGTCGCGACCGGAACGCCGGAGGAAGTGGCTGAATGTGAAACATCGTACACCGGGCAGTATTTGAAGAAAATGCTGTCAGGCGAATTCTATACCGAAGCACTTGAAAAGAATAACAAGGACGCACAGCCGAAAAAATCGGAAGAACCGAAGAAAACGGTCAAAAAGGAATCGGCTAAAGCAAAAAAAAGTGCCAAAGAAAAAAAGAAAGCTGATAAAGCAGAGAAATGAAAAAAGGAACCGGCGGTGCAAGATAATTTCTTGCACCGCCGGTCTTTTTGCCGATATTACTTTGTCTTTTCGTTTACCGCAATCCATATCTCGCACTGATAATCCGGATCCTTGGTATCTGCCGACGCATAGACCTCAAATTCGACCTTTTCGGCATATTCGTATTGGGAGCTTTGCGGAAAGAATTCCGTAACGATCCTGTGATAAGTCTCGATAAACGCGTCCGGCATTTTGCCTTTACTGGTAAAGACCGCATAGGTGCTTGCCGGAATGGTGATAACCTCAAAGCCGTCGTCAAGCTTTCTTCCGTCGTACTCCACGCCGATGCCGTAAGGAAATTGCTTTGCATCCAGTTCAGCTGAAAAACAGATTCCGAGCAAACCTTTCATGACCGGCTTTTCCGGCATATAAGAAATCAGCTTTTCCATCGTTCCGTCTGCCCCGAATTCCTGCCACATAGCGGTAATATCCGGCGTGGCGCTTGCCGACATCGGCTTGCCGACCTGTTTGCGCTTGCAGACAACCTGAAACGCATCTCTCTTTTCAATTCTGTAATCCATTTTAACTCCTCCTGTTAAGGTTAATTTTACAGACAGGGGCGTAAATGTCTTGACAGGACCGCCATGTTTGGCTTCACTGGGTGAAAGGCCGTGAAAGCGCGTAAAGGCACGGGAAAAGCTTTCGGGCGTATCGTATCCGTACTTTAAAGCAACGTCAATAATCTTTGCATTTTTCCCGGACAGTTCTTCCCCTGCAAGAGAAAGCCGCCGCATACGAATATAGTCGCCGAGCGAAAAGCCGCACAGAATACCGAATATTCTCTGAAAATGAAACGAAGAGGAATAGGCTCTTTTCGCCACTTCTTCATAGTCGATCTCTTCGGTGAGATTGGTTTCCACATAGTCGATTGCTCTTTGTATTCCCTGTATCCAATCCATATGTCCGTTCCCTTTCTGTGCTTACAGTATAGCATAAAGTAAAAGCCGTTTCTTGATTTTCCATGCGCTCGGGTGTCAGGAAACCTTGTTTGCGCGGTATGTAAAATGTGCCAAAAAAAGACCGGGACAGGCCGTTGTTCGGCGCATCCCGGTGTGTAGCTGTATTTACAGCTGTTTTTCGCTTTTGGCGTTATGCAGCAGCATCTTCGCCGTCGGTGTTGTCCGCTTCAACCGTTTCATCTGCGTTATCTGCATTGTCTGCGGCGTCATCAGCCGTATTGGTATCGGCGTCGGCATTGTCAGTGTTTTCATCCGCATTGTCAGCCGTGCCATCGGTCGTATCCGTGTTCGATTCTTCCTCCTTGGCGGCCTGTTCTTCATAGTATTCGGTCAATGTGGTTTCTTTGAGCGTCCAGCTGGATGCGTCGTTGAAATCAACCGTACCGTCCTCTTTCGGAACAACGGTGTATGCCATTGAAACGATAACCTTGTCCGCAACTGCGTCAAGCGGCGACCAATCTTCGATGCTGTTGCCGGTAAGGGTAAGTCTTACAAGCTTGTCGGCGTCAAGGCCGGAAAAACCGGCGACTTCCGTCAGGCCGCAGCTCGAAAACGAACCGTTTTCGATACCGGTCATGCCGGAAAAAACAGCAGAATCAGTCACGGTAATACCGCTGACTTCGATGTTGCGCACACCGGTGAAGTATTTCAATTCATCCAGTTTGGGAGCCGTTTCGCCCTTATAGGTGTAAGCCGCAGCTTTGATCAGCTTGGAAAAATCGTAGGAGGAGACATCCTCGCCTGCATCCTGTTTTTCCTTGTATTCTGCATAAGTATCGACAAATTCATCGCCGCCGGTGATGACCTGTACCGTTTCGCTTCCGTCATAGGAAACGCCGAGATATTTAACGGCCGCAAGATCGCTTTCTTTTAAGAAAGCAGGCGCTTTGCCGAGATCCTTCGCAATGGCTGCGGCAAATTTCTGATCTTCAAACAGCGAAGAACGGGAGGTCAGTTCGCCGTAAACGATATACACGATCGCGGCAAGAACGACCAGAATTGCAACAAGCAGAACAATAAACGTGTTCTTCTGCTTTTTTTGTGAAGTGGATAACTGTGCCATAATGTCCTCCAAAATATGAAAATAATCGATGTTTGCGGTGATTCCGCAAAACTACATGTTGTATTATAGCACTCTTTTTACAAAAAAGCAACAGTTTTTTGCAGGATTTTGTGCGTTTTCATCGTTATTTTTGAGATTTCCGGAAAAATCCGTTTCCGAAAGCAGAAAAAGTGCCGCAACTGCCCCTGTCACAGAGATACGGAAACCGTTTATAACCGTTTATAACCGTTTCAACAGTTCCTCGCACGCACGCTCACAATAGCTTTCGTACAGGCCGCAGTCGCGCAGATAAAACAAAACCGTGTAGCGGTCGCGTAACGTCAGCGCACGTTTCATGCCGGAAAGCATCGTTTCGCGGTCGGTGACGGTCGGCGGCACATGCATGTCCTTGCAGAATTTTTCCACTTTTTCAAAATACGGCATATACCGGCCGGCAAGCTCTTTCAGATGTTCGTCGTTGCTTTCCTCTGACAGCATTTCATAGAGAATCGCCACAAGCCGCGTCGCTTCACAGACTTCTAATCCATGCAGATGGGGCTTGTTTCCTTTTTCCACATCGTCAAGCTCCCATGCGTGCGCGATGATATGTTCCGAACCGGAGGCCGGACGGGAATTTCCGGTATAGGCCATGCCTAATCCCGTGACTAAAAAGCCTCTCATGATCTTTTCGATGCTGTCGGGGTTCCGGTTTTCCAAGTCATATCCGTTTTTAAGGCAAGCGTCGGTGGCGGCAAGCACCTCCGAAGCAATCTTATCGCAGAAGTATTCGCCGGTGTAATCACGCGCTAACTCCCAGTCGAGAAGTCCCGTATATTTGCCGAACATATCACCAATGCCGGCAAACAGCATGTCGCGCGGCGCGTCTTTTATAATATCAAGGTCGGCAATCAGGTATTTGGGCGTGGTCGCCTGGACGGTAGACTTTGTTCCGTCATGTAAGATCGGCGAACCGGCTGAAACATACCCATCCATGGAAGGCGCTGTCGCACACACGGCATACGGCAATCCCAAACGATATGAAACGAGCCGGCAACTGTCGTTGATCGTTCCCGATCCGACCGCTAAAACAAGGTCGGGAAGCGGTGAATAGGTGAAAATATCGCTTTTGGCATTTGGGTCGTGCGCATAAAGAAGTATTTTGCCCAAAGTTTCCGCATTGGGCAAAACGGGATCGCCGTCAATGACATAAAAATGCGAAAGCTTTCCGGCTTGCCGCAAAATCTCACACACACGTTTACCGCACACCGCATAGGTGTTTGTATCGGCCACTACATAGATACGGCGGTAATCCTGCAAAACCTCTGGCAGTTTTTCCAAAGCCCTGCGGGAAATCTCCGCTTTTTCAAACGGCGCTCTGTGAACGCCGCGTTCACAGGTACAGGCAAATTCGATCATGCTGTTCTCTCCCCTTTGTTTTTTCTGTCAACAGTATAACACCGCCTAACGCCGATTTCAAGCATTTTCACACTTTTTTACAAAAAAGCGTGCTTTTTCGAGTATTGACATCCCGGCGCGGAAATGCTATAATCAAACTATCCTTATTATAAGGATACGAACGGTATTCCCGTCCGGAAAGGACAGAAAAACATGAATTCTACGTCTGTAAAAAATCTCACCCCGGAAGAAGCAGAAAAAGAAATCCGGTCATTAAGCGAGCAGATCCTGTACCACCGTGAAAAATACTATCTGAACGACGCACCGGAAATTTCCGACGCTGATTTCGATAAACTTCTTGTGCGCTTAAACGAACTGGAAAATGCTTTTCCGGCTCTTCGCAAGCCGGACTCTCCGTCGCTTCGCGTCGGCGGTTATGTCGCGGAAAAATTTGAAAAAGTCACGCATGTCGTTCCCTTAAAAAGCTTAAACGACGTTTTTTCATTTGAAGAACTTGACGCTTACCTGCAAAAGACCAATGAAACACTCGGAACGCAGGCACCCTATGTCGTGGAGTACAAGATCGACGGTCTGTCGGTGGCGCTTGAATACCGTGACGGCGTTTTTGTGCGCGGAGCCACACGCGGCGACGGTACGGTCGGCGAGGATATCACGCACAACCTGCGCACCGTGCACGGCATACCTCTGACGCTTGCCGAAAAAATTCCATATCTTTGCGTGCGCGGCGAGGTTTATATGCCCAAAAGCGCCTTTGCCGCCTTAAACCGCAAGCGCGACGAGAACGGCGAGCCGCCGTTTGCCAATCCGCGCAATGCGGCGGCAGGCTCTGTCAGACAGCTTGACAGCCGCATTGCCGCGTCACGGGGACTCTCCATCTTCGTCTTTAACATTCAATCTTCCGAGGGCGCTCCGGCGCTTTCGTCACATGCCGAAAGCCTGGACTATTTAATAAAGCAGGGCTTTTCGGTTTCGCCGTCATACCGGAGATTTACCGATTTCAAAGACATTCACGACGAAATTTCCCGTTTCGGGAACGAGCGTCCGTCGCTCTCCTTTGATATCGACGGCGCCGTCGTCAAGCTTGACTGCTTTGCAGACCGCGAAAAGGTCGGCGAACTGCCGCACGCGCCCAAATGGGCGGCGGCGTTCAAATATCCGCCGGACGAGAAAAAAACCAAGCTTATCGGTATAGAAGTTGCGGTCGGACGGACGGGCGTACTCACACCGTTTGCCGTGTTGGAACCGGTAAATCTTGCCGGAAGCACCGTCAGCCGCGCGACTTTGCACAATGCCGATTATATTGCCGGAAAAGATATCCGTGCCGGAGATTATGTATATGTACACAAGGCCGGCGACATCATCCCCGAAGTCGAAAAAGTTTCGTTTGACGACCGCACAGAGGCTTGTGTTCCGTTTGTCATGCCGAAGGTATGTCCGAGCTGCGGCGAAGCGGTTGTCCGCGAAGAAGGCGAAGCGGCTTATCGTTGCGTCAATGCGGAATGTCCGGCACAGTTAGCGCGTTCGCTGGAACATTTCGTTTCGCGCGACGCGATGGATATTGACGGCTGCGGCGAAGCGCAGATTGCCCAGCTTATTGAGCAAGGCTTGGTTCACAGCGCGGCAGATCTGTATGCCTTGACCGAAGAACAGTTGATAACCTTAGACCGTATGGGCAAAAAGTCGGCGGAAAATCTGTTAGCCGGGATCGAGGCGTCCAAAACGCGAGGATTTGCCAGATTATTATATGCGCTCGGCATCCGTCATGTCGGAAAACAGACAGCGGCCGCCCTTGCCGATCGGTTTGAAACGCTGGACACGTTACTTTCCGCGTCGGGCGACGCGGAAACGCTGACGGAAATTCCGGATGTCGGCGGTGTGATTGCCGAAAGTATCCGCGATTATTTCAGCCGTCCCGGCTCGGTGCATTTATGTAACCGGCTGAAAGAAGCCGGCGTTGACACGACGGTCAAGAGAACCATAAGCGGCGACAGCCTGTCCGGGCTTACGTTTGTTATTACCGGCACGCTTGCCGGAATGAAACGCGATGAAGCGGCCGCGCTCATCGCAGCCAACGGTGGCAAGGTCTCCTCATCGGTTTCCGCCAAAACAAGCTATCTCTTATGCGGCAGTGACGCCGGCAGCAAACTTGCCAAAGCAGAAAAACTCGGTGTGCCGGTCATCGGCGAGGAAGAACTCCGGGCGCTGATTGCAAAAACGTCCGAATAAGCCGAAATAGAGACGAAAACAAACATTTTCTTTTGGGTGTTTACAAAAAAAGAGATAGTTTGAAATTGATTTGTAACCCAAAAATTTTACGGTTCTATTATAATATATTTTGATTGCGAGAGTATAACTTACGCGGTTTGTGAATGATTTAACAAAAATGACATTCCGACGGCGTTTCAGAAAGGATAAGAGTATTATGAACAAGACATTTAAAAGAATCGGTGTACTGACTTCGGGCGGCGACGCGCCCGGCATGAATGCCGCCATCCGTGCGGTGGTCAGAAGCGCCTCCTATAAAGGCATTGAAGTCATGGGTATTTATTGCGGTTACAAGGGACTTCTTGAAAACGACATGAAGCTTTTAACGCCGCGCGATGTTTCCAATATCATCAACCACGGCGGCACAATGTTATATTCGGATCGCTGCGACAAATTCAAGACTCCCGAAGGAATTGCCCTTGCTGTTGAAAACTGCCGCAAGAACGGCATTGACGGTATTGTCACCATCGGCGGCGACGGCACGTTCCGCGGCGCGACCGATCTGTCCCGTGCGGGTATTCCGTGTATCGGCATTCCCGGCACGATTGATGACGATATTTCAGCAACGGAATACACCATCGGTTATGATACGGCCAAGAACACGGTTATCGAAATGGTAGACCGTCTGCGTGACACTTGCGAAAGCCATGCAAGATGCAATGTTGTTGAGGTTATGGGACGCAACGCCGGTTATATCGCGCTTGACTGCGGTATTGCAGTCGGTGCGGTCGGTATTGCTATCCGTGAAATTCCGTTTGACAGAGCTGATTTGATTAACCGTATAAGCACGCTTTCCAAAGAAGGCAAGAGAAACTTTATCGTCATCGCGTCCGAAGGGCTTGGTGCGACACACACGGAGGAGCTTGCCACGGAAATTCAAGCGTCTACCGGTATTGAAACGCGTTTTGCCCGCCTTGCGCATGTACAGCGCGGCGGTTCGCCGACCTGCATAGATCGCGTTGTTGCGACCATGATGGGCGACAGAGCGGTAGATTTACTGCTTGACGGCAAATACAATCTTGTTGTCTGCTACAATCAGGCAAAGATCTGTGAAGTGGAAATGGAATATGCTTTTGAGCTTGACCGCATTGTCAAGGGCAAGGCAACCGAAGAAGAAATTGCGGCGTTAGAACCGTCGGTACGTGAAAAGATGCTTGCCGAAGCCAAAGAGCTTCATGACGGCATGCAGAAGATGTACGATGTTGCCAAGATCATGGCGCGCTAAGCTGCAAGGGCTATTCGCCCTTAGACCTTGTTCGTTTTTCTTAAAAGAAAAGTGAACAAAAGAATTTACATTTTTGCCGCCCGACGGTTTGCCGTCGGACGGCTTTTGCTTTTCACGAAAAGCAAGGAAAGAGAACGTTTTTACGTTCTTTTTCCTTTTAGCAAAAAGAACCAAAAGGGCGTTTTTTCTGTTACTTTTCGCCTCTGCGAAAAGTAACCAAAAGCAGACCAAGGGCCTCGGCCCTCTGGACTCCCAGAGTACGGTTCAAAATTCCGAGCGGTGGATTTTTGATTAAATTACAAGCTTTGTACCTATCAAGAAATTTTAGCAAAAATCGTAGTCTTGTGCCATACAGCTCGGAGTATTTTGAACCGGTGCGAAACGCATGCTTTACTGCGTAAGGATTTGTCGGTGTTTTTGAAAAGGCATGCTCCGATTTGGGCGGACAGCAGGTTATGTGTGTCATGAAATGGGAGAGTTTGGCGGGAGGTTGTTTTTGAGAGAACAGAAAATTGTTGTTTGGGAAAGCGGAAAGTTTGGGATGAAAATGCAAAAATTCCGGTTTTCTGCATATATGTAAACCACAGATTTACATCAAACTTTCCAATCACGTACATCAATTTCCCTTTTCCAACGCAACAAAGATAACGTGCACTTTCCCTTTTAATCGTTCGCTTGCGGCGGCAAGCACGCACTGCAACTTCGATTTTCCACAAAACCCGATTCTGCGTTTTATCAAAAGTTGCCCTTTTGCACCGGTTCAAAGCCTAAAAAACGTTTTAGACACGCACTGTTTCAAGTTCTATAAAAGGCACGCCTGTGCAGAGCTTTGAACCGCTCCCCGGGAGTCCAGAGGGTCGAGGCCCTCGGTCTGCTTTTGGTTACTTTTCGCAGAGGCGGAAAGTAACAGAAAAACGTCCTTGGGGTTCTTTTTACAAAAGTAAAAAGAACCCCAAAAACTCTCTTTTCATTGCTTTTCTTGAAAAGCACAGTACGCCCGATGGTAAAACCATCGGGCGTACAAATTTAAATTCTTTTCCCCCGCTTTTCTTAAAAGAAAAGCGGGCAAGGTTTTGGAGCAAGTCCCCCTTGCTATTTATTCCAGATTTTGCTCACAGCACTGTATGAGATACTTCCCGACCTCAGCCATAAAGCGAGACGCTGTCCCATATAACTCCTTCGGCAACGGCGCAAGGAAATTCCCTGCCTCATAGGTAAAATCGCCTACATAGTCAATATCACGCAACGCATCGGTGATTCTGTCCCAATAGCCCATGCCGCCGTAGTACGGAAGCGTGTGCAGGTCGCTCTTTCCGTCCGTGTCGTGGACATGTAACGCGCCTAATCTGTCATGCCCCAAGGCACGGATAAATTCTTCCGGTTTCTCATGAACAAGCATGGTGTGTCCCAAGTCAAGGCAAGCGGTAAAACAGCGATTGTCGCCAAGCGCGTCCATATACCGGATAAACTCCTCCGGCGTTGAACAGGTCGAATGCCCGATACAGCTATCGCACCGGCCGATCAGCCTCTTGTCCTGCCACATATTTTCCACAGCCACACGAATACCGTATTCTTCGCAATACGGCTTCAACCGGTTGTAGAATTCAATATTCATTTCAAACAGCTTTTCCGGCACTCCGTCATTCGCATATGCAAGATGCTGCACCGGGTGTACCACAATATTCTTCACTCCGAGCAGCGATGCGTTTTTCATCGACCGGACAATATCCCCGAAAATCTCTTCGTCTCTCTCCGGTTTTCCGACACTCGACGGAAACGGCGCATGCGCCTGATTGAACACAAGCCCCTTATCTTCGGCTTTTTTCCGGAGTTCAGTAAAAAAGTGTCCGTCTAAATCTTTCGCATAATAGCGGACATTGAAAAAACCGAAATCCAATGCCGTAAAACCTGCTTCCGCCAACATATCCACGGTTTCTTCCGGCGAAAACTGGTGTAAATAGATAGCAATTGAAGTTGAAAGCAACATTTATTCTCAACCCTTTCTTTTTTCTTTTATTATAACGGCTCTCATAGCGTTTGTCAATACGCGAAAATTTTTCGTTCGCACACTACTTGACTTTCGCTTGCGGCATTGTTACAATAAACAAAAAGAATTCATACCCAAAATCCGAAAAAAGGAAGTGTTCTCTGTGTATACCTACATTCAAGCCGGGACAATGAAAGGCGCAACCGACGCCGAACAGATCCAAAACGCCATAACCGAAGCGAAAAATAACGGCACAAACCGTATCGTTATTTCCCGTCATAACGACCGCACCGGCGCGGATATCTGGAACATCGACCGCACGGTTTTTCTGCCGGACGATATTGAACTTCTTATCGACAACGCGCATCTGCGCCTTGCCGACGGCGTCTTTTGCAACATGTTTGCCAACGAAAACCTTACAAAGGAAATTTCGCGCACATCAGCAGGCGAACAGAAAAATATCACGATCCGCGGAATCGGAAACGCTCTATTGGACGGCGGCGTCTACAACGGACTTTCCGAACGGAACAGCGAAAAGGACGGCAGACCGCACATTTCGGTCAATACCATGCTCCTTTTTTTCAACGTGTCGGGACTTCGCATCGAAAACCTTGCCGTAATCAATCAGCGTTGGTGGGGTATGACCAACATTTTCGTCCATGACGCGGTTTTCCGCAATATTCGCTTTGAAGCGGATATCTCGCGCATAGACTCTGACGGGATTCATCATCCGGATGAGATCCCGAAAACCTATGACGAAATCTACGTTAAAAACGCGGACGGTCTGGATCTTCGCATCGGCTGTCATGATATCCTTGTCGAAAACATCACCGGTTTTACCGAGGACGATACCGTTGCCCTCACTGCGCTCGGCGGCTTTGAACGCAAGCTTGGTTATATTATTGAGGGAGAAAGCACAGACATTCACGATGTGAAGATCCGAAATATTGCGTCAGACAGCTATTTCTGTGCCGTCGTGCGGCTTCTCAACGACGAGGGCAACAAATTATACAACATTGATATTGACGGCGTTACACACGTGTATTCCGGCAAACACCCGGCAAGACCGGATTTTGTCGTGCGTATCGGGGATATGAACTACGCCAAGAAGCACAGCACGCTTGGTGATACGCACCATATTTCCGTGAAAAATGTCTATTCGCACGGAAAATTTGCCGTCGGTCTGTTCAAAGGATTGGTCGATTCAGAGCTTGACAATATCGTTGTGGCCGACGGCGGCTTGTACGGTTTCGGCAGTCACGAGGGCGGAAACGCGGTAATCAAAAATGTACGCTTTGGAAAATTTGTCACGCTGTCAGAGGGCGCAAAAGCCATTCATGAAGGCAGCTTTGCCCAAGAGTGATTCTTCAAT
The DNA here is from genome assembly GCA_934479825.1 of uncultured Eubacteriales bacterium. Lineage (GTDB taxonomy): Bacteria > Bacillota > Clostridia > Oscillospirales > CAG-382 > UMGS882. Next base: position 51,923 of record CAKSOW010000009.1, read on the forward strand.
CCTGTAAAATCCTATAATACAAGGAGAATTCTTATGCAGAACGTACTTGATTTCGGTGCCAAGGGCGACGGAAAAACGCTTGACACAGCAGCCATCCAAGCCGCTATCGACGCCGGCGGCGAGGTCTACTTCCCGAAAGGCATTTACATCTCCGGCACACTGTACTTAAAAAGCGGCGGCGGACTGAATCTTGCCGCCGGTGCGGTTCTTCGCGCATCGCATGACCGTGCCGACTACAACGCCGACGATTTCTGCGAACAGAATGTGGCGTTTTCGCAAGAGACCGTCACCGGCGCACACTTGATTGTAGCAGTGGAACAAGAAAGCATCTTCATCAAGGGAGAGGGCGTTATCGACGGCGATTCGCATTATTGGATGAACGAAAGCCGCATGGTGCCGGGCGAAGACGCCTTTGCACCGCACCCGGACCGCATCGCGCAGATGATTTTCCTCTGCGAATGCAAAAACGTGAAGATCACCGATATTTCGCTCCGCTATGCGCCGTATTGGCATTTATTCTTACACGGCTGCGAAGATGTGCAGATTCGCGGCGTCAACATCAAGGGCGAGCCGCGGCAATTCACCAACGACGGCATTGATATCGACTGCTGCAAGCGTGTGACGGTAAGCGGCTGTATCATCGATGTGGGTGACGACGCGCTGACGCTCCGAGCTAATGAAAAACGGTTAAAGGAAAAGCGTCCGTGCGAGGATGTGACGGTCACCGGCTGTGTGCTTTGCTCACGCCTTGATTATGCTATCCGCATAGGCGTCGGAGCAGGAAAGATACGCAACTGCCTGTTTTCCGACATTCGTATTCACGATTCCCACTGCGGCGTCGGTTTCACCGCCTACTTTGCTCTTTTCCGCTCGGGTATGGCGGCCACCATTGAAAACATTCGCTTTTCAAATATGCTTATCGACGCCGGTCGTCCGCTCGATATCCGCAACGCTTCGTCGGATGACGCGCCGCCGGCCTCAAACTATGCCTACATCAAAAATATCGCCTTTAACAGTATCCGGACTTTTGGCAAGCGCAGCAACACCATTTCGGGTTTTGTGAACAGCGAGCTTTCACACCTCACCTTTACCGACTGCGATTTTGTCTGCAGCGGCAAAGGTAAGGTCACCGAAGACCGGGACGAGAACGGACATTGGGACAACCGAACCTCTGACAGTCTGTTTGTCATCCGCAAAGCCAAAGACGTTCGTTTCCGTAACTGTGATTTTTCTTTCACGCCGGAAAGCGAAAGCTATGATTATGATGCCTCGACGGATGACTGCGAAAACATTCAGTTTTATAACTGTCTGCATTCCAAGGGAGTCAAAGATATCTGAATTTAAATTGGTACGCCCGATGGTTTTACACCATCGGGCGCACTTTGCTTTTCCCGAAAAGCCCGGAAAGAGTGCTTTTCGTTTCGTGAAAAACCAGAAAAGAGGCTCTTCGGGAAATTTTTCTTTTTCAGAAAATTTCCCTAAGGGACAATATACGTTCTTTTTGCGTTTAGCAAAAAGAACCAAAAAGGCGTTTTTCTGTTACTTTTCGCCTCTGCGAAAAGTAACCAAAAGCAGACCGAGGGTTGCGACCCTCTGGACTCCCGGAGAGCGGTTCAAAGCTCTACACAGGCATACTTTTTATAGAAATTGTAGCTTTTCCGTGACTGAACCAGCTTTCAGGCTTTGAACCGGTGCGAAGGGGCAATTTCGGATTAAACGCAGAATCGGGTTTTGCGAAAAATCGAAGTTGTAGTGCAGGCTTGCCGCCGCAAGTGGTCGATGAAAAGGAAGATTGCACGTTATCTTTGTTGCGGTGGAAATGGAAATTGGTGTGAGTAAATACATAGCTTAGAGTAAACCTGTGGTTTACATATGTGCAGAAAATCGGAGTTTTTGCTTTCTCACCAAGCTTTCCCTTTTCAAAAAAGCTGTTATCTGTTGCCTGCAAAATCAAATTTCCACCAATCTCCCCCATTCCCTAAAACACATAACCTACTGTCCGCCCAAATCAAAGTCAAGCCTTTTTAAAAATACCCACAAATCCTTGCGCAGTAAAGCACGCGTCTCGCACCGGTTCAAAATATTCCGAGCTGTATGGCACAAGACAGCGATTTCTCTCAAAGATTTTTTGATAGGCTCATAGCTTGCAATTTAATAAATAACTCCTACGCTCGGAATTTTGAACCGAGGTCGCAGGGCGGAGCCCCGTCTGCTTTTTGGTTCTTTTTGCAGAAGCAAAAAGAACGTAAAAACGTGCTCTTTTAATTACTTTTTTCGTACAAGCGAAAAAGTAACGTTAGAACGTCCCGGGGACTTTTTGGGGGCTTGCGGCACGCCGCAAAAAGTAACAGAAAAGCGCCTCTTTTCAGACTTTTCCCAAAACGAAAAATATAAAAAGGGCAGTTTTCCGCAATTTTTCGCATGAAAACGCTTGTAAATTCAAAATATATATGATATACTATACTGTAAATATGTGCAGACTGTATGTACATTTTCCAAAATCGAAAATCCGCCATTCAAAAATTCGGAAAGGAAGTGCCACCATGGCAAAATTAACGTATAAACCAAGCGGCGTCTGTTCACGCGCCATCCATATTGAAACCGAAAACGGAATCATCACACATATTGATTTTGAGGGCGGCTGTGCCGGAAATACCCAAGGCGTCGCCGCACTTGCCACAGGCATGAGCGTGAAAGACGCAATTGCCAAGCTCTCCGGCATCCAATGTGGTTTCAAAGGAACTTCCTGCCCGGATCAGCTTGCAAAAGCACTGCGTCAATTGGAAGAACAAAACGCATAACTTAGTGTAAACGCCAAAAGACAAAAGGAGAATAAGTATGTCCGATTACATGAGCGAATATAAGAAATGGCTATCCAATAAAGACCTTGACGCCGAGCTCCATAGCGAGCTTGCCGCTATCGAAAACGACCCGAAAGAAATCGAAGAACGCTTTGCCTTTCCCCTTGCTTTCGGTACAGGAGGGTTACGCGGCATTATCCGTGCCGGTCTCAACGGCATGAACATCTATACCGTTGCGCAAGCCACCCAAGGCCTTGCCGAACTTGTCAAACAAGACGGCGGCGCAGACATGGGCGTTGTCATCGCGTCGGATACACGGATAAAATCCGACATCTTTTCGGAAATTTCCGCACGTGTGCTTGCCGCCAACGGCATTCGCGCCTATTTGTTTGACGCGCCGCGTCCGACGCCGGAGCTTTCGTTTGCTCTCCGGCACCTGCATGCCAAGGCCGGTATCAATGTAACCGCATCGCACAATCCCAATATTTACAACGGCTACAAGGCTTATTGGGAAGACGGCGCCCAGATTTCACCTGAACAGGCAGATGTTGTTTCAGCCGCTATCGAAAAAGTCGATATCTTCACCGGCGTAAAGCTTGTCAGCCTTGAAGAAGGCAAAAAATCCGGTCTGATCCGGATCATCGGTGAAGAAGTCGATGAGGCCTATTTGAAAGTTGTACTGGCCGAACGCATCCGTCCGAACGCCATTCCCGACGTTGCCGACGATTTCAAGGTCGTTTATACCCCGTTTCACGGAACCGGCCGCATTCTTGTCCCGGAAGTTCTGAAACGTGCCGGATTGAAGCATTTGTACTGCGTCCCGGAACAGATGATTCCCGACGGACGTTTCCCGACCGTCAAAAGCCCGAACCCCGAGGATAAAGCCGGATTTGCGTTAGCTATGAAAATCGCCGAGGACAAAGGCTGCGACCTTCTCATCGGAACAGACCCGGACGCCGACCGTGCCGGCGTTATTGTGCGCGCCGCAAACGGCGAATTCGTACCGCTGACCGGAAATCAGATCGGCGTTATGCTTCTTTCCTATATTATTGAAGCAAGAAAACTTGAAAACAAACTGCCTGCCAATGCCGCGGCAGTCAAATCCATTGTCAGCACCAAGCTTGCCGACAAAATCTGTGAAGCAAACGGCGTGACCATGATAAATGTTCTCACCGGCTTCAAGTTCATCGGCGAAAAAATCAAAGAATTTGAAGAAACCGGCTCGCACACCTATATTTTCGGCTTTGAAGAAAGCTACGGCTATTTGTCCGGAACCTATGCACGCGATAAAGACGCCGTTTGTGCGGCCATGCTCATCACCGAAATGGCGGCCTTTTACCGGGCACGCGGCAAGAGCCTTTACGATGTGCTTTGCGGCATTTTTGAAAAATACGGCTACTACTCCGAGGGAATCGGCACTATCGTGCTGCCCGGTCTCGACGGACTCGCCAAAATGAGTTCCCTTATGGACGGCTTGCGCAAGGAACCGCCGAAAGAAATTGCCGGCGTCAAGGTCGCGTCAGTTGCTGACTACAAAACCGGTCTTGTCACCGACTCCGACGGCAAGACCGCGCCGACCGGACTTCCCAAATCCAACGTGTTATTCTACACGCTTGAGAACGGCGACTCGGTCGTTATCCGTCCCTCCGGCACAGAGCCGAAGATCAAACTGTATTATCTGGTCTCCGACAAGACCAAAGAAGCCGCCGACAACAAGAGAAACGCCTATAAAGATGCGTTTGAAAAGTTACTCGGCTAAACATCGAATCAAATCGAAAGGATATAAAAAGTCATGGCAAACGACAACAAAAAAATGGTGGAAAAAATCACCTCACGCGATGTGGACTTTGCCCAATGGTACACCGACATCGTCAAAAATGCCGACCTTGCGGATTATTCCGGCGTCAAGGGCTGCATGATCATCCGTCCCTACGGCTATGCTATCTGGGAAAACATTCAGCGCATCATGGACGGCAAATTCAAGGAAACCGGGCATGAGAACGTCTACATGCCGATGTTCATTCCGGAAAGCCTGCTCAACAAGGAAAAAGACCACGTGGAGGGCTTTGCTCCGGAAGTTGCATGGGTCACACACGGCGGAAACGAAGAGCTGACCGAACGCCTTTGCGTGCGTCCGACCTCGGAAACGCTGTTCTGCGAACATTATGCAAATATTATCCACTCCTATCGCGACCTGCCGAAACTGTACAATCAATGGTGCAGTGTCGTGCGTTGGGAAAAGACGACGCGTCCGTTCCTTCGCACGCGTGAATTTCTCTGGCAGGAGGGACACACCATGCACGCGACGGCCGAAGAAGCCATTGAAGAAACGCTTCGCATGTTGAACGTCTATGCAGACGTTTGCGAAAACTCGCTTGCCATGCCGGTTGTCAAAGGCCCGAAAACGCCGTCCGACAAATTTGCCGGTGCCGAAGATACCTATGCTATTGAAGCGCTCATGCACGACGGCAAGGCTCTTCAAGCCGGAACCTCGCATTACTTCGGAAACGGTTTTGCCAAGGCGTTCGGCATTACATACAAGACCAAGGACAACAAGGACGAATATCCGCACCAGACCTCCTGGGGTACAACAACGCGTTTGATCGGCGCCATCATTATGACGCACGGCGACGACAACGGGCTGGTTCTGCCGCCCGCAGTCGCACCGATTCAAGTCGTTATCGTTCCGGTCGCCCAACACAAAGAAGGCGTTCTCGACGAAGCAAGAAAGTTATATGACAAGTTAAAGGCCTGCGGCGTGCGCGTAAAGCTGGACGACAGCGAAAACAGCCCGGGTTGGAAGTTTGCGGAATATGAGATGAAGGGTGTGCCGGTTCGCGTGGAAATCGGTCCGAAAGATATCGAAAACGGCGAATGTGTCGTTGTAACGCGCCACAACCGCGAAAAATCGTTCCTGCCGCTTGGCGGAATGTTGGAAGCGTTTGCCGACGGCATTCAGAAGAAGTTGGTGGAAGTGCGCGACGGTATGTATGCCATTGCACTTGAAAACCGCGAAAAGCATACATATAACTGCACAAGCATCGATGAGATCAACAAGACGCTCGCCGAAAAGGGCGATGGTTTTGTCCGTGCGATGTGGTGCGGCAGTGAAGAATGCGAAGATAAGGTCAAGGAACTCACCGGCGTCGGTTCGCGCTGCATTCCGTTTGAGCAAGAACAGTTAAGCGATGTCTGTGTTTGCTGTGGGCGTCCTGCCAAGAAACTCGTGTACTGGGGCAAAGCTTATTAAAGTTTAGTTTCTTTCGCTCTTTTCTAAAAAAAGAGCGGCAAAAGAATTTAGTTTTTTCACACCCTGTTTTGTAAAGCAAAACAGGGTGTGTTTGATTCCATAACACAAAACTCCCCTGACGGTCAGAAAACACCGACAGTCAGGGGAGTTTTTAAGTGAATTTATATGGTTTTCTTGAAAAAACGGGCAGTTGTGCCAAGCGGCCTCCGCTTTGCATATACCAAAGCGCACCTTTTGTTTACCGGCATCCGCTGCACAAGCAGTTCAAGCAAAGCATCGTCGTACATAAATCACCGCAGGAACAGCCGACGCAATCGGTTTCCGTTCCGGGCGAGGAACTCCATGAGCCGTACGAGACGCCTGCGGCTTTGTCGCGTGCCGCCCGGTATTCTAAATTATTCGGCTCCATGGCACAAGCACGCTCCAAGTAGGCGCGCCCGTCAAAGGCACGGCCGGTTGCGATTAACACGATCCCATACAAAAAGTTCCATTCCGCACCGCGATCGGCGGCCGGAATCGAATTTAAACGCGCACTTGCCTCCGGATAGTTTCCGGCGTTGATACAACTGCGGATCATCGCGTAATCGGCCGCATGCGTTCCGTTATAGGATGTGCCGCCATATGAGCCGTAAGGGGACGAGCCATAGGAGTTTCCCGACTGCTTTCCGCCCGACGCGCGCATTTTCTGAATCTCGTCATAGGCTGCATTGATCTCCTGCATCTTTTCATTGGCAAGATCGGCAAGATCACTCCCGGCATACTTGTCCGGATGATATTTTTTGGCAAGCTCTCTGTATGCTTTTTTGATTTCTTCATCCGTGGCATTTTCCGAAACACCCAAAACGCTGTACGGATTTCTGTTTGAGTTCAATTCGTTTCTCCTTTTTTTTCGGATTCCCTGATTTTTTCATGAATGTCCTGTTTTTCCGGCTTTGCCGCTTGTTTTTCCGCATGCCAATTGCTCGGTCTTGCGGCGCATTCCCTCAAAAACGATGTGATAAACCAACGTTTTCACGTCCTCGTCGGCAAAATCGATAAGATCCAAAGCCTTTCCGATCGATACCAATTCTTCTTTCATCGCGCCGACAAAAGCGCGTCTGTCCTCGTTCGACAGGTTCTCACCATAAAGCCGCAAAATCGGATTATAGGATCCGGTCTTTTTGTCTTTTTCAAAATCGTCCAGCGCGTCCGCCGCATAGATCCAACGTCCGACATGGCGGCCAATCGAACCTGCAAGCGTTTTTCTTTCCGCGTCCAAGCCGAACGAAAAACATTCGGCGCACAAAGCCCCGAAACAGTCAGCCGGCAGGTCAATGGAAGCGCATTCTTGCGTTTCATACGTCGAAAGCGAAGCAAGCTGTTTTTGCACACACTCAGTTAATACGTCAAGCCCGGCTCTTTTTTGAATATGCGCTGCAAAAGGCCGCGCCATACGGATAAATAGCTTTTTTGCACCGTGCGTGTCCGTTAAATCATCCGCCGTTTTGCCATAAAACAACAGCGCCGACACGCGCGCACTGTAATCAAGAGCCGCGTTCCGGTTCATTACCGGATGTTTGCCGAACGGGTGCAGAATGCATCTCTGCGGTTCTACTTCATACGGCGCTTTTTCAAGTGCCATACGTACAAGCGCCAGAAACACCATGTCATATGACAGTGTCACACGGGAACAAAATCCGGTACAGTGTCCCATGCTTTTGCATACGCCGCAGTAGACCGCGCGGTAAAACACATGGTGCTTCAACTTCAATTCCGGCGGGTATTCTCTCACATATCCGAACATGCCCGGTTCCTTTCTTAAAAGGTCAGATTTCTTCGTCAGCCGCACGTTCGGCAAGTCTCGCGGCAAACATAGCGCAAACCGTCGCCGTCGGCAAAGAATACCGGACAGCGCTCCGCACATACGGAATATGCACGATCTTGTCCGCCGCCTCCATAAAACAAGGAGAAATACCGCGCTTTTCGCCGCCGATAAACAAAACAAACGGTTTTTTCGGCGAAAACGTATTCAACGGTTCGGAGTTTCCAGCCAGTGCGGAGCAAACAATCTCCACACCGTTTTCGCGAAAAATCCGCACCGCTTGCTCATCCTCCGGCAAATACGCCATTTCGCAAAGTTCGGTCGCGCCTGCCGATGCGCGCGCCGTGATTCCGGCCGCGCCCGACCAATTCCGTTTCGGGAGCAAAAATCCCTTGCAGCCCATGGCATACAGCACGCGCACGGCATAGCCGAAATTGAACGGATCTTCAATGCCGTCCAAGCACACAAAATAGTCGCCGTGCCGGGCATTGGCAAGCAATTCCTGCAAATCGCCGTATGAACGCTCCGACGTGAAAGCAATCACACCGCCGTGCGTGTGGCCGGCATCCGCCCCCGAACGGTTACGCACAAGCGCGTCGATTTCATCACGCGGCGCCAGCGTAAACGGCACACCGCTTTTTTTTAAATAGGCCAAAAGCGCGATGATCTTCCGGTCGCGCTTTTCTTTTTTATTCCGGTCAATATAAACCGTCCCAATCTTGCGCTTTTGCCCTTCAATTGCGGCACGTACCGAGATTTCTCCCTCCAACAGGCAAGGATACGCGTTTTCAGGCCCCAAAACGACCTCCGTTTTTTCCGTCATGCGGCGTCACTCGTGCCTGCCGCACCGGTATCAGACGTTTCGGGAGAAGCGGTTTGCGTATCGCCGGTTTCGGCAATCTGACCGCCGGCAAACGTTCCGGTATACGGCGCTTTGCCGTTGCCGAAATCGTAGGTTCCCTCACCCTCCATCACGTCGCTTACCCATGCGCCGTCGTAGCTTTGGCCGGACGCCCAGGTATATTTTCCGTTTCCGTTGCGTTTCCCGTTCAAATAATCGCCGACATAGCTATCGCCGTTGGAAAATGAAAACTTATTCTTGCCGGTATACACCATACCGTTTTCCAGCGTCACGGTAATTTCCGACGAGCCGGTACGTTTATCATCAACAAAAGCGCCATAGTAATACGAACCGTCGGGATAATGCTCTTCGCCGACGCCGTTACGCTTGCCGTCCGCCCAATCGCCGTAGTAATACGACCCGTCCGCAAAGACATACTTGCCTTTTCCGTTGGGCTTGCCGTCCGAGACCGCACCGGTATAGACTGCACCGGAGGTACTGGTAAAGACAGCCTCACCCGTCAGTTTATCCGCCGCAAAATCACCCTCGTACTTGTCGCCGTTCTTGTAGGTAATCACACCTTTTCCCTCTCGTGCAACGCCGTTTAAACTGCCCTCGAACACGTCTCCGGTGCTGTAAACGATTTTACCGAGCGCGGAGTTCTCGTCCTTGGTCAGCTTTCCGCTTATGCCGTCAGAATAATGAACCGTGCCGTCGGTCGGCTGTCCGTTCTTGACATGCCCCGAAAATTTGACACCATCCTTGGTGATATAGCGATAACCGCTTGCAAGCAGAATAATCCCGGCAAGCGCGATAAGGGCAAGCGCTGTCATAAGCGTCAGTGCAAGCGGGCTTACCCGTCTTTTTCTTCTGCGCACGACGCGCGTGTTCTGGCTTTGCATATCCATAACTCCTTCTTATGTAGATTTACCTGATTTTTCTGTATTATGTGTTGGAATCAGAGCCGTTTTCCGGCGTTTCGGATTTTCCGTTTTCCGGGTTCTCGGAATCAGTTGCGTCAGCCATATCCTTGCTTTCCGCCGAGCCGGAACCGTCTTGTCCGTTTCCTGCGTTCTCCGGATTTTCTGCATTCTCCGCGTTTTTTTCTTCCTGTGCCAGACGTTCTTGTTCTTCACGGTTCAATTGCTCTTGTTCATTCAAAAGCGAATCGTCCCGTTCCGTGGTGCCGTAAGGCTCTTTTTTAGAATCGGAGCTTATCAGATCCCCTGCCCAGTTCCCCAAGAAACGGACAACCCCCGACGCCGCAAAAGCCGCGGCTGTCAGAAGAACAATAAGTCCCGCCATTTTCACAAGCGGCACGCGTTCCGCATAATGCTTTTCAAAGCTTTTGGTGCGGTTCTCAGCCGGAAGAAAATAAGAAACCTCCGGTTTTTCCGCAAACAACAGCTCTTTGTCCGCCGGATCCGTTTTTTCCTGCGGCGCATATTTGACAAGAGCACGAGCAAGCGGCGAACCGCCGTTTGCCAAGACTCGTACCAAGGCCATAAGAGCCGCATTCCGATAACCGAGCTGCTTTAAGGTCTTGGCAGTCTCCGGCGTGTCCGCACCGGCATTCGACAAGCGCTTGACCAGGCGCGAAAGCACGGTCTGCACCAAAAAAGTATAAACAATTGCCGCAAGAATGGCAAAAAAGACTGCCCACACAAAGGCTTCTATGGTTTGTTCCGTCACAGGCATTTTCCTTTCTTAATAATACGCCGGGAAAGCCGGTCAGTCCTTGAACTCATCGAAAATATCGTTTCCGGCCAACTGTTTCAAAAGCGTTTCTAAATCCTCGTTGTTATAGTATTCGATTTCTATACGGCCTGCACCCTTTTTGCGGCCGTTTGCGGAAATCACGGTTTTGCGACCGAGTTTTCCGGTCAGTTTTTCCTGCAATTTTTCCATGTAGATCTTCAATTCCGCCCGTTGAGCACGCTTTTCATCCTGCAACGCACCCTTTTCCCTGCGAATTAACAGATTTTTGACGTATTTTTCGGTATCGCGCACCGATAGCTGTTTGGCAAGCACCACATCCAGCGCGTCGTTGATGGCCTCTTCACTGCCAAGCGGCAGCAAAGTGCGCGCATGTCCCGGCGTGATATCGCCGGTCGCCAAAAAATCAAGGACATTGGACGGCAATGTGAGAAGCCGCAAGGAGTTTGTGAGATTCGGACGGGAAATACCGACGATCCGCGCCGTTTCCTCTTGCGTCAGTCCGAATTCGTCGATCAGGCGCTTTAAGCCGCGCGCTACTTCCACCGGGTTCAGATCCTCACGCTGTAAGTTCTCAACGAGCATGACCGCGCTCGCTTCGGTGTCGCTTAACTCTTTCACCACGACCGGCACTTCGGTAAGACCGGCCATTTTGGAGGCGCGCCAGCGGCGTTCACCCGAAATGATGCGATATTTTCCCCTTAGCAGCTCTTTTGTGCTCTCGCTGTCGTCGGGACGGGCGGCACTGCGCACCACCAGCGGCTGCAATACGCCATGCGCCGCAATGGAATCGGCAAGCGCCTGCAAAGCCTCTTGATCAAAGGTCTTGCGCGGTTGGTCGCGATCCGGCTCTATATCCGAAAGACGCACCGTCGAAACGGTTGTCGGGTCAGCCGGCGCCGACCATTCGCCGATACCGGTCTCCGTAAAGATTTTATCCAGTCCCTTTCCGAGACCACCGAACTTTTTCGCCATGAAAATGTCCTTTCTTTGGCTTTTGGCCTTTATTGTGTCGCATATACTTTATGCGTTTTCTATCTTAAAATTGGAAATACAAAAACGGACTGTAACTGTTTCCGGCAAGCATGGCCGTGCAGACCGCAAGAATCGCCAAAAGGCAGCATCCGCGGATGACACTTACCGTGAAAGTCATAAAGGCAGAACGTCTTTCAAGGCGTTCCGCAAGTCTTTTCAACCCTTGCGAAACCGGCGCGCACAGCAAGACGGCAAGAACAATAAAGAAAATATGATTCATGAACGTCACCGAAAAATCGGTATCCATCAGTATTTTACCGTCAAACATCGCGCCTAAATACGAAAACGCGCGCCGGATATCTTTAAAGTAGAAGAATACAAACCCGATATCCGCCACAAGAATCAGGTAGATGTGCCGGATAAAGGCCGGAATTTTCTCAAACGGCGTTTTAAACAGACGCTCCAACGCAATGAAAAAGCCGTTGTACAAGCCCCAGAGAATGAAATTCCAGCTGGCGCCGTGCCAGAAACCGGTCAAGAACCACACGACAAACAGATTGAAAAAAACATGTTTCCGGTTGCCGCCAAGCGGAATATACACATAATCGCGGAAAAAGCCGCCGAGCGTCATATGCCATCTGCGCCAGAATTCCGATACCGATTTTGAAATATAAGGATAGTTGAAGTTCTCCGGGAATCGGAATCCAAACATTTTTCCAAGCCCGATTGCCATGTCGCTGTAACCCGAAAAATCAAAATACAGCTGTATGATATACATAAAACTGCCAAGCCATGCGGCAAGTATCGGCAGAGACGCCGGATCTGCCTCCATGTATTTTTTGACAAGCACGCTCGCCGTATCCGCCAAAACCACTTTTTTAGCAAGTCCGCAGATAAAGCGCTGCATGCCGGCATAGGCCGCCGAAACCGAATGACTGCGCACCCCGATCTCTTTTTGTACATCGGAATAACGCACGATCGGTCCGGCCACTAACTGGAAATACATGGATAAATACAGAAGATAGGAAGAAAACCGCGGCTGTGCCTTACAGTCGCCACGGTACACATCAATGACATAGGTAAGCGTCTGGAACGTGTAGAAAGAGATCCCGATGGGAAGTTCAAAATCCGGAACCGGCAACGCCGATTTGAAAAGGAAATTGATATTTTCCGCAAAAAAGCCGGTATATTTGAACAGCACAAACACGCCGATATCAAAAACTAACGACGCGGCAAAAGCCGCTTTGGCTTTCCATGTTCCGCGGTACTTTTCAACGCGGCGCGCATTGCGCCAATCGCACCAAGCCGTAAACACGAGCAACAGCATCCATGCCGGACGTCCCCATGCGTAAAAAACGAGGGAAAAGACAAGGAGCGCGGTATTTTTTGCGCCGGTCGATCTGGAAAAAAAGTATATTATTAAATTGAGCGGTAAAAATAGGTAAAGGAAAATGAGACTGGCAAAAATCATGTCGAAACCTCAAATTTCAGGATAAAACCAGGTGAAAACGAAAGGAAATGAAAATGGATAAACGAAAATTCAACGAAGCCGATAAAAAAGAATACCGTGCCTATGCCGAAAGTCATGCGCCGTCCTCCGCGCTCGGAAAAGATATGTTCTTCGCCTTTGTTTCGGGCGGTCTTATCTGCATGCTTGGACAGGCGGCCGGAGACCTTGCCAAGGGGCTTGGCGTAAACGAAGAAAACGTAAAGAGCGTCATTCCCGTAACTCTTATTTTCTTATCCTGCCTGTTCACGGCAATCGGTGTCTATGACAAGATCGCCGCCGTCTGCAAGGCCGGTACGCTTGTCCCGATCACCGGGTTTGCCAATGCCGTCTGTTCGCCTGCCATCGATGCCAAAAGCGAGGGCTTCGTTCTCGGCGTGGGAGCAAAAATGTTCACCATTGCCGGTCCGGTTATAGTATACGGAAGTGTTGTTTCCGTGCTTTGGGGAATTATTTATTTTTTCATGAACAGGTAAATAATTTTCGTGGGCACGCCGCTTATCGTAACTTTGCAGCGCCTTAAAACGCGGCGAAACAGCGCGGCGTTTACAGAATCAGCTCGTCAAGGTCAATGGCGGCACTGGAATCAAACTTGTTTCTTGCATTTAAAACTTTTTCTTTGCCGCAGACCTTGCAGACAACGTGTACCGAATCATAATCGATAAGCACCTTGACCGCATGGCTTCCGCACTCGCCGCAGGTGATCTTTTTCTGCTGTGCCAACCCTTCAAGAGCAAACAGAACCTCTCTTATCACGTTGGTATCCGCCGTAAGCATATCCGACTGTACTTCGGCGGTTTCATCGTCCTTCGCGTCCGCTAACAGATCCATGATGATCGATTCCGTGCGGTCAAGCTCTTCTTCCACCTTGTCATCGTCGCCGATAAAACAGATGTCCAATCCCGAATACGAGCAGGAAAGCAAGAAAATGTCCTTTTCAAAGAACATTTCCGCCGACACGGTATACGGATGCGGATGCGGACAGACAAGGCACGGAACAAGCAGCCGCACTTTCCGGTCGCGGCTCATGGACATTTCAAGGGCGGATTTATGACATTCAATGCATTCTAACTTAAAGCCGCCTGCCAACATAAAAAGATTGACATTTGCGGAAATGATACTTCCGCAATAAGGGCAGCGGTAAGCAATTTTGGTAGACTGTTCTGTTTTCATATGTTTTCTCTCTTTACTGTTTTAGTTTTTTATTCTGTATAGCGCCGCCGGTAAAACAGGATCTGTTGTGCAATTCCGGCATACGGCCCGGAAAGCGGCGGTGTAAGACCGTCCGGATAGTATTCCTCCAACGCGCGTTTCACCCAGACATCTACCGGAAAAGCGTCATGCCGCGCAAAGCCGAATAACAGCGTACAGGCCGCCACCTTGTTGCCGACGCCCTTGATCTGTTTGAGTTTTTCCGCAGCCTCCGGCGTGGTAAGTCCTGCCGTTTCGGTTAAAAAAAACGGGTTTTCACTGACCGTCCGCGCCGCGTCATACAGATATCCGGCGCGAAAACCGGTCTTTAGGGCATACAAAGCGTCCGTTCCTGCTTTTTTCAGGGCTTGTGCTGTCGGAAACGTATAAAACGGTTGTCCGTTTTCGGATGTATAGACTTTTTCCCCATAGGTTTCACTCAAAGTCCGGATAATCTTCCCGATACGCGGAATGTTGTTATTCTGACTGATGATAAAAGAACACAGCGCCTCCCATGGCTCTTGCCGCAGGATCCGTATGCCGTGCGAAAGTTTTGCCGCACGCATAAGAACAGGATCGCCGCAAAAGGTCTGCAAAACTGCGTCATAGTCGGTCTGAATATCGAAATAGCGCAAAACAAAAGCGTCATCGCGCGTTCCGGTATACCGAGCTGTCACGGTGTCAGCCTGTTGGCTCACACACAGGTAGCGGCCATAGGCCACGCCCTCAAAGGCGCATCCGACAGAAACCGTATCGGAAAACGTACACGGTGCAAAGCGGAAGCTCTGACCGCAATCAAAAATTTTAGCAAGATCAAATTGCGCCGGCCGCGCAAAAATAAACTCATTCATAACAGAATACACCCGTTTGTCTCAGAAAGCGGCTTGATTTTTCTTCCGGAATATGGTATGATACCCATAGAAAACCGAAAGGACTGTTGATAACTGTGGAAGAAAAAATATATACCATACCGGTCACCGAAGCGTTTGAGAAAAAGGACGGCTGTCCGTTCTGCCGTCTGCGAAATGATTTGGAGAACACCGAACGCGACCTCATTATGGGCGCGTCCATGATGGAACCGGATATCCGCATAAAAACCAACGCACTCGGCTTTTGCCGCAGGCACTACAAGAAAATGTTCGACTTGAACAACCGGCTAAGCCTTGCTCTCATGCTCGAAAGTCATTTGAAAGAGCAATCCGACAAGGTTTCGGTCTGCAAAAAAACGCTGTTCGGAAAAGATGTAAACGCCAAAAGCATCGATAACATGAAGGCGCTTTCCGGAAGCTGCTACATCTGCGAGCGCGTAAAAGAAAAATACGCCAAAATGGTCTATACCGCCGTTCTTTTATGGCAAAAACAGCCGGAATTCCGCGCGTTTACCGCCGAACAACCCTATTTCTGTCTGCCGCACGCCTCCGAATTTCTCGAAACAGCCAAATTGAAACTCGACAAAAAGAGCTTTGCCGCGTTCGGCGCCTCGCTCGACGCCGTGCAGAGCGCCTACATGAGTTCACTCACCGAGGACGTTTCCTGGTTCTGCAAAAAATTCGACTATCGCTATGAAAATGAACCGTGGGGCAATGCCAAGGATTCGGTGGAACGCGCCATTAAATTTCTTGCCGGAGAGGAATGAGCTCCGACTGTTTCAGTTCACACCACGATAACCGCAAAACCGTTTCTTTTCGCCGAAACCGACGTTTTTCCGTCTGTTTCGGCGTATTTTATTCCGTATCTTTTCCGTTTTCGGGGTCAGTGTCCCCGTTTGTTTCTCCGTCTGCGGCGTTTACCAAGGCAAGACTGTAACACAACGCCATTAACGAATCGCCAAGGTGAACGTTTTCGATGATGACATCCGGGTATTTATCAAGGCGCAATTCAGCATTGGAGAAATTCCAGAAACCGTGTACCCCCGATTCGGCAAGGCTCTCCGCCATGCGGTAGACCTCGGTCTTGGGCAATGTCAATATGGCAATATCCACGCGGGTCTTCTTGCAGAAATTATGAATTTCATCGATGTGCTGAACCGTGAATTTCCCGTAAGCACTGCCAACAACATTCGGCGAAACATCAAAAAGGCCTTTGACGGTCACGCCGCGTTTTTCAAACATAGGCGTGTTAATCAATGCGCGTCCCAAGTTTCCGACGCCGACGATAATGGCTGTAAACCCACGGTCAACACCGAGGATCTTGGAGATCTCGCCATATAAATATTTGACGTTGTAGCCATATCCCTGCTGTCCGAAACCGCCGAAGCAGTTGAGATCCTGTCGGATCTGCGACGCCGTGACATGCATGCGCTCCGCAAGCTCCCCGGAAGATATCCGCATAATCCCGCCGGCAAGCAGTTCGCGCAGATAGCGGAAATACCGCGGCAGACGGCGGATAACCGCCTTGGATATATAGCGATCCTGATGTTCTTTCAAATGAAAACCTCCTCCGGGCAAAAATCATTCCATAGGTACGGCTATGCATTTCAAAACGCTTAACCGCGCCCTTTCGTAAAATCAAGTCTTTTTTGTGAATAATACGTCTGCGTATCCGCACGATAATTTTTGACGTTTACATAATTATCAACATTTTCAACAGGTTTTTCAACTGTTTGACGGCGTTGTTTCCACCGGAAACACGCCGTTTGCAAGGAAAAAACGGCAGGTTTTCCACTGTTTGTTGATAACTAAGTTCTCCGTCAGCTCTGAAATTATGTCAACAGAACCGCGAAAAAATTTTGGTTCTTTGCACAAAAACGACCGTCAAACTTTGTGAAACATGCAGATTTTGTAAAAAGTCCTCTGCACTTCACCCGGTGCAAAACAGGATTTTTAAGTTTACGCAAACAGGGCTTATTTTAAAATTCATCTGCACCGCGCTCAACATCGGCGGTTGCATAGGCGTTCAAGGCGAGATTGTGAAAATCGGCGGTCTTTCCGACAAATTCGTAGTACCCCTGCGCCGCAATCATCACGCCATTATCGCCGCAGAGCGGAAGCGGCGGTTCATACAGCATAACGCCATGCTTTTCGCACAAAGCGCCAAGCGCTTTGCGAATATGGCTGTTCGCCGAAACACCGCCGGCCAAAACCAGCTTTTTTGACGTGAATTCCGGCGATTCAAACAGTTTTTCCACGCGGGATTCCAATGCGCGGCACACAGCCGCCGTAAAGGACGCCGCCACATCCTCTTTCGAGAATGCAAGCCCTTTCTGCGAAAGTGTGTGCAAATGGTTGATCGCGGCGGTTTTTAAGCCGGAGAACGAAAAATCATACGGCGAATCCTTGACGTGCGCTTCGGGAAAGAATACTGCGTCCGGGTTGCCAAGCGCAGCGAGCTTGTCCATTTTGGCGCCGCCCGGATAAGTAAGTCCCATCAATCTTGCTACCTTGTCAAAAGCTTCACCAGCCGCGTCGTCGCGCGTTGCACCGATACACCGATAGTCCGTATAGCTTTTCACATGAAGCAGCGACGTGTGTCCGCCGCTCATGACAAGCGCGGCAAACGGGGGCTCCAAAAGCGGCGCGTCAACGCCGTTGTAATAGGTGTAATTAGCGGCAACATGGCCGCGGATATGATGCACCGGCACAAGCGGCAATCCGTTGGCGTAGGCAAGCCCTTTGGCAAAGCTCACCCCGACAAGCAGTGCGCCGATAAGACCGGGACGGTTGGTCACGGCCACCGCGTCGATGTCCGTTATGTTCTTTCCGGCTTTTTCGAGAGCCTCACGCACGATATGCGTAATAGCCTCCGTGTGCGCACGCGAGGCTATTTCCGGTACAACGCCGCCATACAGCGCGTGCGTTTCGATCTGCGACGCTACTGCATTGGAAAGCGTAAACCTGCCGTCACGTACAACAGCAGCCGCAGTTTCGTCACAGGAAGATTCGATTGCAAGTATATCCATAATATAAACTGTATCCTTTTGGCGGAACGCCTTTGACGGATTTCCGCATCATTTTCTCTGCTTTATTGAAAGTATCTGTCGTAAAGGACAGCGTCCTCGGTTGGATTTTTATAGAAATTCCGACGTGTTCCCACCACGACAAAGCCATTTTTTTCGTACAGCGCGCGAGCCGGTACATTGGAGGCGCGTACTTCAAGTCCGGCCCGTTCCGCCTCGTGCTTTTCCACCCATGTAAAAAGAGCGTCAAGCAAGCCGTCTGCGATTCCTTTGCGCCGGAATTCGGGCAGTACCGCAACGTTTGCTATCTGGATCTCGCCTGCCAAAAACGTATAGGTAATATACCCTGAAAAAACGCTGTCTGTAAGAGAAACCACCGCATGGTTATAGGGGTACGACAAAAAATCCTTTACCGCACCCAGGCTCCACGGTTCGGAAAAACAGCGTTTTTCCGCCTCGGCAATCGCTTCGGCAAATTGCCCGGTATCTTCTGTCCGGTATTCCGTCCGGAAGTCCGCTCTCCCCTGTCGGTTCAAAGCTTGCCGACCTCAATGGCTCGCAGAATTTTTTCCACCCCGTCGGTGATTTTGATAAGACTGCGGCGGTACAGCATGATATCGCCGCCAAACGGGTCGGGCACTTCAAGCGGAAAACGGTAGATTTTATCCTGATATTCCGGAAATGCCGCCACAAGGGCCGTGTTAATTGAATAGGTCAGGCCGAAAACAATGTCGCATTCGGTGAGCATCGTGTCGGTGATCTGTTTTGACGTGCCGGAGAGCGAGATACCGTTGTCGCGAAGCACTTCAACGGTATTGGCGGCATACGGCAGACCGTCTTGGGTATAGAGACCGGCCGAAAAGGCTACCGCGTCAAGACCGCGTTTTTCGGCAACAGCATTGAACACAGCCTGAGCCATCGGACTGCGGCAGGTATTTCCGGAACAGACAAACAAAACTTTTTTCATAAAAAGGGACTCCTTTGGATTCGGCATATACGCTGAATCAAATAAAAAATACGCGTTAGTATCCGAATTTTCCGCTTAAACTGTCATCGTTTTCGATCCAGTCAGAGGTGTTGTAGACCGTGTATTCCTCCGGTGTTTCACGGACAAAGACACGTGCGATTCCGGCATTTATCACAACGCGTTTGCACATCATGCAACAGCTTGTACCGGCGACAAGCTCCCCGGTTTTGGCATCAATACAGGCAAGATACAAGTCTGCGCCCAACATCTGGTCGCGCGAAGCGTTGATGACCGCGTTCATTTCCGCATGAACCGAACGGCACATTTCATACCGTTCGCCGCGCGGAATGTTCATTTCATCGCGTGTACAGCGGCAGATATCCGAGCAGTTCTTGCGCCCGCGCGGCGCACCGACATAACCGGTCGATACGATCGCGTCATTCCGGACAATAATCGCTCCATATTTTTTTCGCAAGCAGGTAGAGCGTTCCGCAACGGTTTGTGCAATATCAAGATAATAATTGGTTTTACTGATACGTTCCATATGAGCCTCCGAACCTTGCTTTTTTTGCATTACCCATAAAATGAGCATTATATGAGTATTTTGTATTATACACCCAAACCGGGCAAAAAATCAAGTGCTTTTTTTGAACATAATACACTTGCGTCTGGTATTTTTTCACATTTATCTCTGCCGCCTCATCTGCATCATCCCACAAGACATGGTTTTATAAAATACAAAAAAGCGGTAACATGTAAAAACATGTTTCCGCTTTTTGCTTTGCTTTAAAAGCTTCTTACTTTACAAGCTCAATAATCGCCATTTCGGCGCCGTCGCCGCGTCTGGGACCGATTTTGAGAACTCTTGTGTAACCGCCGTTGCGGTCAGCATAAGAGGGAGCGATTTCGTTAAAGAGTTTAACGACAACCTCTTCCTTAGTAATAAAAGCAAGTGCCTGTCTCTTTGCGGCAAGCGTATTCTTCTTGCCCAAAGTGATCATTTTATCGGTAAGAGCGCGAACTTCTTTCGCTCTGTATACGGTCGTTTCCAATCTGCCGTTTTCAAGCAGATAAGTAACAAGACCTTTTAACATGGACATTCTGATGTCGGTCGGACGTCCAAGTTTTCTTGTTCCTGGCATGGATTTAACCTCCTTCGTGAATTGATACTATCCCTGCAAAAATCGTTTTGCAAGTGGTTTTCCCGTCATGACATGCAAAACCTCGCATATCATGAGCTTCCGGTATCAACCGGAATTGGTTTTCAAGGTGACTGTGGCAGCCGTTCGGTTCAGTCTTCATCCTTCTTTAAGGAAAGTCCGAGAGAATGCAGTTTCTGAATAACTTCTTCAAGAGACTTCTTTCCGAGGTTACGAACCTTGATCATCTCGTCCTCTGTCTTATTGACGAGGTCTTCGACTGTATCAATGCCGGCGCGCTTCAAACAGTTGAACGAGCGCACTGACATGTCAAGCTCCTCAATGGTCATCTCCAACACTTTTTCTTTAATGGTTTCCTGTCTGTCAACCATTATTTCCGCTTTTTTCGCGTCATCTGACAAGTCTATAAACAGACTGAGATGCTCATTGAGAATCTTGGCAGCAAGCGATATGGCTTCCTTTGCGGAGATGGTTCCGTCCGTCAGTACCTCAAGCGTGAGCTTATCGTAGTCGGTCACGTTGCCTACACGGGTGTTTTCAACCGTGTAATTCACTTTGTAAACCGGGGTATAGATGGAATCAACGCAAATAAGACCGATGGGAGGATTTTGCAGTGCAGCCTTGTTCTTCTCACCCGAAACATAGCCGCGGCCATGTCCGAAGGTAAGCTCCATTTTCAAAGCACCGCCAGCCTCCACATATGCCAAATGATGATCCTTATTGAGAATTTCGATATCCGCATCACACTTGATATCGCCGGCTTTGACCTCGCCCTCTTCCGTTGCTTCGAGAGTAACGGTCTTGGGAGAATCGGTATGAAGCTTAGCGGTGATGCCCTTGATATTGAGAATGATCTCCGGAACATCTTCTTTAACGTTGGGGATTACCGAGATTTCATGA
Organism: uncultured Eubacteriales bacterium; assembly: GCA_934479825.1. Classification (GTDB taxonomy): domain Bacteria; phylum Bacillota; class Clostridia; order Oscillospirales; family CAG-382; genus UMGS882. The sequence continues at coordinate 72,927 of CAKSOW010000009.1, forward strand.
AGCACGCCGTCAATCTTGACGCTGGTTGCCGCAACGCCCGGAAGCGAGCTTAACAGCACACGGCGAAGCGAGTTGCCGAGCGTAGTTCCATATCCTCTTTCCAATGGCTCAATCACGAATTTGCCGTAGGAGCCGTCGGATTTCAATTCGACTGTTGTAATATTCGGTCTTTCTATTTCTATCATTGCCTGAAACCTCCCCTTCTCGTAATAACGTTTCTGTAACTTTCGTTCAAGTTCAAAAGGTTATGCTTTCTTTGAGTACCACTCAACGATGAAGTGTTCCTCAAACGGGAAGTCGATGTCTTCTCTCTTGGGAAGCGTCGTGATCGTAGCGGTCACATTCTGCTTGTCAACATCGAGCCAAGCCGGGAACGTACGGTTATCGAGGTTCTCAATGAGGGATTTGATCTTATCGGATTTACGGCTGGTATCCTTTACGGTGATCACATCGCCTGCGCGAAGAATCATGGAAGCAATGTCTGCTTTCTTGCCGTTTACAAGGAAATGACCGTGGGTAACGAGCTGTCTTGCATCTCTGCGGCTTTCGCCCATACCCATACGGAATACGACGTTGTCAAGACGGCGTTCGATAAGGGTAAGCAGGTTTTCACCGGTCATGCCCTCTTTTGCATCAGCAGCCTTGAAATAATTTCTGAACTGTCTTTCCGGGATACCGTAGTATCTCTTGGCTTTCTGCACCTCACGGAGCTGCAAGCCGTATTCGCTTACCTTCTTGCGAGCCGCGCCATGCTGACCCGGCACACCGGTGCGTCTGTTCATAGCGCACTTTTCGGTAAAGCAACGTTCACCCTTGGCAAACAGCTTAACGCCTTCTCTGCGGCACTGTCTGCAAGCGGGACCTGTGTATTTTGCCATGAGTTTAATTCCTCCTTAAATAACTTTTGGGAACAGGTAAAGGTTCCGGATTATACGCGTCTTCTCTTAGGAGGACGGCAGCCGTTGTGCGGAATCGGCGTTACATCCTTGATGGATACGATTTCAAGACCTGCGGTCTGAAGCGCACGGATGGCGGATTCTCTGCCCTGGCCGGGGCCCTTAACGAAAACTTCAACCGTCTTTAAACCGTGTTCCATAGCAGCCTTTGCAGCCGTTTCAGCGGCGGTCTGAGCAGCATACGGAGTGGATTTTCTCGATCCGCGGAAGCCCATTTCACCGGCGGAAGCCCAAGAGAGTGCGTTTCCGTTGGTATCGGTGATGGTGACGATCGTGTTGTTAAAGGACGAACGGATATGTGCGGAGCCTTTTTCGATATTTTTGCGTTCGCGGCGTTTTCTGGTTACCGCTTTTTTCGTTGTAACTTTTGCCATACTTTCGTTAGTCACTCCTTCTTACATGACTTCGGTCATGTTGAATATTGGTTACTTCTTCTTATTGGCGATGGTCTTTGCCGGACCTTTACGGGTTCTTGCGTTGGTTTTGGAACGCTGACCTCTTACCGGGAGACCCTTGCGATGTCTGGAACCTCTGTAAGAATCGATTTCGATAAGGCGCTTGATATTCATTGCAATATCTCTGCGCAGATCGCCTTCGACGGCATATTCGTGTTCGATAGCTTCACGTAACTTTGCTACGTCATCTTCGGACAGATCCTTGACTCTGGTGTCAGGGTTGATGCCGGTCTTTGCAAGTATCTCATTGGAGCGGGTACGTCCGATACCGAAAATATAGGTAAGTCCGATTTCGACTCGTTTTTCTCTCGGAAGGTCTACACCTGCTATACGTGCCATTATATTACACCTCGTTTTCTCGTCTTGCGACGCAAATGGGTTACTTAACCCTGTCTCTGCTTATGCTTCGGATTTTCGCAGATCACCATTACGACGCCGCGGCGCTTGATGATCTTGCACTTTTCGCATATCTTTTTTACCGAAGGTTTAACTTTCATTTTAAAATCCTCCTGTTTGCGCGCTTGTCAAGCGTCGGCTTATTTTGCGCGCCATGTGATTCTGCCCTTGGTCAGGTCGTAGCTCGAAACCTCGACCGTCACCTTATCGCCCGGAAGAATCTTGATGAAATTCATTCTTAACTTTCCGGAGATGTGTGCCGTCACGACATGATCATTGGGAAGCTTAACAAGGAACGTGGCGTTGGGAAGCGCCTCTGTTACCACGCCCTCAAATTCAATAACGTCGTCTTTGGACAATTCAATTCCTCCAAACTACTTAGTCTCTGTCAAACACGGCAAGAGCCTTGCAAATCTCTTCATCCGCAGAAAAAGGCATTCGGCCGTTTCCCGGAACAAGCGTTTCAAGATGTGCCGCGCTTTTTCGTTTCGGATGGGTAAGAGGTCTCGTACAGCCGTCCGAAACGAACGCGTACAAGTTGCCTTTTGGATCCGCATCTGTGGCGACGACAGCAAAAACTCTGCCGCGCGTCCGCCCGGAGCGGGATCGGACAATACTGCCGACACCGTGGCTTTCACAGAATGTGTTTTTACAGATTTTCAGTTTTCTCTTTCGATCAAAGCTCATATTTTCGTGAGAATCTCAGGTCCGTTTTCGGTAATCAGAATGGAATTTTCGTAATGAGCGGAAAGAGCTCCGTCATCCGTTACAACCGTCCAGTCATTATCGAGAACCGAAACCTCCGCCGTACCGAAGTTGACCATCGGTTCAACGGCAATCGTCATTCCCTCATACAGGCGCGTGCCTCTGCCGGCGCGGCCGTAATTGGGAACTTCGGGATCTTCATGCAGATGAGCGCCCACACCGTGACCGACAAATTCCTTAACCACCGAAAAGCCTGCGTTTTCAACGTGCTCTTGGATAGCATGGGAAATATCGCCTAAGCGATGCGAGGGATCCGCATACTTGATTCCCTCAAAGAAACTCTCACGTGTGATTCGTTCCAAACGTTTTGCGTCCTCGGAAACTTCGCCGCAGAACAGTGTGCGTGCTGCGTCTCCGTGGTATCCCTTGTAGCAAGCTCCGACATCCACCTTGACGATATCGCCCTCCGTGAGAAGCCGTTTGCCGGGGATTCCATGAATCACTTCATCGTTTACGCTGATACAAGCGCTGGCAGGAAAACCGTTGTAATGCAGAAACGAGGGAGTTGCACCGTGCGACGTGATAAAGCGGTGAATCTCGGAATCAATATGAATCAGAGAAACACCCGGCTTTACCAGAGTTGCCGCAAGCTCTAACGCGCCTGCCGTGATCTTGCCAGCCTCGCGCATCAGCGCGATTTCTTCATTGTTTTTGATCTTAATCATTCAAAACCAGTCCTTAATGCAAGTCTTGCAACTATTCCTCGATACCGAGCGCTTTTGCGGTGAGCGCGGTGGTATCGGCGAGTTCTTTCTGACCAACCACGGTACGGAGGATGCCTTTTGCTTCATAGAAAGCTTTCAAAGGCTCTGTCTCGGTGTGGTAGACATCAAGTCTGCTTTTGACAACATCGGGATGATCGTCCTTACGCACGGTAAGTTCCGCACCGCAATTATCGCATATGCCCTCTGTTTTGGTGGGATTGAATTCGACGTGATACGTTCCGCCGCATTTCGGACAGGTTCTTCTGCCGCTCATGCGGTTGATGATATCTTCGTCGGACACTTCGATATTGAGAACGACATCGATCTTCACGCCCATTTCGTCAAGCGCCTTGGCCTGCGGAATGGTACGGGGAAAACCGTCAAGGATAAAACCTTTTTTGCAGTCGTCCTTATCGAGTCTGTCTTTGATAATACCGATAACAACCTCATCGGGAACAAGCTTTCCGGCATCGATATAACTCTTTGCCGAAAGCCCCATTTCCGTTCCGTTTTTGATTGCTTCACGGATGATATTGCCCGTAGAAATCGTGGGAATATCTAACTTTTTGCTGACGATTTCAGCCTGTGTGCCTTTACCGGCACCCGGAGCACCGAAAAATATTATATTCATAATATCTCCTTACCTGTGTGTCAGTGGAATTCTTGCAATCCTTACGGATTATTCAAGAAAGCCTTTATAGTGACGCATGGTCATCTGTGCTTCGATCTCACGGGTCGTTTCAATGACAACGCTGACTAAGATAAGGAGTGACGAACCGCCGAAAGCAAGGTTTATCATCTTATCGCTGAACATGCCGAGAAGCATCGGCAAGCAGGCAACTAAGCCAAGGAAGATAGCGCCGATAAGCGTGACTCTGCCGAGAATCTTGGTGATATAATCGGTAGTCGGCTTGCCGGGACGGATACCCGTGATAAAACCGCCGTTTTTCTTCAAGTTGTTGGATACTTCAACCGGATTGAAAGAAATCGCAAGATAGAAGTAAGCGAACGCGATGATAAGGACGAAGTAAATGATCATATACACCGGTTTTCTGTAAGAGAAGAAATCAACGATGTGATACCATACAGAACCGTCCTTAGGCGGAATGATAGCGGCGATTGTCGTAGGAATCGCTGCGATGGAGCTTGCGAAGATGATCGGCATAACGCCGGACATGTTGAGCTTGATCGGGAGGAATGTGCTCTGGCCGCCGTACATCTTTCTGCCAACCTGACGCTTCGCGTACTGAACCGGAAGTCTGCGTTCTGCGTTGGTAACATGAACAACAAACACGATCATAGCAAGCGTGATGATAATGAACAGAATGAATACGATAAGACCGTTGTTCCAGGCAGTCGAGACCATGGTCGGGAAAGAAGCAGCGATATTGACAAAAAGGATAATGGAAATACCGTTGCCGATTCCGTGATCATTAATCTTTTCAGCGAGCCACATGATGATAGCCGCACCGGCGCAATAGCATGCGATGATGACGAGCTTATCGAACAGGCGGTCGTGACCGGGAATGATCCAGCCCAATGCGTTGATATAAGCGCAATAACCGATACTGGTTAAAAGTGCAAGAACAACCGTGGTGTAACGGGTGATCTGCGTCAGCTTTTTGCGGCCTTCTTCGCCTTCCTTAGCCATTCTTTCGAGCGGCGGGATAGCGATGGTCAAAAGCTGAATAACGATGGAAGCCGTGATATACGGCGAGATGGAGAGTGCGAATAAAGTAGCCTTAGAAAACGTTTCGCCGGAAATAATGTCAAAATATTGGAACAGACCCTGTAAACCGCCGTTCGTGACGCCGCTCTGAGCGAGACCTGCGTAAACAAACGGAACCGGAATAACAGAACCGATACGGAACAGAACAAGAATGAACAAAGTGAAGAGCATCTTATTCCGAAGTTCGGGAATTTTCCAAGCGTTTTTGAATGTCTGCAGCACTTTAAATCACCTCGGCCTTTCCGCCTGCGGCTTCGATCTTCTCCTTTGCAGATGCCGAGAAGATGGCAGCTTTAACGGTCAGCTTTTTGGTAATTTCGCCTCTTCCGAGGACTTTCAAACCGTTTAACTCCTTGCGGATAACGCCTTTTTCAAGAAGCGTTTCCATGGAAACGGCGTCGCCGTCGTTAAAGAGCTTATCTAAGGTTTCAAGGTTGATAATTGCGTATTCCTTCTTGAAAAGGCTGTTGGTGAAGCCTCTCTTCGGAAGTCTTCTGTAAAGCGGAATCTGACCGCCTTCAAAGCCCGGTCTTACGCCGCCGCCTGTTCTGGCGTTCTGGCCTTTATGACCGCGTCCGGCCGTCTTTCCGTTACCGGAACCGACGCCGCGACCTTTTCTCCAAGCGGATTTTGTCGAGCCGGGAGCGGGTGAAAGTTCATGAAGCTTCATGATTAGCCCTCCTTAACTGTGACAAGGTGACAAATGAGGTCGATTTTTCCTTTGGTAGCCTCATTGTTTTCCTGAACCGATACATCGCCGATTTTGCGTAACCCCATGGAGTTTGCAGTGGCGATCTGGTTCTTTTTACGACCGATCAAGCTTTTGGTCAGTGTTACTGTAATCTTAGCCATCACTGTTTCCTCCTTAGCCTACGATTTCTTCGACGGTCTTGCCTCTCATTTTTGCAACAGCCTCAGCCGTTCTGAGATTGCGCAAGCCTTCAAAGGTTGCCTTAACGACATTGATCTTATTGTTGCTTCTGAGGCACTTAGCACGGATATCCTTGATACCTGCCATATCCACGACGGCACGAACCGTACCGCCTGCGATGATACCGGTACCTTCGGCAGCCGGTTTGAGAAGAACTCTTGCCGCGCCGAATTCGCCGATGATATCATGAGGAATGCTGGTGTTCTTGACAGAAACCTCGATCATATTTTTCTTAGCGTCTTCGATTGCTTTTCTGATAGCTTCCGGAACTTCGGCGGATTTGCCGATACCGTAGCCAACGTGACCGTTGCGGTCGCCTACTACAACTACTGCGGCGAAACGCATGATACGTCCGCCCTTGACTGTCTTGGATACGCGTCTTGTTTCGATTACCGTTTCCTGGAGGTCAAGTGTTGCAGGATCCATTTTGAATGCCATATTATCCCTCCTATTTTAGAACTTCAAGCCGGCTTCTCTTGCGGCTTCTGCGAGTTCCTTTACGCGTCCGTGGTAGATGTAACCGCCTCTGTCGAATACGACATCGGTGATACCCTTTTCAGCTGCGCGCTTTGCGACAAGCTCGCCGACCTTTTTAGCCGCGTCCTTGTTGCCGCCGTAAACGCCGAAATCCTTTTCAACGCTGGAAGCGCTGACCAAAGTGTTTCCGGTGGTGTCGTCAATCACCTGAGCATAGATGTTGGCGAGCGAACGGTAGACACAAAGACGGGGACGGGAAGCAGTACCGCTAATCTTGGCACGCACTCTGGCATGTCTCTTTTTACGCTGCAAATTGCTGTCTTTTCTTGATACCATTTAACTGCACTCCCTTCTTATTACTTACCGGCTTTACCGGCCTTGCGGCGGATATGCTCGTCAGAATACTTGATACCCTTGCCGAGGTAGGGTTCCGGCGGACGTTTGCCGCGGATCTCGGAAGCGATCTGGCCGACTTTCTGCTTATCGGGACCGTTTACGATAACGGTGTTGGTATCGGGAACTTCAAACGTGATACCGTCTGTTTCGTCGATCAATACCTGATGGGAATAACCGATGTTGAGAACGAGCTGCTTGCCCTGCTTTGCGGCACGGTAGCCAACGCCGTTGATTTCGAGCTTCTTGCTGTAACCGTTGGTCACACCTTCGACCATGTTAGCGATGATCGAACGGGTAAGACCGTGAAGTGCTCTGTTCTGTTTTTCATCGTCGGGACGTTCAACCGTAACAACACCGTTTTCAACCGTAATTTTCATATTGGGATTGAACTTCTGGGTGAGGGTGCCCTTGGCGCCCTTTACGGTAACGCAGTTTTCCGCGTCAATTTTAACGTCAACACCGGCAGGAACAGTAACAGGCATTCTACCTATTCTAGACATGATGTTTCTCCTTCCGTAATGCATTCTATCCTGCAAAAGACTTTTACAGGAACCATGCGTTTTTCCGGCAATTACCAAACATAAGCGAGAACTTCGCCGCCGACGTTGTTTGCCTTTGCCTTTTTATCCGTCATAATGCCCTTGGACGTGGAAATGATCGCGATACCGAGACCTTTCATAACCGTAGGCATATCTTCACAGCTGGTGTAGATGCGAAGACCGGGTTTGGAAACTCTGCGAAGACCCTGGATAACCTTGGATTTGTTTGCTCCGTATTTAAGAGTAACACGGATCACGCCCTGTTTTCCGTCTTCGATGATCTGATAACCGTTTATATAGCCTTCCTCGCGTAAGATTTCAGCGATAGCCTTCTTAACGCCGGAAGCGGGGATGTCAACCGTTTCGTGCTTGGACGAATTGGCATTGCGAATACGGGTAAGCATATCCGCAATTACATCTGTAATCTGCATAATTGTGACCTCCTTACTTAATAATAAGCGCCTTTCAAAAATTACCAGCTTGCTTTTTTCACACCGGGAATCTGACCCTTGTAAGCAAGCTCTCTGAAACAGATACGGCAGATGCCGTATTTGCGAAGATAAGCATGGGGACGGCCGCAAATTTTACATCTGTTATATTCACGAGTAGAGAACTTCTGGGCTCTCTGCTGCTTTAATATCATAGCCTTCTTTGCCATTTCTTTTACCTACCCCTCTTACTTTGCGAACGGAGCGCCCATGAGAGTAAGAAGCTCTCTTGCATGCTCATCGTTCGTTGCTGTGGTGACAAATACAATATCCATACCGCGGATCTTTTCGATCTTGTCGTACTCGATTTCCGGGAAGATTAACTGTTCCTTGATACCGAGGGAATAGTTGCCTCTGCCGTCGAAGGCATTGGGGTTGATACCCTTGAAGTCGCGCACGCGCGGAAGAGCGAGATTAAAGAAGCGATCCATAAACTCGTACATCTTTTCGCCTCTGAGCGTGACCTTTGCACCGATCTTCATACCTTCACGGATCTTGAAGTTTGCGACAGACTTTCTTGCGAAAGTAGGAACAGCCTTCTGACCGGTGATGGTTTCGAGATCAGCCATAATGTTGTCGATAACCTTTGCGTTATCCTTGGCATCTCCTGCGCCGATGTTTAAGATGATCTTATCGATCTTAGGAATCTGCATCGGGCTTTTGTATTCAAACTTCTTCATGAGAGCAGGAGCTACTTCGTTCTTATAGTAATCACTGAGTCTTGACATCGTTATCTCCTCCCGTCATTAAAGAATTTCGCCGCATTTAGCGCAAACTCTTGCCTTTTTGCCGTCTTCCAGGACTTTGTGAGCAACTCTTACGCCTTTGCCGCACTTGTCGCAGTAGAGATTGACCTTGGACGCGTAGAACGCACCCTCAACCTTGATGATACCGCCTTCTTCTCCCTGCTTTCTGGGACGGACGTGCTTGCTGACAATGTTTACACCCTCGACAATGACCTTGCCTTCTTTCGGGGAAACTTCAAGCACTTTACCTTTTTTGCCCTTATCGTCGCCGGAAGCTACGATTACCGTATCGCCCTTGCGAACGGCGAGCTTTTTAATTTCTGCCATAGTTCATATCCTCCCTTAAAGTACTTCGGGCGCAAGGGAGAGAATCTTCAAGTATTCTTTTTCACGAAGCTCTCTTGCTACCGGCCCGAAAATACGGGTACCTTTCGGGTTCTTGTCCGCGTTTATAATAACTGCCGCGTTCTCATCAAAGCGGATATAGCTGCCATCGGCTCTGCGAAGGCTCTTTACGGTGCGTACCACCACTGCCTTTACAACATCGCCTTTTTTGACAACGCCGCCGGGTGTTGCCTTTTTAACAGAGCAAACCACAACGTCGCCGATACGGGCGTATCTGCGGCCCGTTCCACCGAGAACACGGATGCACATAAGTTCCTTGGCGCCGGTATTGTCGGCAACCTTCATGAACGATTGCTGTTGAATCATGCTATGTGACCTCCTTGTCTGTATCTGCGATACAACACTTTATTTTGCCTTTTCGATTATTCTTACAAGACGCCATCTCTTATCGCGGGAAAGCGGTCTTGTCTCCATGATTTCCACCTTGTCGCCGATGCCGCACTCGTTGTTTTCGTCGTGCGCCTTGAACTTCACAGTTCTCTTGATGACCTTTTTGTAAAGCGGATGTTTAACGCTGTCCTTGATGGAAACGACAATGGTTTTATCCATTTTATCGCTGGAAACGATACCTACTCTGGTTTTTCTGAGATTTCTTTCCATTTCTTGTTACTCCTTCCCGCTTACGCCTGTTTTTCGGTCATCACCGTTAAGATCTTGGCGATGGTCTTTTTGGTTTCGACGATCTTCTGGGGATTGTCGAGCTGATGGATTGCGTGCTGAAAACGCAGATTAAAGAGCTCTGCTTTCTGCTCCTTTAAAAGCTCGGTAAGCTGTTCGGAGGTTTTTTCTCTGATTTCCGTGATTTTCATATCGCTTACGCCTCCATTTCATCTTCTTTTTTCACAAACTTACACTTTAAAGGAAGTTTGTGAGCAGCAAGACGCATTGCTTCGCGTGCCTGATCCTCGGTAACGCCGTCCATTTCAAACAGAACGCGGCCGGGTTTAACCACAGCTACCCAATATTCGGGCGAACCTTTACCGGAACCCATACGGGTTTCAGCCGGTTTTTCGGTTACAGGCTTGTCGGGGAATATCTTGATCCAGACCTGACCGCCACGCTTGATGTAACGCGTCATAGCGATACGGGCAGCTTCGATCTGGTTGCTTGTGATCCAAGCGGGTTCGAGGGCTTGAAGGCCGTAAGAACCGTTCGATACGGTGTTGCCTCTGGTGGCGACGCCCTTCATGCGGCCTCTCTGAACTCTTCTGTATTTAACTCTCTTCGGCATTAACATGGTTATCTAGCTCCTCCTTCTGCCTTAGAAGGCGCATTCGGCTTTCTTCTTGCCGTTTTTGCAGCGTTGGCAAGGATCTCACCTTTATAGATCCAAACCTTTACGCCGATTTTACCGTAAGTGGTATCTGCTTCCCAGAAACCGTAATCGATATCAGCGCGAATGGTCTGAAGCGGAATAGTACCTTCATGATACTGTTCGGTTCTCGCGATTTCAGCACCGTTCAAACGACCGGAGAGCTGGATCTTGATACCCTTTGCGCCAAGCTTCATGGTTCTCTGGATAGCCATTTTCATAGCGCGGCGGAAAGCGATACGTCTTTCGAGCTGAGCGGCAACGGATTCTGCAACGAGCTGAGCGTTGAGATCGGGCTGCTTGACCTCGACAACATTAACGAGAGCGGGCATTCCGGTGAACGCCTCAATCTCACCCTTTAACTTATCGATCTCTGCGCCCTGCTTGCCGATGATCATACCGGGCTTTGCGCAGTGAATGAATACCTTTACTCTTTTGCCGTCGCGTTCGATTTCAATGGTCGGAACGCCGGCGCCTTGAAGTTTCTTTTTCAGCCATGTTCTGAGTTTGTAGTCCGCAACGAGCGTATCACCGAATACTTCGTCTTTGGCGAACCATCTGGAATCCCAGTCTTTTATGACACCTACACGTAAGCCGTGAGGATTAACTTTTTGACCCATACTTCGTAATAAGCCTCCTTCAATGAATTTCACTCATAAGGCCTTGACCTTGTGAGGTTTTTGGAATTTGAAGTGTTGCGGAAGAATTATTCTTTTTCTTTTACCGCGATAGTAATATGCGAGCTTCTCTTCAAGATGCGGTAAGCTCTGCCTTTGTCACGCGCCTGAATTCTCTTGGCGATTCTGCCGGGAGTAACGAAGCACTGGGAAACGACGAGCTTGGAAGTATCCATGCTGTGATTGTTTTCAGCGTTTGCTACTGCGGATTTCAAGAGCTTTGCGACAGGCTCGCTTGCGGCTTTTCTTGTATTGGCAAGAATACCGGCGGCGGTTGCTACGTCCTTGTTGCGGATGAGATCCAGAACGATCGAAACCTTGCGCGGAGATATTCTCAAATCGTATAAATACGCCTTAGCTTCCATGAAATGTTTGCCTCCTTTCACAAGTCACTGCCGTAAGAACGGCGGAATTTGTGTATATGCAAAGATTACTTGTTGGTGTTGGTCGTTTTGGAACCGGAGTGGCCCTTAAACGTTCTGGTGGGAGCGAACTCGCCGAGCTTGTGTCCGACCATATCTTCCGTAACGTATACCGGCACATGCTTTCTGCCGTCGTGAACGGCAATGGTGTGACCCACAAACTGCGGGAAAATCGTGGAAGCTCTCGACCAAGTTTTTAAAACTCTCTTCTCGCCCTTTTCGTTCATTTCATTGATTCTTGCGAAAAGCTTTGCTTCGACGAAAGGTCCTTTTTTAATGCTTCTACTCAACTTTTTATGCCTCCTTTACGGTTTACTTGTCGTTTCTTCTCTTAACGATGAACTTGTTGGTGCGCGCCTTCTTGTCGCGGGTCTTGTAACCCATCGTAGGCTTACCCCAAGGAGTAACAGGAGAAGGACGGCCGACCGGCGCTTTACCTTCACCACCACCATGAGGATGGTCGCACGGGTTCATTACAGAACCTCTTACGGTCGGGCGGATACCGAGATGTCTGGTCTTACCGGCCTTACCGAGGTTGATGTTTTCGTGTTCGAGATTGCCGACCTGGCCGATGGTGGCCTTGCAGTCGAGACGGATGATGCGGACTTCACCGGAGGGAAGTCTTACCTGAGAAACGCCGTTTTCCTTAGCCATAAGCTGAGCAGCCGTGCCGGCGCTGCGGACAAGCTGACCGCCCTTGCCGGGATAAAGCTCAATGTTGTGGATAAAGGTACCGACGGGAATTTCGCTGATCGGAAGCACGTTACCGGGCTTGATATCAGCTTTTGCGCTGTTGAGAACAACGTCGCCGACTTTAAGTCCCACAGGCGCAATGCTGTAAGTCTTTTCACCGGTCTCATACTGCATGAGAGCGATGTAAGCGGTTCTGTTGGGGTCGTATTCGATAGCAAGTACGGTAGCCGGAACATCTTCAATCTTCTTGCGGAAGTCCATTACTCTGTACTTGATTCTGTTGCCGCCGCCATGGTGACGGACGGTGATCTTACCTGTATTATTACGTCCGGCATGTTTCTTTAAGACGGTGATCAGGCTCTTTTCGGGGGTCTTTTTGGTGATTTCGTCAAAACCCGGAACCGTCATCTGTCTTCTCGCCGGAGTAGTAGGTTTAAAAGATTTTACTGCCATAATTACTCCATTTCCCGGCGCGGTAAAGCTTTCGCAAACTGCGCCGCAGTTTTCTTAACGAATATGATCTTCGATCACAAGTTACATCATGCTGTCGAAGAACTCGATGGTCTTTGATTCGGGCTTTAAGGTAACGATCGCCTTTTTCCATTCGGAAGTCTTGCCGAGGTGATAACCAACGCGCTTGTTTTTGCTCTTAACGCTGATGGTGTTGACCTTATCGACATCCACCTTGAAAATTTCCTCGACAGCCTTTTTGATTTCGATCTTGTTGGCGTCGGAAGCTACTTCAAAGGTATACTTCTTGTCAGCGAGTCTTGACATGCTTGCTTCGGTGATAATCGGACGGATAATAACGTCATGTGCCGTTTTCATTATGCGTATACCTCCTCGATTACTTTTACGGCGTCGCCGGCAACCACGAACATGTCGCAGTTGAGAATGTCATAGACATTGAGCGTGCCGGGGGTTGCAGTCTTGACGCCGGGGATGTTAGCGGCGCTCTTTGCAACGATCTTGTCATTTTCGGC
>CAKSOW010000010.1 GCA_934479825.1 uncultured Eubacteriales bacterium
ATTTCATAAAACACATAACCTACTGTCCACCCAAATCGGAGCATGCCTTTTCAAAAACACCTACAAATCCTTACGCACTAGAATTCCCCCTCGCACCGGTTCAAAATACTCCGAGCTGTATGGCACAAGGTTGCAAATTCTCATAAAAATTCCTTGATAGGCACATAGCTTGCGGCTTAGCAAGTAATCCACCGCTCGGAATTTTGAACCGCTCCCCGGGAGTCCAGAGGGCCGCAGCCCTCGGTCTGCTTTTGGTTACTTTTCGCAGAGGCGAAAAGTAACAGAAAATCGTCCTTTTGGGTCCTTTTGCTAAAAGCCAAAAGACCGCAAAAAACGTCTCTTTTATGCTTTTCGTAAAACGAAAAGCACCCCAAAGAGCCTCTTTCCGGGCTTTTCAGAAAAGAAAAGCCTGCCCCTTTTGTTACTTTTGCTAAAAGTAACCACGGCTCCCCGGCAGCCCCGCCGGGTCTGCTCCTCACGCTGACGCGTGAGTATCTACCGGCGGCACAGCCGCCTATAAAGGAGATGAATCAAGATGGTCGAGATCACCGGCGTCGAAAAAAACTCACCAGCCGCAAAAGCCCATATCCTCGCCGGCGATGTCCTTGTCTCCATCAACGGAAACCCTATCACCGACGTCTTAGATTATCGATTCTATATCACCGAAAAAAAACTCGATATCGAACTTGACCGACGCGGCGAACCGGTTCATGTCCTTATAAAAAAACCGCAGTATGACGATATCGGCTTGGAATTTGCCACTTATCTCATGGATAAAAAGCATTCCTGCAAAAATAAATGCGTCTTTTGCTTTATTGACCAAAACCCCAAAGGAATGCGTGAAGATATCTATTTTAAAGATGACGACAGCCGTCTGTCTTTCTTTTTCGGCAACTACATCACGCTTACCAACCTCACAGACGCCGATATCGACCGCGTCATCAAAATGCGTATTTCACCCATCAATATATCGGTGCATACCACCAACCCCGAACTGCGCGTCAAAATGATGAAAAACAAAAATGCCGGTGCCTCGCTCCGGTTTCTCGACCGCTTGCGCGACGGCGATATCACCATGAACGCCCAGATCGTGCTCTGCAAAAATCTCAACGATAAAGCGGAACTTGACCGCACATTGAACGATCTTTCCGCTTATTACCCCCATATTGAAAGTATCGCCGTCGTGCCGTCCGGCCTAACCAAACACCGTGACGGACTCTATCCGCTCGAACCGTTTAACAAAGAGGACGCGCGCGAAGTCATTGCGCAGATCGATCGAAAACGCGCCGAAAACGAAAAAAATTACGGAGAACGCCTGATCCAGGCCGCCGATGAATGGTATCTCAAAGCGGAGTTGCCTTTACCGGACGAATCGTACTATGACGGCTATCCGCAATTGGATAACGGCGTCGGCTGCATTACCAACCAAAAAGACGAGATTTCCATGGAAATCGAAAATTTGCTGGAGGACGGCTTTACTCTCGATAAACCGCGTGAAGTTTCCGTAGTTACGGGTATGGCTGCCTATAACTTTATCCAGAATGCCGCCAAGAATCTGGAAAAGAATTTTCCCGGACTTACCGTGCATGTCTACGGTGTGGTAAACCGTTTTTTCGGTGAATCCATTACCGTTTCCGGCCTTTTGACCGGCGGCGACATGTACGATTATTTAAAGGACAAGCCGTTAGGGCAGACGGTGTTCATTCCGTCGGTAACGCTGCGGCATGAGGGCGACCTGTTTTTAGACGATATGAGTCTTGACGAATTCACCGAAAAACTCGGCGTTCCGGTCGTGCCGGTTACCAATGACGGCGCGGAGTTTGCGGATAAAATCACAGGCGTTTACGAACAATAATTTTCAAAACGGATCTCGTATCCTGTTACACGGATATTCAACCCATACCACAAAGGAGGTATTCTCATGGCAAAGCCGGTTGTAGCAATTGTCGGACGTCCGAACGTCGGCAAAAGCACCTTTTTCAACAAAGTAGTCGGCAAACGAATCGCCATTGTCGAAGATACACCGGGCGTCACGCGCGACCGACTGTATTTTGAAGTCGAATGGTGCGGCAGAAAAATGATGATGATCGATACCGGCGGTATCGAACCCGACACCAACGACGCCATGATGACGCACATCAAAACGCAGGCGGAGCTTGCCATTGAACACGCCGACGTTATTCTGTTTCTGACCGATATCCGGGCAGGCGTCACGGCCGACGACCGCGAGATTGCGTCTATGCTGCGCAAAAGCGGAAAACCGGTGGTTCTCTGTGTCAACAAAGTAGATTCTGTCGGTGCACCACCGCCCGAAATTTACGAATTTTATGAATTGGGACTTGACGAACCGTATGCCGTCAGCTCGGTACACGGCACCGGCACCGGCGATATTCTCGAAAAAGTCTGTGAGCTTCTGCCGGAAGAAAATGAGCCAGAGGACGACGACGACACCATAAAAGTTGCGCTCATCGGCCGTCCCAATGCCGGAAAAAGCTCGCTTGTCAACCGGATCATCGGCACGGAGCGCATGATCGTTTCGGATGTAGCCGGAACGACGCGCGATGCGATCGATTCCACCTTTGAAAACGAATTCGGCAAATATGTATTTATCGATACTGCCGGAATCCGCAAGACCGGAAAAATCGGAGACAGCATCGAAAAATACAGCATTTTGCGCGCCGAAATGGCTGTTGACCGCAGTGATGTATGCTTGATTCTCATTGATGCGACCGAGGGGGTGACCGCGCAGGATGAACGCGTCGCCGGCATTGCGCATGAAAGTGGAAAAGCCTGCATTATCGTCATCAACAAGTGGGATTTAGTCGAAAAAGACACCAAGACCATGGATGAATTCCGCAAGGACGTTTATACAGCACTTTCTTATATGACCTATGCGCCGATTCTGTTTATATCGGCCAAGACCGGTCAGCGCGTCAACCGGTTGTTTGAGCTTATCAACTATGTCAACAATCAGGCCGCTATGCGCATCTCGACCGGCATGCTCAACGATGTTCTCGGCGAGGCCACCACGCGCGTTCAACCGCCGACTGACAAGGGCAAACGCTTGAAGATCTACTACATGACGCAGACCGGTATCAAAGCGCCGACTTTTGTCATTTTCTGCAACGACGCGGAACTGTTTCATTTTTCCTATCAGCGTTACATTGAAAACAAACTGCGCGAAACGTTTGGTTTTGAGGGAACGCCGATTAAGCTCATCATTCGCGAAAAAGGCGACGAACAGTAAATCAACGGACTGTTCAACCTCACAAACGCTTTTTTCAAAAGAGAGCAACGCAACTTTTCTTAGGCGGAAAGTTTAACAAAAGAATTTTTTCCGTCCGACGGTTTGATTCCTCAAACCGTCGGACGTTTTTTTGTTTCACGAAAAATCTGCGCGTCACCTTTACAACATAATAAACGACTTATTTTGACAGCATTATGTAAAATCCGAACATTTTTCTTTTCATGTGCATTTTACCTTGCTTCGCTTTTACTTTTTACAAAACTCCCGTATTCTTTAATCGTACCAAAGGAAAAAACCAAAAATCAAACCAAAGGAGTTTTGATCATGAAAAAGAAAATTTTAACCGTTCTCGCCGCCGCTCTTGCGGTAACCGCTCTTGCGTCCTGCGCCAAACAAAACGACACCATCACCGTTGTCAGCCGTGAAGACGGCTCCGGTACGCGCGGTGCGTTCACCGAACTTATGGGAATCGAAAAAGACGGCACGGATATGACCTATGCCAAAGCTGAGATTTCCAACAGCACCTCGGTCGTCATTTCAACCGTAGCCGGAAACAAAAACGCAATCGGTTACATCTCGCTCGGTTCTTTGAACGATTCGGTCAAGGCCGTCAAAGTTGATGGTGTGGAAGCCTCGGTCGATAACGTCAAGAACGGCTCGTATAAAATTTCCCGTCCGTTTATCATCGCAACCCAAGACGAGATCAGCGATCTTGCCGCTGATTTCATCAAATTCATTCTCAGTGACGACGGACAAGCCATTGTTTCCGAAAAATACATAACTGTCGGCGGAAACGGCGCTTACACACCTGCCGGTCTTTCCGGAAAAGTAACGCTTGCCGGTTCGACCTCCGTTTCCCCTCTCATGGATGAATTAGCCGCCGCTTACAAAAAGCTCAATCCCGACGTAACCGTTGAAATCCAGCAAAGCGGTTCGGGCGCCGGTATTCAGAGCGCCATTGAGGGCGTGTGCGACATCGGTATGTCCTCGCGTGAACTCAAAGACAGTGAGATCCAAGCCGGTCTTACCCCGACCGTCATGGCTCTTGACGGAATCGCCGTCATCGTCAACAAGGATAACAGCACCGAAGCATTGACCTCCGAACAGATCAAGAGCATCTACATCGGCGAAACCACCTCTTGGGCAGACGTGAAATAACACGGTGACCGCTATGAAACGCATTCCGGAATCCTCTGCAAACGTCAAAGACCCGACCGAAAACCGGTTTTTCCGGTTCAAGGAAAGCGCCATGAAACTGCTTTTCCTGCTTTCGGCCTGCGCGTCGGTCGCCGCCGTGCTTGCTATCTGCGCCTTTCTCTTTGCCGGAGGAATTCCGGCCATGCGCGAGATCGGCGTCGGTAAATTTCTGACCGGCCGCGTCTGGAAACCGACCGAAGGAATCTACGGCATATTCCCGATGATGATTGGCAGTCTTTATGTAACTGCCGGCGCGATTCTCATCGGTGTGCCGGTCGCGGTTTTCTGCGCCGCCTACCTTGCCTGCTTCTGTCCGCCGAAAATCTATAAGATTCTCAAACCCATGACCGAGCTTCTTGCCGGTATTCCGTCGATCGTCTACGGTTTCTTCGGACTTACGGTTCTGGTGCCGCTTATGCAGTCACTTACCGGCACCAGCGGCAAAGGCATGATAACAGCGTCCTTACTCTTAGGTATCATGATTCTGCCGACCGTGACGGGAATTGCCGAAAGTGCGCTCCGCGCCGTTCCGAACGCCTATGAAGAAGGGTCTCTTGCACTTGGAGCCACCAAGGAGCAAAGCGTATTCTTTGTCCGCCTTCCGGCAGCCGGAAGCGGCGTTTTTGCCGGGGTGATTCTCGGAATCGGCCGGGCGATCGGCGAAACCATGGCGGTCGTCATGATTGCCGGGAACCAAGCGGTTCTCCCCGAACATCTGACGGACGGAGTGCGCACTCTCACAGCGAACATCGTACTCGAAATGGCCTATGCCGATTTCGGACTTCACCGCAGGGCTCTCATTGCAACAGCCGTTGTCTTATTCGTTTTTATTCTTATCATCAATCTTTCTTTTTCCCTTATCCGGAAAAAGTCTTAATACACGAACCGAGGTCACTCATGAATCTTACCGCTTCAACGCCTTACAGGGCAAATAGAAAAGTGTCTGAACTTGTCAAAGCAAAAGAAAAACTGCATGCGGACAAACCGCGTCTGTTTTCCACCTATGTTTTACGCGTCTGTACCGGAATTTCCGTTTTTCTCACAGTCTTTACGCTTGTCTTTCTCATTGGCTATATTCTTGTAAAGGGCATTCCGAATCTGCGGCTGTCCCTGTTTGCGCTTGAATATACACCGGAAAACGTTTCCATGCTGCCGTCGATCATCAACACGCTTCTTATGACGGCGCTGTCGTTGGTATTAGCCGTTCCGGTCGGGCTGTTTGCCGCCATTTACCTTTCGGAATATGCGCGCAAAGGATCGCGGTTAGTCAAGCTTATCCGTCTTACGACCGAGACCCTGTCGGGTATCCCGTCAATCGTTTACGGGCTTTTCGGCTATCTGTGCTTTGTCATTGCGTTTAAATGGGAATATTCGCTGATTGCCGGTGTGTTTACGCTTGCCATTATGATTCTTCCGCTCATTATCCGTACCGGCGAAGAAGCGCTTCTTGCCGTTCCGGACAGTTACAGAGAAGCCTCGTTCGGTTTAGGAGCCGGAAAACTGCGCACCGTCTTTCACATTGTTCTTCCGAGCGCCGTACCGGGTATCTTAGCCGGCGTCATCCTCGCTATCGGCCGTATTGCCGGAGAAAGTGCCGCGCTCATCTTCACAGCCGGCACAGTTCCGAGCGTACCGAACAGTCTGTTTTCCTCCGCACGGACCTTGTCGGTACATCTGTATGCCCTGATTTCCGAGGGATTATATACCGGTCAGGCATATGCAACTTCATTAGTCTTACTTGTCATGGTGGTGGGTATCAACGCACTCTCTTATGCGCTCGCCAAAAAGGTTACAAAGAAATAACGTGTGAAAGGCGGTGTTCCCATGTCCCAGACAAAGGCAAAAATTGAAATCCGGCACTTGAATCTGTTTTACGGCGACTTTCAGGCATTGAAAGACGTGTCTCTCACCATGGATGAAAAGCGTGTAACGGCATTTATAGGCCCTTCCGGATGCGGAAAATCCACGCTTTTAAAATCCATCAACCGTATGAACGACCTTGTGGAGAACTGCCGTATCACCGGAAGCATTTTATTGGATGGCAAAGACGTATACAAGGATATCAATGTCAACACCTTACGCAAGCGTGTCGGCATGGTTTTTCAGAAACCGAACCCGTTCCCGATGAGCATTTACGACAACATTGCCTACGGGCCGCGCACACACGGGATCAAGGCCCAATCCGTCCTTGACGGCATTGCAGAAAAAGCACTTCGCGACGCGGCGCTTTGGGAAGAGGTCAAGGATCGTCTGAAAAGTGACGCGACCGGACTTTCCGGCGGACAACAGCAGCGGTTATGCATTGCGCGTGCGCTTGCGGTTGAGCCGGAGGTTTTACTTATGGATGAGCCGACCTCGGCGTTGGATCCGATCTCCACGGCGAAAATCGAAGAATTAGCGTTGGAATTGAAGAAGAATTACACGATCGTCATTGTCACGCACAACATGCAGCAGGCATTACGTATTTCCGACAAGACGGCGTTTTTCTTACTCGGCGAAGTGGTGGAATTCGATGAGACATCGAAGATTTTCACCGATCCGTGCGACAAGCGCACAGCGGACTATGTTGGCGGCCGGTTCGGCTGATATAAGGGGCTATTTGCCTTTAAACTCTGCCCCCTTTTCTTAGAAGAAAAGGGGGCTAAAAGAATTTTGATGCCCGGTGGTTTGGAACCACCGGGCATCATATGCTTTTCGGTTCTCGAAAAGCAAGAAAAGAGACGTTTTTTCTGTTACTTTTTGCGGCGTGCAAAAAGTAACCAAAAAGCACGTGCTCGGACGCGTCAAAAGTTGCCAGTGGCAAGTTTTGGCGTGTCGGAGACCGCCGAAACAGGGAGTATTGTGAGCGGACGCGAACAAGACGACCATGTTTTAAGGAGTCGGCTCCGCCCTGCGACCTCGGTTCAAAATTCCGAGCGTGGGAGTTTTTGCTAAAACACAAGCTTTGTGCCTATCAAAAGATTTCTACGAAAATTTGCAACCTTGTGCCATATAGCTCGGAGTATTTTGAACCGGTACGAGACGGCGGCTTTACTGCGTAAGGATTTGTGGGTATTTTTAAAAAACAGGCTTTGATTTGGGCGGACAGCAGGTTATGTGTTTCATAAAATGGGAAAGTTTGGTGGGAGGTTGGGTTTTGAACAACAGAATATGGCTTTTTGAAAAAAAGAAAGTTTTGCAAAAGAGTGCAAAACTTCAATTTTCTGCATATATGCAAACCACTGATTCACTCCAAATTTTCTATTTACCCACATCAATTTCCCATTTCCGCCGCAACAAAGATAACGTACACTTTCTCTTTTAAACAACCGCCTGCGGCGTCAAGCACGCACAGCAACTTCGATTTTTCGCAAAATCCGATTCTGCGTTTGATGAAAATTCGCGGTTCGCACCGGCTCAAAACATGGCCGTGCGTTTAGCGGCACTGACAAATTTTGGCAAAAAATCTTAATACGCAGAACCTTTCAAACTTCACCTAAAATCCTACCGCACGGGTTTTGAACCGAGGTCGCAGGGCGGAGCCGACTCCTTGAAACATGGTCGTCTTGTTCGCGTCCGCTCACAATATTCCCTGTTTCGGCGGTCTCCGACACGCCAAAACTTGCCACTGGCAACTTTTGACGCGTCCGAGCACGTGCTTTTTGGTTACTTTTTGCACGCCGCAAAAAGTAACACAAAAATCGTCCCTTTTATTACTTTTCGAGAAACGAAAAGTATCTATTATCGTCCCTTAGGGAAATTTTTAGAAAAAGGAAAATTTCCCTAAGAGCCTCTTCCCAACCTTTCATAAACCAAGGAGATATAACCCCTTATATCCCCTTTGCCGCCTCAGACGGAGTCATCCCCATGTGAGCCCGAAAGACGCGCCCGAAATAATTGGCATCGTCAAAGCCCACCGCTTGGGCCGCTTCTGCAACCGAATATTCGCCGGAAAGAAGCAGATCCTTGGCTTTCAATAAACGCTTCTGCAAACGGTATGCTACCGGCGAACAACCGAATAACCGCGCAAACAGCCGCCGGAAATGCGTTTCGCTTAACCGGCACATGTCCGCAAGCTCGCTTACCGATTGATTTTCCGCATAGTGCGCATCTATGAATGTCTTTGCCGGAAGAATTTTGCGGTAATCGTCGCCGGAACTGTTGAAACGCACCGCATCGGTAAAATACAGATACAGAATTTCATATAATACCGAGCGCGCCAGTACAGTAAACCCATATGTCTTGTTTTGCCATACCGAAAGCAAGCGTTCAAGAAGCTCTTCCGATACCGCGGCAACAGCTTCTGACGACATATAGCGAAACCGGTTGGAGAGGATCGCATCAAATGCCGTGTTTTCTTCCCCTTTCGCTCCGGCAAGCCGAAAATTGACGGTAATGTGGCAAAACGGCTCTGTTCCCTCGCTTGCCACAATATACCGGCTGTCGGCCGGAAGAAAGAGCATTCGTCCGGGAGCGAGAAACAGCTCCTCGGATTCCCGGCCGTTTGTCTCATCAAAAACATATTTTCCGAGTCCCGAAAGACAATAAACGATCCCGGCTACACCCCGGCCGGCACGGTAATCACTGCCGTGTATGCCATGCTCAAACACACAACGGTGAACAAGAACAATGGATTCAACGTCAAGGTCAAAATCGCCCATTTGAAAAGAATTCGGCATGACAGAGCTCCTTTATGTCAGATTCGGTACAAACTTGGTCTTACTCTTGAGGAAACAACTCAACCGTATCCGGCTTGATTTTTAAAAATGTCATATCCCCGGCATAGCCGTCAATACGCTTAAAGCCAACAAAAACAATTTCTTCTTCCCAAAGTGCCATTTTGGGCACACTTTCACAAGGGATATGCGGATTTTCCGGTGTTTTCCAATCGGAAAACGGTTTTTTTGAATACAGGTAACATCCGGATCCGAAATGACTGAACACGAGATAATAGTTATCGCGATAAACAAAATAGTCCGGACATTCCGGCTGGTCACCGTCCTTAGCAAGGTAAACCGGGTCTGGCTCCTCCGTCCAAACATCGGCATCCGGTGAAGTCAGGTGTGCAAGGCAGCCTTTTCCCTCGGAAAGAAGCGTTGTGGTTACAAACATGTGGAAAACGCCGTCGTCGCCTTTTACGATTTTCGGATCGCGTGCCGAAACCTTACAGTAATTGTCTCCAAGTTCAACCCAAAATCCACGGTCTTTTTGATAGTGGTATCCGTCGTCTGAAACACTGCGGCAAATGGGCGCAGGCGAACCGTCACATGTGCGAATGGTATAGTACAAATAATGTTTGCCGTTATGCTCAATATGCGAGCCGGTGCAGATAGAACCCTCCCATTGCTCGTCAATTGTCACGACATCCGGGTGAATCTGCCAGTTTACAAAATCGTCGGTGGATATATGTGACCATTGATGAGCGCCGAGACCGTATTTGCTGCGGTGATGACGCCGGTCTTTCAGGTAGATAACGTGAAAGCGTTCATTGTCGGAATATGGCATACAATCGCCGACAAAAACATCTTCTTCCGGACGCCAGCCTTCGGCATTCCGGAATGTTCCGAGAATAACCGGCGATACATTTTCGCTCTCTGTGTATGGTTTTACTCCAATCGGTACGTTCCATAGAGCCTCCGCCACACCAAATGACCCAATTGGCCATTCTTCATCGCACAAAACACCGTCGGCCCAAAGCTCAATACGGTAGGGGCGGACGCGAAGAAAGACATTATTTGCCGCAGGTTCAGCATGGAGAAGAAGAGGCGTATCACGAAAAGATGTGTAAAACTCGACGTTTAAACCGTTTTCATTTTTATATGCATTAAACGCCGGCTTGCCGTCTGCTGTGACTGCTTTTACAGGATTCACATTTTCAAGGGAAAAAATCAAATCATATTTTTCAAAAAGAATTTTAGTTCTTGCGATATTCATATTTATTGTTTCCTTTCTCGTCGATACATGGATACGGAATGCTTTTCTTTACCTCGTTCAAAGGAATCTGCAAGGCAAAGTGTGCAGCCGCGAGAGCCGCGCCGAAAGCGGCTTCTTCCCGCAAAGCAGGTAAGACAAGCGGACGGGAAAATGTTTGAGACAGCACCCGGCATAACGACGGATTCTTTTGTACAGCATTGCCGGAGGCAACAAGTTTTCCGAACATTTTTACGCCGCTTTGAAGATACATCTCATAAAGTTCATTTGCCATGCCTTCCAAAACGCCGAGAGTCAATGCTTCCGGCGTAAAGTTATCTTCCCCGATATTTTCAATCAAACCTCGAATATCGGCATTTTGACGTGTTCCGCAAAAGGTCGTACGTACTTTTAGCCGTTTATCGGTTCCCAAAGCCTTTTGTGCAAATTCATTCAGCAGTTCATATTGTTCCGAGTCAGTCCTTAACGCGGCGCGAAAAAAACGTTCCAAAAGCGCGTAGGCACGGCCGCCGCACAAAGCTGATCCGGTTAACAGAAATCGTCCCTCAAAATAGGGACGCCGTTCAAGCGGTAAACGCGGTGTGGGAAAGTCGGCATCCACGCACATTGAAATCTGACTGCCTGTACCGTAATTGACGGACAGATCGTTCTTTTCATCCCTTACTGAACCGAAAAAAGCAGCTTGATTGTCTCCGAATGCGACTGTTACCGGAATATTTTGATAGAACCCGGCTACTGTTTCTCCCGTGGCTGCGTCAGGCAGAGAGAGCACGTTTAATTTGAGCTTTTCCAGTGCGGTGCGGTCAAATTTCCCGGTTGCGCAGTCAAAAAGCCCTAAGCTTGCCGCGTTGGACGCGTGCATAAGTGCACGTGTTCGGCCGGTTATACACATAACCGCATAGTCCCCGATGGTACAGAGGCTGGCAGCATTCTCCGGTACAAGTCCGTTTTGTACATTGTAATAATGGGTGGCAAAACCATACCCCGGCATGACTGTATAGCCGGTTTGGTGTTTGATCTCCTCACTGTATGTTTTGCCGGTGCTCGTTTTAAGAGCCGCACGTGTATCCTGCCATGTATAAAGCGGCGAAACAGCCTTTCCGTTTTTATCTGCATAAAGAATACCATGCATTTGCCCGGTAATGCCGATAGAAATGATGCCCGGAAACGCACCGATAACCGATTTTATGAACTGCGTCAGTTTTTCGGCGATCCAGACCGCATCCTGTTCATGACGGAAAGGCTCGTTTGCCTTTATCATGCTTTGATTGGGCAAGGTGTAGCAGGCAATCTGACAATGTCCGTCCAAGTCGGCGACAGCGGCGCTGATGGTAGTTGTGCCGATATCGATGCCGAGGGACAAGCGGTGTCCGGCAGCCAAGGCCGGATTTAGCAGTTCAGGATCGTCAAACAATGAGTTGTCCGACGTTTTCTCACACGCAGGAACGTTGAAATTGGCATTTTTCAAATATTCTCTGCATAACTTTTCCTGTTCTTTGTTCTTTCCTTTTTCTTCGGATAATTCATACAGTCTTTTCTGAAAAAGTGCCGGCGCATCAAACAGACCGTCTGCCCAAAGACGGATATCCGCAAGCGAGATTCCCGATAGCCGGAAACGCCGTATTGCGCATAGCCGTTCTATTTGTTCATCGGTATACTCTCTGTAAGCGTTTGCCGCCCGGTCAACCGAAATAAGACCTTTGGACTCATACAAACGAACCGCTTTGGCAGAAAGCCCGGTCAAGTGACATACTTCTTTTATCTGCAAGTGTTTTACCCCTCCTCGAATTAGGATAGCTACACTATAAACCATTCCCTTGGGGCAAAGTCAATACGTTTTTTAAAAATTTACAATTCTTCCGTCTGTTCTGTCAGAGCCTCCGTTTCCTCGGTCAGCAATTGTCCCAAGAGTTCAAGCTTGACGCGATAGGAGATCTGCCGCGCGGTAGGCATATCGTCAAATTGAATTTTGTTCATGCCCTTTTGTACATCCGTGTCCAAAATCGTGCCAAAACCGAAAATCGAGTGCCTGACGCGCATACCGCTCCGGTAGACCGTCTCTTTGTCGGTTAAAAGCTTTTCCCTCACCGAAATATACGCACGTGCATCTTCAATCAATCCCTCGCGCGGCGGCTCGGTGAAATCGAGAAGTTCTGAGTCGATATCGAGGAGAAACCGCGACGGATAACGCGGCGAACCGTCAAAATCACGGCCGGCCGCCTCCGAAAGATATAATTTCTTTTCGGCACGCGTCATGGCAACAAACGCAAGCCTGCGCTCTTCCTCCATTTCGGCTTTCGTGCGCAATCGTTTCGACGGAAAGATTCCCTCGTTCATTCCGCATAAAAATACATACGGAAATTCAAGGCCTTTGGCGGCGTGAACCGTCATAAAGCGCACCTTATCGCCACTTTCGGCAGCGTCCGCACCGGAATACAGCGCAGAGCTTATCAAAAACTGCTCAGCTGTGCTTTCCTCGCCGCAGGTCGTTTCATATTCATGCACGGCCTGTTTTAATTCCGCAAGATTATCCAACCGTTCCGAACTGCCCTCTGTACGGAGCATTTTTTCATAGCCGCTTTTGTCAAGCAGTTCGCTTAGCACCTCCGAAACCTGCCTTGCCGCATAATCGCGCGACAGCGTTTCAATTAACTCAATAAATTCTTTTGCGCCCGTGCCGGTCAACAACGGCTCTTCCGCTTCTGCCGCCGCTTTCAATGCCGCATATAATGAACAGCCGTGCTCTTCGGCATATGCCTTTAAAAAGGCTTTGCGGCGTTCACCGATATTCCGTTTCGGACGGTTGACAATGCGCAAGAACGACAGATCGTCCTTGTATACAAGCATGCGCAGATAGCTAAGCGCGTCTTTGATTTCTGCACGGCCGTAAAACGGCACACCGCTGTATAACACATACGGAATCTTCCGTTTCATAAAAACGGTTTCGGGCGTGCGCGTGACATAATGCGCCCGGTACATAACGGTTATATCTTTGTACGGCACACCGCTTTCGTGCAGTTTTTCCACCTCGTCTGCAATCCATTCGGCTTCTTGCTCTGAGTCGGCGGCATAATGACAAACAACTTTTTCGCCGTCCGGAAGCGTTGGAATCAAATCCTTTTCGGCACGGTTCTTGTTGTGCCGGATCAAGGAATTACACACGGATATAATCTGCGGCGTACTGCGGTAATTCTGCAAAAGATAAATGGTTTCGGTATCCGGAAATTCTTCGTGGAAATTCAGAATATAGCGAATGCTTGCGCCGCGCCAGGTGTAAATGGTCTGGTCGGGATCGCCGACGATAAACAGATTCTTATGATAGGCACATAACACTTTCATAAGCTTGTACTGCGGCTCATCAATATCCTGAAACTCGTCAACCATAATATATTCCAACCGTTCCTGCCATTTTAGGCGGATATCCGGATGATTTTCAAAAATATACAGCGACAGGGTGATAAGATCATTATAATCCAGCCCGAAACACTTTTTCTGTTCGTACAGATATCCGTAAAAAATGATGTCAGTCACGCTTTCAGCCTTTTCATACTTTTCTTTCAAGCCGGAAATCGACAGATGGATCAGATCTTTATAGTAATCGGTTTTTTCCTTTAATTTGAGCATTTCGATCTTGTCGCGCGCCGCCGAATAGGTCATATGCCGTAACGTCAGTCCGCGTTCCTCATAGACTGTTGCCAGCATGGCGTCGATATCGGAATTATCAAGCACCAAAAAGCTTTCGGGGTATTGGAGGATATGCGCGTCCTCATGGAGCACCGAAACGCAGAAACTGTGGAATGTACAGATATAACCAGTATCGTTGTCTCCGGTCAGATTATGAATACGGCTGCGCATTTCACCGGCAGCCTTATTGGTAAAGGTAACACAAAGGATATGTCCGGACAAAATGCCGATTTCATTCACCAAAAAGGCAAAGCGATGCACCAAAGCGCGTGTTTTTCCCGTTCCTGCGCCTGCAATGACGCGCACAAAGCCTTCGGTGGCGGTAACGGCCTTTTTTTGTTCGTCATTCAGCTTGTCAAAATCATAGGTCATGGCGCATAACTCCTTTTTGTTTTTTTATATTGTACCATAGAACGTCTGTTTTTGCAAGTGGGTTTTACCGTCCGGAAAGGGCAGCCGCTATTGACTTTCCCGGAAAAATCCATTATAATAAAAAAAGAAACATGCCGGAAAGGACGATCGCTATGAGAAAACCGAGATTGTTAGTCATCGGAAATACCAATATGGATTTTGTCTGTGTTGCCGAACGTTTCCCAGCCGTCGGCGAAACGCTTTTTTCCGCAGGCGATTATTTTCTTTGTGCAGACGGAAAAGGCGCGAATGCCGCGCTGTGTGCCGCAAGACTCGGTGCGGATGCCGTTCTTTGCACCGGCGTCGGTGCAGACTCCAACGGCAGAAAGATAGCGGACAGCTTGGAAAAAGAGAAGATTGATACCCGGTTTGTCTTTTTTGATAACGAGCAAAAAACAGATTTTTCCATGATTTTCCGCGAGCCGGGCGAAAAAAAGCGCACGGTTCGGTTTCCCGGCGCCGGCGCCTCTTTGTCGGTCGATCATGCAGAAGAGGCTTTTACCTGCTATCCGGATGCGCTGTTATTGGCATGCGATGTTATTCCGGAAATCGTTTATTATGGCGTGCAAAAGGCGAAAGAACAGAAAATTCCGGCTATTTTGAATTTAGCGCCGGCTCAGACCGAGCTTGATCCGTCCTCAATCGACGCGTGCGAAATCATCACGTCCGGAGAGGATGAGATTGCCTACTATACCGATATCGCGCCGACCAGTGCGGAAAACGCTTTACGTGCCGCTATCAAGCTTTCGGCGCTGATACATACAAAGTATGTCGTGATCCGGCTGGGAAAGCGCGGGGCGTTTGTCTACGACGGACTGCACCAGGAGCTGATTCCGGCGCTGGATGTACGTGCTGTCGATACGACCGGTGCAGGAGAGGCGTTCACCTCTTCTCTTGCTGTACGGTACATGCAGAATGGCGGAAATATTTCCGATGCCGCGCGGTTTGCCGTTTGTGTCAGTGCGTACAGCGTGCTGAAATCCGGCGAGGCGTCTTTTCCGACGGTTAAGGAATTAGAGGAATTTATCAATCGGTACAACAATCGGTAAGGCTTTGGTTTTTCCGGAAAAGCCCGGAAAGAGGCTCTTAGAGAAATTTTCCTTTTTCTGAAAATTTCCCTGAGGGACGGTTTGGGGTGCTTTTCATTTCGCGAAAAGCATAAAAGGGACGATTTTTGTGTTACTTTTTCGCTTGTACGAAAAAGTAACCAAAAAGTACCCCAGAGGGTTGCGACCCTCTGGATACCCAAAGTGCGGTTCAAAACCCGTGCGGTAGGATTTTAAGTAAAATTTGAAACGTTCAGCGTATAAAGCTTTTTTGCAAAAGTTTGTTAGTGCCGCAAACACGCACGGCCATGTTTTGAACCGGTGCGAACCGGAAGTGTAGTGCTAACGCAGAATCGGATTTTGCGAAAAATCGAAGTTGCTGTGCGTGCTTGACGCCGCAGGCGGTTGTTTAAAAGAGAAAGTGTACGTTATCTTTGTTGCGGCGGAAAAGGGAAATTGATGTGGGGTGTGGTGGAAAATTTGGAATAAAAATAGGGCTTGGCATTATTTAAAAGTGCTGTAAGCCGTTTAAAACTTTGAAATTTATCAAAAATGTTGTTAAGCGCAAAAAATTGGAATTTCGTATTCTCATCCGAAACTATCTGTTTTTCGGAACATAACTTTCTGTTCGCGAAAAAACAATCTCCCACCAAATTCCCCCCCATTTTATGAAATACATAACCTACTGTCCGCCCAAATCAAACTCCGTCTTTTTATAAACACCTACAAATCCTTATGCAGTAAAACCGCCGTCTCGCACCGGTTCAAAATACTCCGAGCTGTATGGCACAAGACAGCGATTTTTCTCAAAGATTTTCTGATGGGCACAAAGCTTGCGATTTAACCAAAAATCCACCGCTCGGAATTTTGAACCGCTCTCTGGGAGTCCAGAGGGCCGCAACCCTCTGGTGTACTTTTTGGTTACTTTTTCGTACAAGCGAAAAAGTAACGTTAAAACCGTCCCTAATACTTTTCGCGAAACGAAAAGTCCCCCTTTCCTTGGAAAGAAAGAGGGACAAATAGCCTCGCTTATAATATCGGATACCCGGCTTTTTCGTGAGCTTCATAAAGCTCGTCACACATCTTGATGATGTCGTCAATCGAAAGCTCCGCCGCTGTGTGCGGTTCTAACATCGCCGCATGATAAATGTGCTCTTTTTTGCCGGTCACAGCCGCTTCAATAGTTAATAACTGGCAATTGATGTTGGTCATGTTCATGGCCGCAAGCTGAACCGGAAGCCGCCCGACATGCGTCGGAGAAATGCCTGAACCGTCCACCAAGCACGGCACTTCCACACATGCATCCCCCGGCAGATTGTCAATCAACCCGGTGTTGATCACGTTGCCGCCAATCTTGTATGGCTTGTTGGTTACCATCGCTTCCATAATATAAGAACCGTATTCGTGTGTGCGCGTGTGCTCAATATCACCGCCTCCAAGCAGCTCTTCTTTCTGCTTTTCCCAGTTGGCAATCTGGTTCACACAACGCCGCGGATATTCGTCAAGCGGAATATTGAACCGGTCGATCAATTCCGGATAGCGTGACTTGATGTAAAAACAGTTGTATTCCGCATTGTGCTCACTGGATTCCGTGCAATAATAGCCTAATTTGTCAATGTAATCAAACCGCACCATATCTCTGTGCTTTTCCTTGTTCTTTTCCTTGGCCAGACGGCGTATCTCCGGATACATATCCTTTCCGTCCTTGTCCTTGATTTCCAGCAGCCATGCCATATGGTTGATACCGGCAATCAGCTCACTGCCGATAGAAGCATGACGTTCCGGAATGCCGAGATTGTTAAATAATCCGCTTGTACACCCCTGCACACTGTGGCACAGTCCGACTGTTTTTACGTTTGTGTACCGCTGCATATAACCGGAAAGAATGGCCATCGGATTGGTGTAGTTCAAGAACCATGCGTCCGGGCATACCTCTTCCATGTCGGCCGCGAATCCTTTTAAAACATGGATCGTGCGTAACCCCCGGAAAATGCCGCCGATGCCAAGCGTGTCGGCAATGGTTTGGCGAAGCCCGTATTTTTTCGGGATTTCAAAATCGATAATTGTGCACGGATCATAAAGCCCGACCTGAATGGCATTGATGACAAACTTGGCGCCTCTAAGCGCTGCCTTGCGGTTTTCCACACCAAGATAAGTCTTGATAACAGCACGATCGGCATTGTATTTCTTGTTAATGGCGCGAATAACAACTTCGGATTCCGACAAACGATTCTTATCTATGTCATATAACGCAATTTCACATTCACGAAGTGCGTCACAGACAAGTGTATCGCCCAACACATTCTTGGCAAAAACCGTACTTCCGGCTCCCATAAAAGTAATTTTTAACATATTTTTCGCTCCTTCTTTGTTGATTCTGCCGAATTTAGCGCATCGCCATTCCGGCAAATTGATAAAATAGACGGTGAATTCTTAACTTTTGTCATTTTTTCTTACGTTGAAATTGTAGCACATATCCGCCGCTTTGACAATGTGATTTCGTAACCGGAGCATGTCAAAATGTATCTTATTTTTCAGCGCATGCTTTCAAGGGCTTTGAAAACGAATGTGACGGTTGCGTGAATTATGAATGAAAGTTTACAGTCAAGAAACCAATACAACACAAATTGTCGCTATAATAAAGAAAAAGGAGAGAGCCACCCCCTCGCGCGCCATTCCGGTGAACGTTTCACCGGCATAAAAATCAATTTTTGCTGTTAAAAAAACAGAAATACAGAAAGGAATATATTTTTATGAAAAAGTATGCTTCTCCCGAAATCGAAATCATCAAGGCAGAAACCCAGGATATCATGGTCGGTAGCGACGTTATCATTGATATTAACGATCTGTTCAGCATCTGATCGGCTGGATCGGATACATAATCTGAGGTTTACTATCCAATAAACAAGCCTAAGAGGCCGCAAAGACACAGACTATGGCGACATGGTCTGTGTCTTTATACTTTTGGGAAGAAAATCAAAAAGAAAACCGGCTCGCAAAAAACGCAATCCGTCTGTCAAAAAAGTTTGCGGCAGGTTTACGCATATTGTTCTTGCAAATATCCCGTTTTTGTGGTATACTTACTTTATTCTCCGATGTGCAGTCCTGACGCAGCCGCTCTGCACAGTAAACGATATGATTAACGGATTTCTGTTTTCCGAGGTATACCATGAAACGAAACATCTTATCTATATGGCTTTATGCGGCTTTATGCCTGTGTTTTTCCCTCTACGCCTTTGCCGAAACCGACTTTGACGGCTACATTATCCGCTTCAAGGATGCGCAAAGCGCGGAATATGCCAAAGAACTCCTTGATTCGGCAGCAACGCTCTCTTCGGACAACGAAGAAGATCCTTTGGAACTGGAAACGCTTATTGAATCGGAGTCGCTCTATACGACCGCCAACGCGGAGCTTGTTAATATGCTCACCGAGGCAGGACTTGTCGAATACAGCGAACCGGACTACTATATGCAGCTGTACTCCTATGATTACGATGCAGATTCCGTTTTTTCAAAGCAATGGGCGCACACCGCCGCGAATATTCGGGATGCCTGGGGACTTGGGGTATATGGAAACGATACGATCGTGGCAGTGCTTGATACCGGGGTTTACGAGCATTCAGATTTTGCAGAAAACCTTTTGCCCGGCGAGAATTGTGTGATACCGGCAGGTGGGACAAGTATAGCGGATCCGACCGACACAACGGACAATATCGGTCACGGCACCAAGGTCACCGGTATTATCTGCGCCGCCGCCAACGGAAAAGGCATTGTCGGTGCAGCGCACCGGGCAAAGGTCTTACCGCTGAAAATAGCCGATTCGACCACGTTCAGCCACAGCAACGCGATAGGGGCTGTCAGAGCGGCGGTTGAACGCGGTGCGGACGTTATCAGTATGAGTTTCGGGTTTTATCCGTCAGCCAACAGCACTCCAAGCGTATCCTTGCAAAAAGAAATACAATTTGCTCTGAAAAAAGGCGTTATTGTGGTCGCAGCCGCCGGAAACGAGGGAGGTGCCAGCAATAAAGATGCCGGAAAATATTCGTATCCGGCAAGCTATGACGGGGTGATCAGCGTTGCCAATCTGATGCAGAACGCGGACGGCAGTTACGGCCGCTCCTCTTCGTCGCAATACAACGACAAAGTGACCATCATTGCGCCGGGAACGTCCATCTACTCGACGGTTCGGTATGGCAGTTACGACACAGGCAGCGGCACGTCGTTTTCCGCACCGTATGTGGCGGCCGTGGCGGCGCTTGCCAAGTCGGTTGACAAGAATCTGACGCCGGAGCATTTCAAAGAGCTTCTGATTCAGACGGCGGACAAATCGCTTTTGAATGGAGAAGAACGAAGCGATTATTACGGATATGGAATGTTAAATGCCGGAGCACTGATCCAGGCATTGGCCAAGGAAAAAGGAAAAGGCTTTATTTCGCCGATTGACCGACGGACCGATGGCGGAGTAACGGCGATGATGACCAATTTTGCAGAAGAGACTGACGATTTTTCATTGGTTGCCGGGCTGTTTTCCGTCACGCGGCCGGTTGGATTTCGCGTGAAAACGGCACATTTGGCAAAGAACGAATCGGCTGAATTTGATCTGACGGATCTTGCAGGCACTTCCGGGCAAGCGACAGATTCCGTGACCGGCATTTTGCGGTGTTATATGCTTACCTCTTCGGGAAATCCGGTTTCTGCTGTCCGGCAATAGGCATGAAAGAGAGTTAACCCCCCAAAAAAAATAGACGCGTTTTTTAGAAAAGCTTAGCCCAAACCTTGAAAGTTGACACGCGGCAGTCCCGGGTTTCATTGCCGCGTGTTTCTTTTGGCAAAAAGCGGTCTGCCGCCGCTTTTGATGCTTTCCGCAAAAGGTGTCAAAAGCCGAATTTACAAAATTTATTTGAAAAATTTTTTGCCCCGTTGTATAATAGAAAAAACATTTTATCCGCCGGAAAGGACGATCCGTATGTATTCAAAAACCGACGTTATGGAGTTTATCTCGGAGAATGACGTAAAATTCATTCGCCTTGCTTTCTGCGATGTGTTCGGTACGCAAAAAAACATCTCTATCCAGCCTTGCCTTCTTGAAGAAGCTTTTGAAACCGGTATTCCGGTCAATTCCTCCCTTATCGCCGGTTTCGGCGGCAAGACTGCTCCCGATGTCTGCCTCGTCCCCGACCCGACTACGATGTCCGTCCTCCCCTGGCGTCCTTCAACCGGACGCGTCGTGCGCCTGTTCTGCCATTTGCATACCCCCTCCGGCACGCCTTTTGAACCGGACGCACGCCGTATTTTGCGCGAAACAGTCAAAAAAATGCGTGAAAGTGCCCTCTCTGTGTATCTCGGTGCAGAATGCGA
This sequence comes from uncultured Eubacteriales bacterium, assembly GCA_934479825.1. GTDB lineage: Bacteria > Bacillota > Clostridia > Oscillospirales > CAG-382 > UMGS882. The sequence goes on from CAKSOW010000010.1 coordinate 20,854, forward strand.
GTTCTATCTTTTTAAAACCGATGAAAATGGGAATCCCACCGATATTCCCCTCGACGAGGGCGGTTATTTGGATTTGGCTCCGGCCGACCGCGGCGAAAACGTCCGCCGTGAAATCTGTTTTACGTTGCAGGAAATGAGCATCCAGCCCGAAAGTTCTCATCATGAAAACGGCCCCGGACAGAATGAAATTGATTTCCGCGCCAGTGATCCCCTTACCAGCGCCGACAACGTGACGACCTTTAAAAACGTCGTTCAGACCGTGGCGCAGAAAAACGGTCTGCATGCGCGCTTTGATCCCAAACCGCTTGCGGAAAACGACGGAAACGGCTTACACATCAACATTCGTCTATCCTCCGCGGACAAAACCGTAAAGGATGCCTTTTTGGCCGGTATCTTACGCCGTATCCGCGAAATGACCCTGTTTCTCAACCCCGATGAATCGTCCTATAAGCGGCTTTCCGACTGTGCCTGCACCAAAAGCATTAACTGGGGACATACGCACTCCAATTTGATCCGCGTCATCGGCGACGATTCCGCCGGCCTGTTGTTTGAGATCTGCTCGCCGGATTGCCTTGCTAACCCGTATATTGCCTATACGCTTGTCTTGAACGCCGGGCTGGAAGGCGTGTGCGGCAGACTTCCGCTGTCCGAACCGCTTGAAAGCGGCTTTGATAAGGCGCAGAACGTTCCGGGACTGCCGGAAAGCTTAGCGGAAGCAGCCAAAGAGGCATTAGCCAGCGATTTCGTCAAAAGCGTGTTGCCGGAAAAACTGATCCGTGCCTATGCCGCACGCGCCGGAATCCGCCTGTAAACGTCCGGAGGGAGAGCCAATATGAACTCCGGAAAAAACATCTATCGGGTTCTCGTGGTATCCGGCACGCAAAAGGGCATGGATTTTATCGGAGAACTGGCGGACGGCGCGATATTCTGCACGCGCGATACCGCGTCAAACGGCGCGGAAGCACGCCGGAAGATCATGGAGAACGATTACCACATCGTCATTGTCAACGCCCCCTTGGGCGACGAATTCGGACATGAGCTTGCTTTAACAGCTGTCGAAAAGGTCGGCACGGGCGTGGTGCTTTTAGTGAAAAATGAATTATACGACGAAATCAGTGTCCGCATGGAAGATTTCGGCGTTTTAACAGTTGCCAAACCGGTTTCCAGACAGCTTTTTTTCCAGAGCATGAAATTAGTGAGCGCCTCTGTCGGCTTTTGCACAAAATTAGCGGAGGAAAACCGGAAACTGCGGCAGAAATTAGCCGAGCAGACCACTGTTTCACGCGCTAAATGCCTGTTGATCGAATTTGCGCATATGACCGAAGAACAGGCGCACAAATATATCGAAAAGCAAGCCATGGACAGCCGGCTTTCCAAAGCGGAAATCGCGTCGGAAATCGTGCGCACCTATGCGGAATGACCGACAAGACAGAAAAGGACTTTCTCAATGAATCAGAATTATTCGACTGAATTTACCAATATGGTCATGATACGCCGCGCTGACGGCAAGGTTCTCGTCCAAGAACGGGTCAAATATTGGTGCGGTCTTGCGTTTCCGGGCGGTCATGTTGATCCGGGCGAAAGTTTTGAACAGGCGGCGGTGCGCGAAGTACGCGAGGAGACGGGACTTACTGTTGAAAACCCGGTATTTTGCGGCATTATTCATTGGGACAATCCGGGAAAGCGTGAAAAATACATTGTATTTGCCTACCGTGCGGACCAATTTTCGGGGGAACTGATCGATGAAACAGAAGAAGGACGCGTATTTTGGCTGTCTCCGGAAGAGTTGAAAGGTGAAAAGCTGCCGCCGAATTTTGAACGCTATCTGCCGGTGTTTTTCGGAAACAACGTTCAGGAGGTCTACACAAAATACTGTTGAGATGACAATTTTCGGCAAACCTATTGGAAACTGCTTAACTAATGCGCTATAATGTATGGCAACACAACGAATAGGGTAAAAATAAAATGATAAATCGAGAAAATACACAAATTATTTTGATAAATGGGTAAAAAAACTGCGTCTCATTCCAACTTGGGATATACGTTTGGAATGGGTTGAAAATCCTGCGTGGTCCAAGACCGGTGATTTTAAAATCGACTGCGAAGATAAAAAAGCCATTATTCTGCTAAACGCTACCAATCCCACGCAGGAGAATATGGAAGAAGTGATCGTTCACGAACTAATGCACTTAAAGCTATACCCTTTGGATCAGGTAACGGAAGCGCTGATTACCAGTAGTTTTAAAGAAGGAACCCCCGGCTACAACTTGGCGTATCACGGATTCTTCACTACTTTGGAGCAAACCGTAGAAGAACTGACAAAATGTTTTTTGCTGGAATTTGGAGAAAATAAGAACTTATCATTCGGACGGTGCCGAAAAACAAAGCCTTTTACAGAATTATATGACGGCTTGAACAATATTGAATGAGATCCACGATAAATACAGAAAATCTATAATGCTTTCGGTAAATCCGCTCCGCCAAAAGAGTGAGTTTCCGATAATCAAAGAAAATTCCGCAAGCCTTTTCGAGTCTTGCGGAATTTTACTTGTTGATGTGTTGCAGAATTATTTTGTAGTAATGCTTAATTTCGGCGCTTTATACTTGAATTTGAAGCCCAACACCTTGCTCATGAGCTCCAACGGCAACATGGGAAGTCCGTCCTTGCACTCAATTGCAATCGGAAGAATGGTCTGTTCGCCGTTGATGACCGCACGGCGTGAACCAAGCGTAAAGACGATACTGGCATTCTTCGAGAAGAACGAAAGTTTTCTTTCAGAGGCTATGTATTCGTAGTAAAGTCCCAACTTATAGACAAGCACATGATACGGGTTGAACGGGAATAACGTATATCCGTCGTGTTCTTCGCAGGGGAAGTTGATGGGCTGCGGTACTCCGTTCAACTCAAATTCCGGCTTCTTGGTATCTTTCATCAGATCGATGCCCAAAAGCTCAAATTCCGTTTCCGCTATATTGGACGGGTCAAGGCGAAGCGCGGTAATGGGTTTATCAAGATGCGGCTGACCGTGGAGTGTGCAAATACCCTCGCTCTTTTCCGGCGTAAGCGTTACGCCGAACGATTGACTTTGCGTAAATTCCGCTCCCGTTTCGGTCACATAGAAAGCCTCTACCGTGGTCGCTTTGGACACATGAGCCCGGATACGGACATGCGTCACGCCATCCATGGAGATCGAAAGCGGTTTGACGGAAAACAGTTTGGCGTCGGAAATGTGCGTGACACCCTTGATGGTGCCTTTGGAGGTGAATTCCGCGTCACAGCCGTCTGTCGTCCAGTTGGCGGCAAAATTGCCTTTGCCAAACGTAATCGTCTTTAACACCTTATCCGGCACAGGTTTGGGAAGTCTGGACTGAACGCGCAACATTCTTCTTTCCTGCGGATACAAATAAGACAGACGCGAAAGCTGATTCGGCGTGGGAACATCGTCCTCATGCGGCTTTTCCTTGGTGTATACATCGCGCACGGCATTGAGATAGCCAAACCCGTTCAAGCCCTTGCACGGCATAATGTAGGTTCCCTCTCCGTATTCGTTCCAGTTGGACATCATGATAAACCGATGAGACCAATGCGGCTTTTTCGGGTCTTTTTCAAACGACGGCAGCATTTCATCACGGAACACCGTATGCAGTTTCTTGAAATCCTCAGCCGTCATGTTGGGACTGCGCGTTTCCGCCCAAGCCACATTATTGAAGCCGGTAGAGGCTGTCGGCACGACATGAACATAGTTCAGATCCTGCTGACTGCGGATCATGCTTGCCGTAAAGTCGGGGTCACAGCCCTCTTTGCCCCAGTTGTAGGCATAGGCCGCGTCAAAACCGCAGTCGCGTACCTCCTGCCCCGGGCCGCCGCAGCTCATAATGATAAGGTCGTCATAACCAAGCTTTTTGACTTCCTTACGCAGATAATCAAATTCCGCGCGCACGCCCTCGGGACTGCCGAAATCTTTGATTAACTGCCATGTACCGAACACCGCCATAACGGCTTTGTTGTCAATGGTCATATAACGCTTGTCGCTGAAAAACTGCTCGATCCAATACGGCACAAAATAGCGGCGGAACGCCTCGCTGCCGGCCGGATGCGCGGCATTGGCAGCCTCCCACAATAAAGCAAACCGGCTCATATCGCTGTACCGGCAGTTGAAATAGCCGTCGTGAATGGCCTCGGCAAGGCCGGTCACCTTGATGGGAGCGTTGCTTTGGCTGGAATACCAGCAGTACAACTGAAAATCTACGCCGTTTTCTAACATAAACTTGATTTCCCAGTCTGCCACCTCCGGAAGTCCCTCATCGTAATAGCCGAGCACCGGTTTGATTTCGGGATAAGCCGAGATGCAGTCCCAGCCGATATGTTCGCCCGTGTGCCACAGCGAGCACATGTTCATGCCGATCACATAATCGTTCTTTCCTTTGGGAAGTTTGGGCTTGGGACAGTAATCGGGATAATCGATGAGCGGGAACAGCTTGAACCGGTCGCAAAGGAGTTTGACTTCCTCGCCGCAGACCGAATAGACAATCGTATCAATGGCCGCAGCGCCTGCCGGAATTTTTACGGTTTCAATATTCTTGCCGTTGATCTTGATAAGGATCTGCTTTTTTGCGGTATCGATCTCAAAACGCAGACGGTACCACATTTCATCAAGCGCATAGCGGATCGTTTTTCCGTCGGCACAGAAATTGCCGTCTGCCGTGCAAAAATCAAGCGCGGTCTTTTTTCCGGCAAGAAATTTAATGTGCGCGCCGGTCTTAAACTTCGGCATGAAGAAAAAGCTTTCGTAAGCGTATTTTCCGTTTAACGGTTCAAAGGTCTTTGAAAGACTGCCCTCGGCGTTGTTGGCGGAGGTAAAGACAAGGTTTCCGTCCTCCGAATAGATTTCAGCATCTTCGGCGCATTCTTTTTTCCAGTCAGCCGGCGTGGTGTGCGGCGCATACAGAGAGAATTTCTCATTGAGAAGGTAGTTTGCGTGAATATGCGTCTCTCCCATGGTCACGTCAATGACCGAGCCGGCAAACGTGCCGATTCTGTAAAATTTGATATACTTGGCTGTCAACGGAAGTTCCGCACCGAACATGTCATCGACAAAATAGCGGACTTTTTTGCTTTCAAAATCCAAGACAATTTTGAAAACATGAAATCCCGTTTTGTTTTGTTCTTCAAATAACAGCTTTTCTTTTTGGTTGCGGCCAAGCGCATAATACGCGCCGTTTTTGGTGTAAATCACAGCCGCGTCGTTGCCGTCCGAATCGTACAGACGGATAAATAAACCGTCAAAGCCGCTTTTGATGTACACGCTTGCCAAAACCGTAATAACGCCATGAGCGGTCTTGCGGAGCTCGCGCGTCATGCCGGTGGGCGCTTCACCGCGTTCGTTACTGATCGAATAGGGGGCATAGTTGCGTTCCAGTTCTTTTGCGCCTCTGCCGTCATACCACCAAGGGGAACCGGGCGCGGGAAACCAGTTTCTGCCATAATCGCCGTCATCGGCGAGATAATAGGCTTCCAAGGGCTTTTTTTCCATAAAAGCACCGTCCTTATCTGAAATCAAATTCTGTTTTTACGTCCGAAAAATGTTTGATACGGACTGTTGCCATTTTAGCATAGGCCGTGATGTTTGACAACGCCTTTTTGGCCTTTCCGTCGTATTGCACAAACGATTTGTGCAATACGACGGAAAACAGTGCTTGGGCACCTGTTGCAAAAAAAGGATTCTTATGATAAAATAGAAACAAAAAGCGAAAACATGACAGCTAAAGAGGAAAAACATGAAAACGCATTATATTTGTCCGGTCTGCGGCGAAACGCTTGATGAGACCGAAAAAAACTATCTTTGCCCCAATCGCCACAATTTTGACAAAGCGTCGGAAGGATACGTCAATCTTGCGCCGCCGAAAAAAGATGCCGAACGCTCCGGAGACGCAGTCGAATCCTGCAAGGCGCGCCGCCGTTTTTTGGAGACAGGGGCGTATGCCTGCCTTGCGGACGCGCTTTGCGACGCACTTGACACGTGTGGAATTGCGAAAAACGCGCTGATTCTCGATGCCGGCTGCGGCGAGGGCTATTACACGCGCTGTGTAAAAAAGCGTTTTCCGGGCGCCTTTCTGTATGGAGTTGACCTTGCCAAAAGCGCCGTCCGAATGGCGGCAAAAGCGGAAAAAAACAAAGCCGAATCTGAAAAATGTCATTTTGCAGTCGCCGGAATCTTTGATCTTCCGTTTGCCGGCGAGAGCGCGGAGGCCATATTATCCGTCTTTGCCCCGGTAGCAGACGCCGAAAACCGGCGCGTTTTGAAAAAAGGCGGTGTTCTCCTTGTCGCCTGCCCCGGAAAACAGCATTTATACGGGTTAAAAGAACGTTTATATGACACGGCGCTGGAAAACGAAGAAAAAACGCCGGAATACGAGGGCTTTGCGCTTACCGGCGAAACGCGCGTCAAAAGCGAGCTTCATCTGACGGGCGAACAGGCGGCGGATCTATTTGCCATGACGCCTTATTTTTGGCGCAGTTCGGAACAAGTGCGCCAAAATTCGGCAAACCTCGGCGAAACCGTCACGACAGCGGATTTTCTCATCAAAATCTACCGCAAGCTGTAAAAAATCTTTTTTGTTTGGCGGAACAATGCCAAACGCTTTTGCGTCTTACAGGCAGATTGGAAATAAATTCCGTTATCTGACAGCAGAAAGGACTGACACAGTATGAAATCAAAATCGAAGAAAATTTTCGCGGCCGCCGCTGCCGGAACGCTTGCTTTAAGCGCTCTCACCCCGTGCACGCTTGCCGCTGAACCCGACGTTGAAGTAGAAGATCCGAGCGTTCTCGGCTCCGCCGATATTTCCCCGGCACAGCCTGAAAAGAAAACGACCGAACCCACGGCCGCCGATATGGAAAACTTGATCAAAACCGTCAAGCCCAAATTGGATATTCCCGAAACCTACACCGACTTTGACTGGAACTACTCTGCGCCGACCTATTATAACACTGCCTCCTGGCGCTTCACCTGGTCGGACAAAAACGGCGACGGCCGTGTGCGCGTGACCACCGACGAAAAGGGCAACATTGAGTCTTATTCGCTCGACCGCTATGACAGAGAACGCGGTGTAAAACTGCCGCACTATTCCAAGGACTCCTTGTCGGAAACCGCCGAAAAGGCTCTCGCCAAGCTTTGTCCCGACGCGGCAGGATCCATGAAGCTTGTCGCCTCCTCGGCCAGCAGTTTCTATTCCAAGAGCTTTGTTTACAGCTTTGTCCGCTATGAAAACGATATCGTCGTTCCGGATGATACCGCTACGGTCTGGGTCGATTATCTCACCGGCGAAATGACCTCGCTTGATTGCAGTTTCCACTATGCACTGACCTTTGACAAGAATACCGCTGTCACTGCCGAAACGGCGACGGAAGCATTGGTTTCCGAGCAGGAAATGCGGCTTTCCTACCGTCTGAAGTCGGAATACGATGCGGACGGCAACTTCACCGGCCGCACGGCGTATCTCGTCTACACCCCCGAAAAAAGCTATCTGTCCGTTGACGCGTCCGACGGTAAGGTTTATACCGAACGCAACACCTGGACGGTCGATAAAGAAGGCGGTACAGGCGGTTCGGTAAGCAATTCCAAATTCAACGAAGCAGCGGATTCTGCCTCGGAGTCCTCGGACTATGAACTTTCCGAGGAAGAGCTTGCCCAACTGGATGTGCTGAAAAATCTGATTACACGCGAAAAAGCCATCGATACGGTTCTGAAAAACGACGCGCTGTATATCGAACCGGACGCAACAGCGGTGGAGGCGCGTCTTTCCAAGAAAAATCACTGGTATACGCCGTATTACCGTCCCGACCGCAATACGGAAACCGAAACAGACGGCTATATCTGGAACATTTCCTTTTCTTCGCCCTACCGTGAAGCCAAAGAGGAGGAGGGCTATTACCGCGCATACATGCATGCGACGGTAGACGCCCAGACCGGCCGGCTTCTCTCGTTTGAAACCAGCATTCCGGACTATTCTTACTATGTAAACTCCCAGAGGACCGAAACCCTCCCGACGCTTGTCTATACGCAAGAACAGGCAGGTGAAATCTTCCGTGCGTTTGCCGAAAAGGAAATTCCGGATATCATGAAAAATACCCGTCTTTCGTCTGCAAACGGTATTGTTGCCATCAATTATGAAAAAGCGGCAAGCGACACTCTTCCGGACATTCCGGTCTACCGTGCGGCAAGTCTGTCGTATACCCGTGTCAACGAGGGCGTGGATTTCAACTATAACAGCGTAAACGGTGCGGTTGACCGCGTGACCGGCAAGGTAACGCGCTTTTCGTACAATTGGTATGACGATGTGACCTTTGAGTCGCCGTCGGACGCGATAACGCCCGAAGAAGCCTACCGCTCCATGCTCGAATCGGGTGAATTCGGCTTGAATTATGAGATCAATTCGGATTACACCTATAAACAGTATCTGGCTGACAGCAAGGCGGGGCTTGTCGATCTGAACGACTTGTACGAGACAAAGACCTATACGCGGCTTGTCTGGTCGGATCACGGAAACGCCCCGCAATGCGTTTCGGCTTTAACCGGCAAGCGTCTCGATTATTCGGGTTTGCCTTATGAAGCGGAAACCAAACCTGCCTATACCGACCTTGACGGACATTGGGCCAAGAAAGATATCGAAACCATAACCGACCTCGGATTCCGCTTTGCGGATGATACCGACAGCGCCTCTTTCAAGCCGGACGCGAAAATTACGGAAAAAGAATTTTTCGAGCTTCTCGGGTTCTTCGGAAAATCGCCGGTCGATTCCGTTCCGGACGAAGGCGCGTCGGACAAGGAAATCACACGGGTGCTTGCCGTGCGGTATATCATTGACGCGGCAGGCTATTATAAAGTAGCGGCTATGCCGGACATCTTCATTACGGATTTTGCAGATAACAGCGATCTAAGCCGTGATGACGTCGGCTTTATCGCTATCGCGCGCGGTATGAAATTGGTCCAGGGCGACGCGTCGCTCTTCCGTCCGTATGAAAGCATGACGCGCGCCGAGGCTGTGACGCTTGCTGTAAATTTCTTGAAAGCGTCAGAATAATTCACGAAAAAATCACATTCGGCACGACTGTATATCAGAATCGTCGGGTAAACTGTATGCGTAATCGGGAGAGAGCAAAAAACTTCCCGACAACAGATTTATCAATTATCAATTCTGACGAAAGGACGAATTTTTATGAACAACGATTTTGAAAACAAAAACGATCTTGAAAAAGAAGTCGTGCCGAACCAAACCGAAAATACGGAAAAAGCGGTCGAACCCGAAAGGACCGAACCCGTGTCCGAACCGGCAAATGAACCGACCGCCGAAACGACGGCAGATGCCTGTCCTACGGTTTCGGAAAACCAGCCCGAAGCCGAAGAAACCCAACCGTCCGAGAGAGCGGCTGAATCGGCTGCCTCTGTCAGCACTCCGGAAATTTCCAATGTTTCCTACAATCCGCAAAGCAATACTTATTCGTACAGCCGTCCCGATAACGGCGGCGAACAGGTAAACGGATGCGCCTGGAACAACACCGGCGCTCCGGTTCATGCAAAGCCGCAGAAAAGTGCGAAAAAGTCCTCCAAAGGCTTTAAGATCTTCACGGCAAGCATGTTGACCGTTTTCACAGTCTCGGCTGTGGCGATCGCATCGTTCATGGCGGCGGATTTCGTCAACGGTACAAAGAAAGCGGACAACGTTGTCTCAAATGCAACGACCGAACCGCAGGGTTCTTCCGGAGCGACGACCTTGATCTCCACTTTCAAGGACGCCGAAAGCGGATTGACCAAGAGTCAGGTTGCAGCCAAATGCTCACCCAGCACGGTTGGTATCGTGGTCGAGGCGCAAACCTCCTCCGGTAACTACTACGGCTATTTCGGCAATTTCTATTCACAGCCGCAGATCACCCAAGGTACGGGTTCCGGCTTCATTTACAGTAAAGACGGATATATCATCACCAACCACCATGTTGTGGAGGGTGCAACCAAGATCACCGTATATCTGAGCGATGATACCCAAGTCGAAGCAACGCTTATCGGCTCGGATGAGCTTTCGGATATTGCCGTTATTAAAATCGATCCGACCGGTCTTGACCTTGTCCCGATGGAAATCGGCGATTCCGACCGCTTAGTCGTCGGCGACGAAGTTATTGCTATCGGATGCCCGGCCGGCATTCAGTTCCGCGGAACGGTGACTGACGGTATTATTTCGGCCATCAACCGCAATGTGCAGCTTTCCGAAAGCAGCGGCGCCGGCAAAAAGACCATGACGCTCTTACAGACCAACGCCACCATCAACAAAGGCAATTCCGGCGGTCCGCTTATCAATTCCAACGGGCAGGTCATCGGTATCAATACGCTTAAACTGACTTCCGAATATGAGGGCATCGGTTTTTCGATTCCGATCAACGGCGCTCTCCCGATCATCAGCCAGTTGATTGAGTATGGCACCGTCAAGGAACGTCCTGAAAACGATTTTGTTTCGGGCGAAGGCGTTATCGGCATTTCTGCCTCCAACATTACGGTTTCCGAAGCGGAATATTATGATATTCCCCAAGGCGTGCTTGTCGTTCAGATCAATAAAGACAGTGCGGCAGCCGCTGCCGGTCTCCGTCGCGGCGATATCATCACCGCCTATAACGGCACGGAAGTCAAAACCGTCACTGAATTAAATAACCTCAAAGCCAACAACAAAGCCGGCGATGAAGTTACCTTGAAAGTTTACCGCGATTCCGACGAAGATGATTCAAGCAAGACCTTTGAAATCACCTTTAAACTCGACGTGGCATAACCTATAAAACCGCAAGTGTTTTTCTCCTTTTAATAAATGTGGGTAGAGCCCCTCCGATGAAAGTCGGAGGGTTTTTACTGTTTTATACCGAAAATCGTCATTGACACACAGCTTTCCATGTAGTATAATGCAGATATACTGGAAAATAACGGTAAAGGAGATATAACTATGGCAGAAAAACGATATGTTCTGACAAACGAAACTTTGACGGTGACCGTGTCAAACATCGGCGCTCAGATCAAAAGCATTCAAAAGGACGGCCGTGAATACATGTGGAGCGGCGATCCGGCTGTATGGGACAGAACCGCACCGATCATGTTCCCAATCTGCGGCGGACTGCGTGACGATGCGTTTGTTTATGAAGATAAAAAATATTCGCTTACCAAGCATGGGTTTGTACTGTTCCGGGAATTCGACTGTGAAGAGCATACCCAAGAGGTTCTTACGCTTGTGACACGCGACACACCGGACACAAGAGAAGTTTACCCGTTCCATTTTGAGTTTCGTGTGCGTTTTGAGCTTGATAAAGAAACGCTTCACGTCAGCTTCATCACCGACAACAAAGGCGAAAAGACCATGTATTATTCGCCCGGTGCGCACGAAGCGTATTCCTGCCCGGAGGGAATTGAAGAATACGATGTTGTGTTTGACAAAACCGAACCGTTAGTTCGCACGGTGTTGGACGGCAACTTTTTGGAGCACAAGACCGAATCGGTTGAATCGGAGGCAAATGTATTGCACATGAAATATAGCCACATGAACAACGACTGTCTTGTATTTGCAGATTTAAAATCGCGCGGAGCAACGCTTGTCAAGCGCGACGGCAGTCGGAAAATCCATGTATCTTTCGACGATTTCCGCTATTTTGTGCTTTGGACGAAGAAAGGGGCGCCGTATCTGTGTTTAGAGCCGTGGAACGGCATTCCCGACCGTGTGGATGCGGACGGCGTTTTAGCGCACAAAGAGGGAATATTGTCGCTTGAACCCGGCCAAAGGCAGATTTTTGCGCATCATATTTCCATTTTGGCATAAAAAACAAGGGCAAACGGCCTTAGTGACTACCCCCCCATTTCTTTTCAAGAAATGGGGGGTACTTTTATATGGAAAGTACCAAAAAGGATGGTTTTTACGTTACTTTTCGCCTTTGCGAAAAGTAAGCAAAAGGACGTTTTTCTGTTACTTTTTGCGGCGTGCAAAAAGTAACCAAAAAGCACGCGGGACTCCGTCCTGCGACCTCGGTTCAAAATTCCGAGCGGTGGATTTTTGATTAAATCACAAGCTAAGTGCTATCAAGAAATTTTTATGAAAATTTGCAACCTTGTGCCATACAACTCGGAGTATTTTGAACCGGTGCGAAAGGGTAATTTTACTGCGTAAGGATTTGAGAGTTTTTAGAAAAGACAGGCTCTGATTTGGGTGGACAGTAGGTTATGTGTTTCAGGAAATGGGAGAGTTTGGTGGGAGGTTGTGTTTGAGAGAAAAGAAAAGCTTTGTGCGAGAGTGTAAAAATCCGATTTTCTGCATATTATGTAAACCGCAGAGTTACTCCAAACTTTCTACCAACTCACACTAATTTCCCCTCTCCGCCGCAACAAAGATACCGTGCAATCTCCCTTTTCATCGATTGCTTGCGGCGTCAAGCCCGCACTGCAACTTCGATTTTCCGTAAAACCCGATTCTGCGTTTGCACTGCAATTGCCCTTTTCTACCGGTTCAAAACATGGCCGTGCGTTGTGCGGCACTAACAAATCTTTGCAACCCTTTTTAATGCGCTGAACCTTTCAAATTTCACCAATAATCCCACCGCACGGGTTTTGAACCGAGGTCGCAGGGCGGAGTCCCGTCTGCTTTTGGTTACTTTTCGCAGAGGCGAAAAGTAACAGAAAAAAACGTTCTCTTTTGTTGCTTTTCGCGAAACGAAAAGCGCTCTTTCCAGACTTTTCCGGAAAAAAACATCCCCCTTTTGATGACTTTTCGGGAAAAGTCACACTCTCTGCCGGAGAATCTCTTTGCTTTTGCTTAATTTTCTGCGAAAATTTCTGGAAAACGGCGATTTTATTTGACTTTTCCAACACATTGTGCTATAATAGTGCATATATATTAAGATGTATACTATATTCTGGCATACATATCTTTTTCCGCTTTTTACCGGAAAATTCAAGAGGTATTTCCATGCATATAAACGAGCTTCCCATCGGCGTTTTTGACAGCGGTCTCGGCGGCCTTTCCGCCGTGCGCGAGATCAAAAAAATACTGCCTTGTGAAGATATCCTGTATTTCGGTGACACCGGCCGCCTGCCTTATGGCACGCGTTCCCCCGAAATCATAAAAAAATACGCCTGCGACGACATGAATTTTCTCATGACCCATTCCGTCAAGGCGGTTCTTGTTGCCTGCGGAACAGTCAGTTCCACAGCCATTGACCTGTTGCGCGAAAACTTTGACGTTCCGATTTTCGGCGTTGTCGAACCGGCGTCCGAACGCGCGGCGTCCTTGTCCGCTTCCGGACGCATTGCCGTACTTGCCACCCCCTCCACCGTGCGCACAGGCGCCTTTGATAAAGCGATCGCCGCCATCCGTCCCGACGCGTCGGTACTCAGCGTCGGCTGTCCTATGTTTGTGCCGCTTGTGGAAAACGGCTATATCGCGCGCGACTGCGAAGTGACGCGCCTGATTGCCGCCGAATATGTCTCCAAGCTTGCCGCTTTCGACCCGGATGTCATCATTTTAGGCTGTACACACTATCCGCTTATCAAGGACATCCTTGCCGACGCCGCCTTTAAAGAGCTCGGCAAACCCGTAACGCTCATCGATTCCGGCAGTGCCGCGGCGGACGCTCTCAAAGAGCACCTGACCCATGCTTCGCTTTTGAGCCCCTCCCAGAGCGGCAAAGCCTCTTTCTTTGTCAGCGACCGTCCGTATGACTTTTCCAAGACAGCTTCGCTTTTTTTGGGCGAAAATGCGGAAAATGTCACACAGATCGACATCGAGCGCTATCTGTACACACGGCGTTAGACCGTGACACTCCCCTGAAAGGCCCTACCACCCATGAGAATTTACAACAAACGCGATTTTGCGATAAAAATATCCGGCAATCACTATTTTGCCTGTGATTATGTTTTTTCCAACATATACGGCGAAAGCGTCTTTACCGATGAACCCGAACAGAACGCCTTTTTCGCCGGTCTTGCCGACTCGCCCGAATCAAACGGCCCCACCGGTCTCCCGGAGGCTTTTCCCTCCCAAGAAATTTCCGAAGAGATGCTCCGGGAAACACTTCCCGAAACCCCGTTTGACGCGCTTTCGACCTTGCCCGACTGTACCAAGAAAATCGAATATATGACCGAAGGCTCGGTTCTTGACCGTGAAACGCCCGAGCGCGACGGTCTTTACATACGCTACGGCAGTGACGAATTCCCCATGTGCGTGCACATCCGCGAGGACGGGAGCGTTTCGGTCAGCGGCGACGAGGCCGACACGGCAGAAATCGTTTTTGAGCAAGGCAAGCGGAGCTTTATCGCGCTGCCGGAAAATCTCTTTACGCAGGACACGCCGTTCGGCGGAATGTCCGCCTCCCCTGCCGACGCCTATGAACGCCATGCGCCCATTCACCTGTGCGTTTCAACCGAAAAGATCGACAACCGTATGACGGCGCACGGCGGCAGTCTGTCGGTCAGTTACTCCATCGAGGTCAACGGCATGATTGCCGAGGTCTCCGATTTCACCATTACCGCCGACAGCATTCAGCATTAAACACGTATTCTGCCGTCTGCCGAAACAGACGGAGAAAGGATAGCAAAATGTATTCCCTCAAACAAAGAATCCTCGCCTTTCTCGTAGCCGCCATGACCGCGCTTTCGCTCGGCGTGAGCGTTTCTGCCACCAATTTGGCCGATATCGACCGCAAGGTTGCCGCAAAAGAAGCGGAAAACGAAACGGCTGAAAATCCGGACGAGGCCGGAAAAACCGAAGAAACCGGCGATACCGCCAAAGACGACGAAGAGGTAACTCCTTCGCAAAAGATTCCCTATTTCGTTCAACCGACCGACTATCTCTACCGCGCTTTCAACGAAGTGATGAATCTGTATGTTGACCGTCATCTGTATTCGTTTACACGCGAAGAATTATTGGAAAAATTCGCCTATGATCTCATCAAAAAGCACCCGGAAATGTATGAGATGTTCTTGAACACCATGCTCGGCACGATGGACAAGTACAGCTCGCTCCACGAACGCGAATCCGGTTTTTTATCGGTCAAATCGCCCAATGCCGGTTTCGGCATCATTATGGCTTATGAAAACGGGACGTTAAGAATCGAAAAGGTCCTTGCCGGTTCCCTTGCCGAAAGCGCCGGTTTAAAAGCCGGAGATATCTTGCGCAAAGCCATGGGATACGACCTTTCCGGTCTTACCTTAAACGCCGTTTCGGAGCTGTTGAGAAAAGACTATGCCTATGTCAGCACGAAGGACGCGGACGGCAAATACCCCGACTACAATCCCCCCATTCTGCTCACGGTCGAACGTGACGGCGCTCTCCTCGACTTCATGCTGCAAAAAGGCATTGTCAACCGCGACGAACTGACACAGCGCACTTTGCAATACCGCGAAGAGAACATCGGCTATATCCGCATTTCCAGCTTTCTTGCCGAAACGCTGCCGACGGAATTTGAATCCATGGTGCGTTCATTCCGGCAAAACGGAATCGACAAGCTGATCATCGATTTGCGCGACAACGGCGGCGGTTCACTCGATTTAGTCACTAAAATGGCCGAACTTTTTGTCGATGACGGCGATACCATGTGCTATTTGAACAACCGGAGCTTAGAACAGCCGGAAGCCGTGATCTCCACCTGCAAGGACAAGGTCTCCTTTGAAACGATTTCAGTTCTGGTAAACGAAAACACCGCCTCAGCGGCTGAACTCATGGCAAGCATCTTACGCAACAAAGCCGACGCCGTTCTGGTCGGAAAAACCACCTACGGCAAAGCGCTCGGTCAGAACGTATTCAACTTTGCTTCGGGCGATTACATCACAATCACCACCTATGAAGTGCTTGACGCCAACGGCGAAAGCTATAACGAAACCGGTCTTGTGCCCGAACTTGCCTTGGACAATGTTGAGTGTCTCTACGAATTCCCGACCGACCTTGGCGTGTTCAATCACGAAAACTACAAGACCATTGCGGCCGGTATCTACAATGACGCCTGCCTCGCCTTAGAAAAACGGCTTGTCTTACTCGGCTATCTCGAAGAAAGCCGCGCAGACGGTATTTGGGACGACGCAACCTCGCTTGCCGTTCGCATCTTACAGACCCAATACGCAGATAATTCGCCATATCCCGGTTATCTCGACGATATGACCGTAACGCGCATCACAAGCCTCATCAACGGTTACAAAGAGTATACTTACTACGAGGACAGCCAGCTTGACGTAGCGCTCATCTATCATTCCTCGCTGTCACAGGCCAAGCGTCTGATTGCCGAAAAGCAAACGCTTGCCAAACGCGAAGAGGAAAAGATTGCCGAAAACATCGCGTGCCGGGAAGCTCAGGCCGACGCAGAAGACATGCAGCAGGCTGACTGACATAAGAAAAAACATCGCGTTTCGGAATTTTCCGTAACGTTTAACACAACTTCGGAGGAAAACAAACATGGAAGAAATCAACAAGGCGCCCAATATCACACAGGTGGAAATAGCGACAGAGGTCAAACGTTCGTTCATCGACTATGCCATGTCGGTTATCGTAGACCGTGCGCTGCCGGATGTACGCGACGGCTTAAAGCCGGTACATCGCCGCATTCTGTTTGCCATGAGCGAGGACGGCTTAACAAGCACCAAGCCTTTCCGCAAATCGGCAACGACGGTCGGTAACGTGCTCGGTCACTATCATCCGCACGGTGACGCTTCGGTCTATGACGCGCTCGTGCGCCTTGCCCAGCCTTTCTCCATGCGCTATCCGCTTGTCGAGGGTCACGGTAACTTCGGTAACGTGGACGGCGACCCGCCTGCCGCTTACCGTTATACCGAAGCGCGCATGGCAAAACTTGCCGATGAAATGCTTGCCGATATCGGCAAGGATGTTGTGGACTTCATGCCCAACTTCGACAACAAACTAAAAGAACCGACCGTGCTTCCGGCACGTTTTCCGAATCTGCTTGTCAACGGTTCTATCGGTATTGCCGTCGGTATGGCGACCAACATTCCGCCGCACAACATGAACGAAGTGATTGACGGCGTCATTCATTTGATGTACCACCCCGACTGCGATATTCCGGAATTAATGAATTTCATCAAAGGCCCGGACTTCCCGACCTATGCCACCATTCACGGCACAGCCGGCATCTACGAAGCCTATATGACCGGCCGCGGAAAAATCTATGTCCGTGCCAAGACGGAATTTGAAGAACACAACGGCAGAACCTCTATCATCGTCACCGAAATTCCTTATCAGGTCAACAAGACCACGCTCATCGAAACCATGGCAAACTTAGTCAAGGATAAGCGTATTGAGGGCATTTCGGCTATCCGCGACGAATCCGGCAGAGCCGGTATGCGTATCGTGGTCGAGGTCAAGCGCGACGCTAACCCGAATGTCGTGCTCAATCTGTTATTCAAATATACCCAGTTGCAGGACACGTTTGCCGTCAACATGCTTGCGCTTGTAAACGGCGAACCGAAAACCCTCAACTTAAAGCAAATGCTCCGCCACTACATCGATTACCAGATGGAAGTCGTAGAACGCCGTATCCGCTTTGATTTGAACAAAGCCAAAGCGCGTGCGCACATTGTCGAAGGCTTGAAGATTGCCATCGACAACATCGATGAAGTCATCAAGATCATCCGTTTCACGCCCGGCGGCATTCCCGAAGTCAAGAAAAAGCTTATTGAACGCTTTGAGCTCACCGAAATTCAGGCAAATGAGATCGTCCAGATGCCGCTCGGTAAATTATCCGGCTTGGAAATTGACAAACTGCTCGAAGAATTGGACGCCCTGCATGCCAAGATCAAGGAACTCACCGACATCCTCGCCGACGACAACAAGGTTCACGATATCTTGCGCGACGAACTTCTCGAAATCAAACGCCGCTACGGCGACGAACGCCGCACGCGTATTGAGGCGGTTGCCAATGAGATCGTTCTTGAAGACCTCATTGAACGCAAAGACTGCGTCATCACCATTTCCAATCACGGCTATATCAAGCGTATGCCGGTAGACACCTATACCGCCCAAAAGCGCGGCGGCAAGGGCATTACCGCCATGAGCACCAAGGAAGAGGATTTCGTTCAGAACGTCTTTATTGCCAACAGCCACCACTATATCATGATGTTCTCCAACCTCGGCAAAGTATTTGTCAAGAAAGCCTATGAACTTCCGGAGGCATCGCGTACCTCCAAAGGCACCAACCTGATCAACATTGTCGAACTTGCCCCCGACGAACAGATCACCGCTTATGTGCCGCTTGAATCGCTCACCGATGAAAACCTGTATCTGACCATGGTCACCAAAAACGGCGTCATCAAGCGTACTTCGCTCGACTTATACAAAAACATCCGCCGTGCCGGTCTGATCGCTATCAATCTCGATGAGGACGACGAATTACTGTACGTTCTCAAAACCGACGGCAAGAGCAACATGCTTCTTGCCACACATAACGGCCTTTCGGTCTACTTTGACGAAAACGACGCGCGTCCTTTGGGACGCGGCGCACGCGGCGTGAGAGCCATTACCCTTTCGGACGGCGATTTCGTGGTCGGCGCTGTTTCCTGCGAAAAAGACGACACGCGTACCGTCCTCACCATTACCGAAAACGGTCTGGGCAAGCGCACCGAGCTTACGGAATTCTCCTTGCACAACCGCGGCGGCAAGGGTATGAAGTGCCATAACCTCAATGACCGCACGGGACTTCTTTGCGGCATCGCGCTGGTAAACGACGACGATGACGTTATGCTCATCACTAATACCGGTACGATCATCCGTACCCATGTATCCGAAATTTCGCTGATCGGACGTACCGCCGCAGGCGTTCGCGTCATGCGCACCGGCGATGATGTCAAGATCACAAACTTCACCGTCGTTGAAAAGAGCGACGAGGAAGAAGCGGCTGAAAACACAGAAATTTCCGAAGAAACGGACGAACCGGAAAATCCGGAAAATTCGGCAGATTCGCCGGAATCCGACGTTTCCGAAAATGCGGAAAACGAATAAAATGACGCTCTGGTTTTACCCGAAACAAAAAGGGCACACCTCGTCCGACACGGATAAGCTGATTTTGGAAAGTTTACGCCGCTATTCAGATTTACACGGCAAAACGACCGCCCTGCCGGTTTCATCGGTCAGAGTTTTACGCACCGAAAACGGAAAGCCCTATTTGGAAAACGGCTTTCCGGAACTCGGCGTGACGCACTCCGACTCGGTCGTCATTATCGCTCTGCACGACACGCCGTTCGGCATCGACTGCGAAGACAGCGGCCGGCGCATTCCGCACCTTGACGCGCTTTGCAGGCGTTTCTTCTCGAAAGCGGAGCAGACCTTCGTCGAAAACGGTCCGGAATCCGAAAAAGAGCGGCGCTTTTTAAAAGTTTGGGTAAAAAAAGAGGCTTACGTCAAATACACCGGCGACGGACTGCAAAGTCTGTCCGATACCGACACGACCGCACTTCCCGGGCATTTTGAAAACCGTTCGGACGAAAAACACATTCTCTATCTTTATTATCCTTAAATCGACGCAAAAAATCCTGACCCGAAAAGAGGAATCTCCATGGCAGACAAAGTACCCGTATTCGGCAAAAGTCTTTACGACTATATGACCGATGAAAACAAGACAAAAAACGAACAGGGATTTGAAATTCCCGGCGACTGCACCACCGCCTTTGAACGCGCCTTTGATGACGCGGCACAAGGAAACAACACGCTTCTCACCATTCCTGCCGGCGATTACGCACTCTATAAACCGCTTTGCCTGCCGAGCGGCCTTTTTCTCGACGTTCATCCGCACGCAGAAATTGCGTTTGAAGGCTTTGAAACCGACGAAAAAGCGGAAAATATCCGTGTACGCGGCGGCATATGGCGCTTGCAGGGCGATGCCGCAGATGTTTGCGCGTTTGAGTTTTCGGACGCGCACGGCATAACGCTGGAAAACGCAAAAATCTATTGCGGCAGAGGAGCGGCAGTCGGACTTTGCGGCGGCAACGATATCTGCATTGAAAACTGCTCATTCTACGGTATGCCCGGAACAGAGGACTCGGCAAGCGCCGGAATTCTTTTGGGCGGCGCGCTTGACGATGTTTCGTTGGAGGGAATTTACTCGCGCGGTTGCGACCGTTTGATCGAAATTACCGCCAACACGTGTTTAAAACGTTTTTCGGCCAAAAACATCACCAGCGACGATTGCCTGTATTTCCTGTATGGCAATCATGCGGACATCCAAAATGCGGTTTTGCACGACATTTCGGGCTGCGCGCACATGGACGCGGTCTTTTTGGCAGACAGCAAACTGGAAAAACTGGAAATGCGCGGTCTTGACTTATACAACGGGTTCTTCGTGTTTGAACGGAACGAAATCGGAAAAGTGCGGTTGGAGCGTTTCCGCCGCCGCTATGACCTTGACAAGAACGCGGCCACCAAAGCAACTATGTACATTTCCGGGCAGGCCTGCGCCATTCACGCCGACATTGTTTCGTTGGATTCCATTTTGCGCACCGGCAAACTTTGCCCGGACATCAAATTGAACGCCGCGCGCCGTTCTTCCCCGCTCATTCAGCCGGACACGCCGTTCGTTTATGTGTTGGGCGCAGCTTTGACCAGTGAAAACAAATATATTATGCCGTCCGGCAGCTTTGATTTGTTTACCATGGAGAAAAACGCGTCCGTTTAACTCTCACAAGTCCCTCCGAAAGGATTTCATTTAACTTATGTGGTATACCTCCGATTTCAACGATTATGAGCTTTTGGACACCTCCGACGGAGAGCGTTTGGAGCGTTGGAAAGACATTCTTTTAATCCGCCCCGACCCACAGGTGCTTTGGAAAAATGTGCGGCGCCATCCGCTCTGGCAAAAAGCAAACGCGCACTATCACCGCTCCGCAAAAGGCGGCGGCTCGTGGGAAATAAAGCATTTGAACGACGACCTTTTAAACAAAGGCTGGCGTATCGACCGCAAAAAGATGTCGTTCTGCGTGCGTCCGACCGGTTTCAAACACACCGGCGTTTTCCCCGAACAGGCAGTCAACTGGGATTTTATCACAGATAAGATACAACACGCAAACCACCCCGTATCGGTGCTCAACCTGTTCGCCTACACCGGCGGCGCAACGCTTGCCGCGGCAAGCGCAGGCGCATCGGTCTGCCACGTGGACGCCTCCAAGGGCATTGTGGCATGGGCCAAGGAAAACGCGGCGCTTTCCGGTCTTAGCGACGCGCCCATCCGCTACATAGTGGATGATTGCAAAAAATTCATCGAGCGCGAAATCCGGCGCGGTCACACCTATGATGCCATTATCATGGATCCGCCGTCCTACGGCAGAGGACCGGGCGGCGAAGTGTGGAAATTGGAGGACGGCGTAGACGAACTTGTATCGCTTGCCGCGCGTCTTTTATCCGAAAAGGCGCTCTTTATGCTTATCAACTCCTATACAGCCGGGCTTTCCGCATCAACCATGGGATATCTGTTGGAATTACATGTCCGTGCATCCCATGGCGGTCGTGTGAGTGCCGAAGAGATTGGCATTCCCGTCACCCAAACCAGCGCCATCCTTCCCTCCGGCAGCAGTGCGCGGTGGGAAAACGACTGAACGGACAAATGAAAAGCGCCGCCTTTCCGGCATATGGCGTGGACACATAAATCCGACTCGTGCCGCAAAACGAAATATTGCAACACACTCAAATATTTTTAACCATTATACAGGAGATCTTTCATGGACGACAACAAGAATCTTTCCCGTCCCGAACCGGAGAACCTCCCTCATACGCCAAACACGGACGGTGTTTCCGATTCGGCAGACGATATTGACGATGTCATCAAAATCTTTCATAAAGATCCGGCTCATACGCCGCACCCGGCCGCGTCAACGCCCACCAAGGTAGATTTTGACGCCGTGAAAAAACCGCCCGTTCCGCAGACAAACGGTGAAAAAAAGAAAGCGTCTGACGCGCCCCGCGCTGTGCCGCACACCGGCACGGTTTCCTCCGGTGCGCTTTCGCGTGCGCCTTCTCCGACACATTCCGCGTCTTCCCAGCCTCATCCTGCAAACGCTGTCAGTCTTGACGATTTCAATCGCGGCGAAAATGCCGCCATACAGGCGAAAAAGAAGAAAAACAACCAGACAAAAGTATCTTTTCTCGGTTCAACTTCGTTCGGCGTGGCAAAACTCCTTGCCTATATCGCTTTTGTGGCGCTCTGTTCGTTTCTTATTGTCAACACGGCGGTAAATGTCGGAAACGACGTGTTTGCCTTTGTCAAAAAGGATGCAAACGGAATGCCGGTTGCCGAACTTCGCGAGGATATGAATATCACGGTAACTATCCCCGAAGGAGCGGACACCAAAACAGTCGCTTCCATCTTAAAAGACGCAGGTGTTATCAAGTATCCGGGCGTATTTGAAAAATTCGCCAAATTCCGCATTTCCAAGCGTTCCTATCTGACCGGAAAATATTTGTCCGGCGAAGTGACGGTCAATCCGCTTATGAATTACGATACGTTAATCAATACGCTTTCCGATTACGAGCGTTCCCAGCGCGGCACGGTTCGTATCACCATCCCGGAGGGCCTTACCGTTAATGAAATTCTCGCGCTGTTTGAGAAAAACGGCGTAGGCAAAAAAGAAGATTTTCTTGACGCGCTTCAAACCCATGATTACGATTTCAAATTCTGCAAGAATCTCACCAAGGAAAACCTGTCCGAATACCGGTTTGACACCAATTACAGCTACCGCTTGGAGGGTTATCTGTTTCCCGATACCTATGATTTCTATTTAAGTGAAAATCCGGTTTCGGCCATCAACAAACTGCTTGTCAACTTCAATAAAAAGTTTGAAGAGGAATTCTACGAGCGGTGCGATGAGTTGGGCATGACGGTCGATGAAATCATCACGCTTGCCTCCATGATTGAAAAAGAGGGCAAAAACGCAGAGGACTACTATCTCATTTCCTCCGTTTTCCACAACCGTTTGAAGAACAGTGCCAATTTCCCCTATCTCAATTCCGACGCGACCTTGCAGTATGCGCTTGCCGAACGTTCCGGTCCCTATGGGCTTGACACCTCCTACGATCATCCCTACAACACCTACAAATACAAAGGTTTACCCCCCGGACCGATCTGCAACCCCGGCACAGAAGCCATCTATGCCGCTCTTTACCCGGAAAAGACCTCGTATTATTATTTCTATACGAGGCGTGACGGTGAAACGGTCTACGCCAAGACCTTTGAAGAACATCAGCGCTATGTCAATGCGGACAAAGCGGCAAATTAGTCTCCTTTTTAAACACGCGGCGGTTTCCGCAATCCGGAAACCGCCTTTTTGTTCCATGCCCCATTCCATGCTGAAAGGAAAGATATCCATGAACAAACGTCCGGAAATTTTATCTCCGGCAGGAAACTTTGAAAAAATGACCTTTGCCGTGCGTTACGGTGCGGACGCGGTGTATGCCGCCGGGAAAAATTTCGGAATGCGTGCCGCGTCTGAGAATTTTTCGGATGAAGAGTTGATACAGGCGGTCAAATACTGCCATGAACGGAACGTGAGATTCTATGTCACGGTCAATATCCTGCCGCACGAAAATGAACTTCCGGCTCTTACCGGGTATCTGACCTTTTTGGAAGAACAGGCAAAGCCAGACGCACTCATTGTTTCGGACATGGGCGTGTTTTCCCTTGCCAAGCGCTATGCGCCGCACATAGAACTACATATTTCAACCCAATCCAGCACGGTAAATTCCGAAGCCTGCAAGCTCTATGCTTCTTTGGGATGCACACGCGTGGTATTAGCGCGCGAAATGACGTTGGATGAAATCCGTACTTTACGAAAAAGCATTCCCCAAGAACTGGAATTGGAGGCGTTCGTCCACGGCGCGATGTGCGTATCCTATTCGGGACGCTGCCTGTTATCCGGCTTTTTCACCGGGCGCGACGCCAACCACGGAAAATGCGCCCAACCTTGCCGGTGGGAATACACAGTGGGCGAAAAAACCGCCGAGATCTGTGAGATCAAGCGCCCCGATACGCCGCTTTCCCTTGTGGAGGACGCACGCGGAACCTATATGTTCAGCTCCAAGGACATGTGCATGATCGAACATATTCCGGAGCTTGCCGAAGCCGGAATCAACAGTTTCAAAATCGAAGGCCGAGTCAAGAGCGCCTATTACACCGCCGTCACAGCCAACGCCTATAAAAACGAACTGCTCGCCTATTGGGCGGACAAAGAGCATTACACCTTTGACGACAAAAGCTTATATGAGCTCGAAAGCGTGAGTCACCGCGAATATTCCACCGGCTTTTTCTTTGACGACTGCTCGCAAAATCCGCAGATCACCCAAAGCGGCGGCTATCTGCGCGATAAAGCCTTTTTGGCTACCGTTTCGGATATTGACGAAACAAGCGGCCGTGCCGTACTCTTACAGCGCAACAAGGCCTGCGAGGGAGACGCCTGTGAACTGGTTTCCCCCGGCAAAAGCTCCGTGCCGTTCACATTAACCGATCTGCGCAACACCGACAACGAAAAAATCGATTCCGCTCCGCACGCAAAAATGCTCTATTCGGTCAGAATGACCGTGCCTATGCAGAAAGGCGATATAATCCGGGGAGCAGACCGATAAAACTCTGCAATTTTTACCGTGTGTTCAAATAAAATACAGACGACGCACTATAATATAGTATGGAAGATGTTTGGTTTAAAAAACATCTGAATACTGTTTTACGGGAGGATTTCTGCTTTGAGCACTTTTTTATACATTCTTTTGGGCCTTCTCATGTTCGGCGTGATTATTTTCATTCACGAATTAGGACATTTTCTGTGTGCCAAGGCCTTTCATGTCGCCATTGAAGAATTTGCCATCGGTATGGGGCCGAAGCTTCTGTCGCATGTCGGCAAAGACGGTGTGTGCTATTCGTTAAGAGCCGTTCCCATCGGCGGCTTTGTCAGCATGGTCGGCGAGGACGAAGACAGCGACACGCCGGGGGCGCTCTGCCGCAAGCCGGTATGGCAGCGCATGATCATCGTTGCGGCAGGCGCTGTTATGAATCTGCTTTTAGGCTTTGTTTTAATGGGTTTTGCGGTCGGGTTTTCCCCCAAGCTTTATTCAACGACCGTATCCGGCTTTCTAACGACCACGCAAACCGATGAGGCGCTCGGCATTCGTGTCGGCGACGTCATCACCGGGATCGGTTCAAGAAAAATCCATGTCCGAAGCGATTTTGTCTATGAAGTCATGTTCTTGAAGGATTCGCCGACCGACGTAACGGTACGCCGCGACGGAAAAAAGATTGTACTTCACGATGTTGTTTTTCCGACTTACACCACAAGCGGCGTCACGTTCGGAAACGCCGCCTTTATCCGGACAACCGAGCTTGGAAAGTCTGCGCCCGAAATTTTACGGCAGGCATTTTTCCAATCGCTCTCGACTATACGCATGCTCTGGGCATCTATTTTAAACACGGTCAAAGGCGAATACGGCGCTGATTCACTTTCCGGCCCGGTCGGCGTAATCAGTGAAGTCAAGGAAACCGTATCGGTCGGCTGGGACGCGTTTTTATTCTTTGTCGTCATGCTTACCATGAATGTCGGCATGGTCAATCTCATGCCGCTCCCGGCGCTTGACGGCGGCAGACTCTTCTTTATGCTCATTGAGTTAATCCGCGGAAAGCCGATCAATCCCAAATATGAGGGCTATGTCCACGCGGCGGGTCTTGTACTGCTCATGGGACTTATGGTCTTTATCACCTACAACGACATTGTACGAATCTTCTTTAAAGCATAGGTATCCGACTATGAATGAACACGCCTTTGACGGCAAAGGAAAGCTTTATGCAGCCAGCCGTCCGGATTATCCGGAGAAACTGTTTGATTCTCTTTACGAAGCCGGTCTGTTGACGCCCGACACCGTCGCGGCCGACATTGGCTCGGGCACGGGATTATTTTCCGTCCATCTTGCCGAAAAAGCTCGTTTGGTCTATGCCGTTGAGCCGAACGAAGAGATGCGGCGCACAGCGGAGGGCTATTTCGGAAACCGTCCGAATATCCTATCCGTCTGCGGCAGCGCCGAAAACACCGGTTTAACCGAAAAAATCAATCTCATAACCGCCGCCGAGGCCTTTCATTGGTTTGACCGGGCAGCTTTTCGGGACGAATGCCGGCGTATACAGGAAAAAGACGGGGCGGTCGTTCTGGTCTGGAACGTTTTGCGGCCGAAAGAAGAACTGACCGCACGGATAGCCGCTCTGCACCGCAAATATTGTGCGCGTTTCAAGGGCTTTTCCGGCGGTAAGGATTTTGAAAACGAGACATTCTCAGATTTCTTTGCCGCCCCTCCGGAAAAAAGGCTGTTCGACAACCGCCTTTTCTATGACAAGCAGACGTTTTTACAGAGAATTCTTTCTTCTTCCTTTGCCTTAACCGGAAAAGATGAGAATTTCGCCCCCTATATCGCGGAATTTGAGGAACTGTTTGACACCAAAGCCCAAGCCGGGCGGTTAATTATGCCGTATCAGACAATCTGCTTTATCGGAAATATATAAGTTTTTATTCAGAAAAAAAGAAAAGAGGAACTGTTTTGAGTCATTCGGAAGTTGAAAACCGCAGAAAAGCACGCACCGTAAAAATCGGAAATGTCACCGTCGGCGGCACCGCCCCGGTTGCGATCCAATCCATGACGTTTACCAAAACAAGCGACCGTGAAGCCACGCTCGCCCAGATTCTGGAATTGGAAAAAGCCGGCTGTGAGATCGTGCGCTTTTCCGTGCCGGACGAAGCCTGCGCGGCCAGTATTCCCTATCTCAAAGAACACACCCATATACCGCTTGTTGCAGACATCCATTTCAATTACCGTCTTGCCCTTTTAGCCGCCGAATACGGAATCGACAAGATCCGCATCAATCCCGGCAATATCGGCGATAAAGAACGCGTGCGGCAAGTAGTCGCAGCCTGCAAAAAGCGAAACATTCCTATTCGCATCGGCGTCAATGGCGGTTCGCTCGAAAAGCATATTCTCGCCAAATACGGTTCTCCGACACCCGAAGCGCTCTGCGAAAGCGCTCTTTACCATGTCGGGCTTTTGGAAGAATTCGATTTTCATGATATCGTCGTTTCCATAAAATCCAGCGACGTGCGCACCACAATTGCCGCAAACCGGCTGTTTGCCGCACGCACCGATTATCCCATGCACTTAGGCGTTACCGAAGCCGGAACCGAGCGTATGGGACTTATCAAATCCAGCATTGGTCTCGGCTCGCTGCTTGCCGACGGAATCGGCGACACCATACGCGTTTCCCTCTCGGACGACGTGACCAAGGAAGTGGCGGCGGCCAAGGACATCTTGTTTGCCTTGGGCTTGCGAAACGGTGTGCGGATCGTGTCCTGCCCCACCTGCTCACGCTGTAACATCGGCGTGTTCGACGCGGCCAAACGTCTGGAAGATGCCTTGAAAGACAAGCCGTGGAACATGACGGTCGCAGTCATGGGCTGCGCGGTCAACGGACCCGGAGAAGCACGTGAAGCCGACATCGGCGTAGCCGGCGGAAACGGAAACGCCTTGCTTTTCAAAAAAGGCGAGATCGTGCGCCCGATCGATGCGGACAAAATTTACGAAACTTTACTCGAAGAAGCCGAAAAACTGCACAACGAACAGCAATCCGCGAAATAACATGGCAGACACATCACGCAAAGGAGCCGTATCGACAAAATGGCAATGACCTTTTACGAAAAATTCAAGAAATACGCTCCGACCGACGCCGAGCGCAAAATACTCGACCATATTACCGCCTTTACCCCCAAGGTAGACGTGGAACACCGCCTCATCAGCGTTTATGCAGATTTTGACGCTTACATACCGCCCTATCAATTTGAAAGCATCGAGCAGTCCATCAAAGAGGCCTATGACTTAAACTACATGAGCTTGCATCCGACCTATGTCGGAACGGAATTTGAATTAAAGCACATGGACGCGGTCTTTTATGAGCTTGCCAAACTGACCGCCCGCGGACTCGGCTTTTTCAACGGCGCGGAAACCGCGCTGGAAGGCGCAGACATCACAGTCGGCGAGGACGACACCTTACATATCTCGCTCAAAAACGGCGGAAAAGAACTGCTTTTATACACCGAATGCGACAAGCTGATTGCCGATGTTGTGGCGCGCATGTTCGGAAAGCGGTTGAAGATCGATTTCTGCGGCGTAACCAAGTTAAATTACGAGGACTTCATTCCCCCGCCCATGCCGTATATTGCGCCGCGTTCCCAAGAAGAAATCGACGCGGAAAATTTGGAAAAAGCCGCCGCTCTCTCCAATTCGGTCGCGACTGGAGAAGTAAAGCCCGAAATCGATTCGACTCACGCCCAAATCACGGTTGGCGAGATGTGTTTTGACATTTCGGACATCAAGGACATTCACGGACGCATCAAAAGTCTTGACGTAACGCCGCTCCGTGCGCTTACGCTTGACAGCGAGAACTTTACGGTCTGCGGCGTGGTCTTTTCGTTCCAGAAAAAACTGACGCGCAAAGAGGATCGCTACATCGTTTCATTTTACGTGACTGACAACGATTCGTCTGCCGTGGTCAAATGGATCTACGACGCCGAACGCGACGAGGACTATTCCTGTATCAAAGATGGCGCGGCTGTCATGATCCGCGGCAGCATGCAAATGGACAAGTTTGAGAACATCCCGGTCATCCGTCCGAATGCCATCGCGCTGATCAAGCGCAAGAAAAAGACCGACACTGCCGAGAAAAAACGCGTCGAACTGCACTTACACACCACGCTTTCCACCATGGATTCCACTTTCTCCCCCGAAGCGGTCGTTGAAACGGTCTCCCGGTTCGGACATACGGCCGTCGCCGTCACCGACCACGGAAATTTACAGGCTTACCCCGAAATTATGACCGAGGCGGAGCGCGTCGGTGCAGATTTCAAGATTATTTACGGAATCGAATCGTATTTTGTAGACGATACCGCCACTGCCGTTTTCGGTTCGGGTGCGGCGGAAATCGACAAGGACACGTTCTGTGTGTTCGATATCGAGACGACCGGTCTTTCGGTCAAGGACTGCGCCATTACCGAAATCGGTGCGGTCTTATACCGCGGCGGCGAGATACTCGATACCTTTGAAAGCTTTGTCAATCCGCACATGCCCATCAGCGCCAAGATTTCGGAGTTGACCGGCATCACCGACGAAATGGTTGCCGACGCGCCGGACATCAGCGAGGTTCTGCCGAAATTTCTGGAATTTGCCGGAGAATCGGTCTTTGTGGCGCATAACGCCTCTTTTGATATCGGCTTTATCCGGCACGCCGCCGAAACCTGCGGCCTTGCCTTTCAGCCGACCTTTATCGACACGGTAGCCCTCTCACGCTATTGCAACGATGATCTGAAAAAGCACACGCTTGACGCCGTAGCCGACTATTTCGGACTCGGCGATTTCAATCATCACCGTGCGTTTGAGGACGCGCACATGCTGGCACTCATCTTCGCCAAGCTCTGCGAAAAGCTGATCGGCGAGGGAATTCACGATCTGGCAGGCTTAGTCAATTCCATGAGCGGCCGCTGCGACCCGAAAAAATTGAAAAGCTACCACCAGATCATCTTAGTCAAGAACAAAACAGGATTAAAAAACCTATACAAACTCGTTTCTTATTCGTATCTCAATTATTTCCACCGCGTACCGCGCATTCCCAAAACCGTTCTTAATGCGCACCGCGAGGGGCTTATCATCGGTTCCGCCTGCGAAGCCGGAGAACTGTATCAGGCTGTGCTTACGGGAAAACCGTGGAATGAGCTTTGCGAAATGGCAAAATTCTACGACTATCTCGAAATCCAGCCGCTCGGCAACAACCGGTTTATGATCGATACCGGCGTTGTAGCCGGAAATGAACGGCTCATTGAAATCAACAAAACCATCATCAAACTCGGCGATGAACTTGGTATTCCGGTCGTTGCAACCGGCGACGTGCATTTCAACGAAAAATGCGACGGCATTTACCGGAAGATTCTTCTTGCCGGTCAGAAATTCAAGGACGCTGACCGCGACATTCCGCTCTATATGCGCACGACGGAAGAAATGCTTGCCGAATTCGATTATCTTGATCCGGAAAAAGCCTATGAAGTTGTTGTGACCAACACCAACCTCATCGCCGACCAGATCGAAAAGATCCGTCCGATTCCGCCCGGCTCTTTCCCTCCGCACATGGACGGTGCAGAAGAAGAGCTGACAAACAGCTGTTATAAGCTTGCCAAAGAGCTGTACGGAGACCCGTTGCCGGAAATCGTGGAAAACCGTCTGGAACGCGAATTGAAGCCGATCATCGAACACGGCTTTGCCGTTTTATACGTCATCGCGCGCCGCCTGATCAAGTACAGTGAAAAAAACGGCTACCTTGTCGGTTCGCGCGGTTCGGTCGGTTCGTCGTTTGTCGCGACTATGGCCGGTATCACCGAAGTCAATCCCCTGGTGCCCCACTATCGCTGCCCCAAATGCAAACACAGTGAATTCATCACCGACGGTTCGGTCGGCTCAGGGTTTGACCTGCCGCCGAAAAACTGTCCGGAATGCGGCGAAACCATGATTGGCGACGGGCACGATATTCCGTTTGAGACGTTCTTGGGCTTCAAGGGCGACAAATCGCCGGATATCGACCTTAACTTTTCAGGCGACGTGCAAGGTAAGGTGCATAAATACACCGAAGTGCTTTTCGGTGCGGAAAACGTGTTCCGGGCCGGAACTCTGGGAACTCTTGCTGATAAAAACGCCTACGGCTATGTCAAACGTTATTTGGAAGAACGGAATCTTTCCGTCAATAAAGCCGAAGAACAGCGGCTTGCCAACGGCTGTACCGGCGTCAAAAAGAGCACCGGTCAGCATCCGGGCGGCATCGTGGTTATCCCCAAGGAATACGACGTCTACGATTTCACGCCGGTTCAACACCCGGCCGACGACCCCAAAAGCGACATTGTCACCACGCACTTTGCTTTCAAATTCTTACACGATACGATTTTGAAGCTTGACTTACTCGGCCATGATGTGCCGACCAAATATAAAATGATGGAAAAGTTTTCGGGCCTAAGCGTACTCGACCTGCCCATGAACGACCCCGATGTCATGGAGCTTTTCATTTCCACCAAATCCATCGGCGTCGAACCGGAGGACATCGACAGTGAAGTCGCTACTTTCGGACTTCCCGAATTCGGTACCAAATTCGTGCGTCAGATGATCGTGGAATCCAAGCCCAAGAACTTTACCGACCTTTTGCAGATTTCGGGGCTTTCACACGGCACGGACGTGTGGCTGGGCAACGCCCAAGAGTTGATCCATAACGGAATCTGCACCATTTCCGAGGTTATCGGTACACGTGACTCGATCATGACCTATTTGATTCACAAGGGACTTGACCCGTCTCTTTCGTTCAACATCATGGAAATCACGCGCAAAGGCAAGGCAAAATCCAAACTCACCCCTGAAATGGTAGAGGAGATGAAGCGTCACAACGTGCCGGACTGGTACATCGACAGCTGTTTCAAAATCAAATACATGTTTCCGAAGGCACATGCCGTTGCCTACGATATGTCGGCATTGCGCTTAGGCTGGTTCAAGGTTCATATGCCGCAGGTGTTCTACGCCGCCTTTTTATCGGTTGCCCCCGGCGGTTTTGACGCGGATATCGTCACAAAAGGCAAGGAGAACATCAAAAAGACCTTGCGTGAAATCGAAGCCAAAGGCAAAGACGCGTCTCAAAAAGAAACCGACATGATCGCTACCTTACAGCTTTGCAACGAGGCTTGCGCACGCGGTTTTGAATTTCTCCGCCCCGATATCAAAAAATCGCACAGTTTCCATTTTCTGCCGGAGGGTGAAAAAGGCATCCGCTGCCCGTTTTCCTCTATGGGCGGATTAGGAGAAGCCGCCGCAGAAAGCTTATACAATGCCTGCCAGGGCGCAGAGATCCTATCGGTGGAGGATTTGCGCACACGCGCCCAGGTCTCCAAGGCCGTTATCGAAATTCTTCGCAAAAACGGCGTTTTGGATGAATTAAGCGAAACCAACCAGCTAACCATGTTTTAGACCCTGCCGCCAAGGAGGTATCCGCATGACCGTTGTCGAGCTTTTTGACCGTTCGCCGTTACAAAATCTGTCAGGTGCGCTGACGTTTGCCGCCGACCGCATTGTATTTATCGGCGCCAACCGCAGACATATGGAGGAACATTTAGCCGTTTACCGGAACGTGTTAGCGCGTTTCCGCGCGGAAGCCCGCATTGAAATCGTTCCGGTGCACAAATACGATATGGCATCTGTTGCGGAGCTCCTCTGCCGCATTGCGGCCTCCGACAAAGACGTCATTTTCGACGTGTCCGGCGGTGACGACTATATTTTAGCTGCGGCAGGAGTAGCTTATGAAAAATGCCGTGCAAACGGTCTAAACGTGGAACTTTCGCATTTCAGCGTTCGTTCCGAGCGGTTGGCGAGCTTTGAAAAACCTCTGTATCCGGCGCTTACCCGGCGTACGGAATTGACCTGCGATGAAGTCATCGCTCTTCACGGCGGCGCGATTGTCTACGCCGAACAAAAGAAAAACGGCACTTTCCGCTGGGATTTCTCCCAAAACGACTTTGGCGCGGATGTCTTAAAACTCTGGGATCTGTGCCGCGCCGACTGCCAGGACTGGAATCGCAAAGGCGCAATGATGGGAGAATGGGAGGGACTATGCGACGCCCGGATACGCGACCCGAAAGCTGTACCGGACGAAGTGGTCGTTTCCTATGACCGCTTGCGCGAAAGCGGCAAAACGAAGCTTGCCGCACTTTTGCTGCCGCATCTGAAAGCACTTGCCGCGCCCGGATTGATAAAAGACCTGCGAAAGGACGAAAAAACGCTTTCTTTCCGCTACAAAAGCATGCAGATACGCGCCTGTTTGCTCAAAGCCGGAACGGTATTGGAGCTTGTTACCTACCTTGCCGCCAAAAATGCAAAGACCAAGAGCGGACGCTTGATATACAACGACGCGCGCACCGGTGTGGTTCTCGACTGGGACGGAAAAATTCACGCATCGACCCCCTCTTTCCCGGACACGGAAAACGAGATCGACGTTCTTTTGGTACGCGGCATGATACCGATATTCTTATCCTGCAAAAACGGTTCGACAGATGAAAACGAACTCTACAAACTTGCGGCCGTAGCCGAGCATTTCGGAACGAAATTTGCCCGAAAAGCTCTCATTGCGACGGATTTGCAGAAAAACTTTTCATCGCTGGCCCGTTTTACCGACCGGGCGCGGGAAATGGATATCACTATTATCGACGGAGTCCACAAGATGACCGAAAGCGAGTTTTGCCGCCGGATCGGTTCGCTGACAGCCGGATAAACCAACTGACAGAACCCAAAACAGAATGCAGAGAACAGAAAATGGAAAATTTTAACGGAATCGCGATTCTTGAAAACAATAAAAACTACGTCATAACCGTAAAACCGCGCGGTTATCTGTCTCAAAGCACCTCTGAGGCAACCGGGAACACACCGGATATGGTAACGGCTCTTGCGGAATGCCTGCATTCGGAAATTTTTCCGGTACACCGGCTTGACCGCGAAACTGCCGGCGTTATGGTCTATGCCAAAAACAAGCGCGCGGCGGCCGCTTTTTCGCTTCTTGTTTCGCAAAATGCCCTTGAAAAGCGTTATCTTGCCGTCGTCACAGGAACGCCGGAGCCGCCAAGCGGCGAAATGCGTGATCTTTTATATCACGATGCGCGCAAGAACAAGAGTTATGTAGTATCGCGAAAGCGCGCCGGCGTGAAAGAAGCGATTCTCGATTATGAAACGCAAGGCACGGTCATTTATGCAGGCGATGGCACAGGTACGTCTGTTTCGTTGGTACGCATACGATTGCGCACCGGCCGGACGCACCAGATACGGGTACAATTTGCTTCGCGCCGGATGCCGCTTTTGGGTGACACACGCTACGGTTGCCCCGTAAAAGCGCCGGAGTTATGCCTGTTTGCCAAAAGCATAGCGTTTCATGACCCTTTTTCGGGGGAAAAAAGATGCTTTTCGGCCGAACCGGAGGGAATATTGGGAAAACTATGCGGCCAAATTTCCAAGGAAAGCCAATAAGCCCGACAAAATTCACCAAATTTCTCGCATACCTCTTGTATTTTCCGGAAAACCGTGGTAAAATAAAGAGTAATATAGATTTCGATTTCTGAAAGGAACACAACCATGTTAGACATTCGATTTGTCAGAGAAAATCCCGACATTGTCAAAGAAAATATCAAGAAGAAATTCCAGGACGAAAAGCTGCCGCTTGTGGACGAATGCATTGCCATTGACGCCAAGGTTCGTGCGCTCAAAGGGGAAGGCGATGATTTACGTGCTGAGCGCAATTCCACCAGCTCCCTCATCGGCGGTCTTATGAAAGACAAGAAGATTGACGAAGCGAACGAAAAGAAAGCGCGTGTAAAGGAGATCAATGCACGTCTTGAAGTGCTCGAAAAAGAAGAAGAAGAGCTTGGCAGTGAACTTCGCGCCAAGATGATGGTGATTCCGAATATCATTGATGCGTCCGTGCCGGTCGGCAAGGATGACAGTGAAAATGTCGAAAACGAAAAGTTCGGTGAGCCGGTTGTGCCGGATTACGAAATTCCGTATCATGCCGACATCTGCGAGATGTTCTCGGGTTTAGACAAGGAGTCGGCCGGAAGAACCAGCGGAAACGGATTCTATTATCTGTGCGGCGACATTGCAAGACTGCATTCGGCCATGTTAAGCTATGCGCGCGATTTCATGATTGACAAGGGCTTTACGTACTGTGTACCGCCGTTCATGATTCGCAGTGACGTTGTCACGGGTGTTATGTCGTTTGCGGAAATGGACGCGATGATGTACAAAATTGAGGGTGAGGATTTATTCCTTATCGGAACGAGCGAGCACTCGATGATTGGCCGTTTCAAGGGGCAGATCATCAAGGAAAACGAGCTGCCGCTCACGCTCACGTCCTATTCGCCGTGTTTCCGCAAGGAAGTCGGTTCGCACGGTTTGGAGGAACGCGGTCTTTACCGTGTTCACCAGTTTGAAAAGCAGGAAATGGTGGTTCTCTGCAAGCCGGAAGAAGCCATGGACTGGTACAACAAGATGTGGAGCTACACGGTTGAATTTTTCCGCAGTCTGGATATTCCGGTACGCACGCTTGAATGCTGCAGCGGTGATCTTGCCGATTTGAAGGTCAAGAGCTGTGATGTAGAAGCATGGAGTCCGCGTCAGCAAAAGTATTTTGAAGTTGGTTCCTGCTCGACCCTCGGCGATGCCCAAGCACGCCGTCTTTCGATCCGTGCCAAGGGTGACAAGGGCACTTATCTTGTTGCGACGCTCAACAACACGGTTCTTGCTACGCCGCGCGGTTTGATTGCTTTCCTTGAAAACAATTACCGTCCGGATGGCAGCATTCTGATTCCGGAAGCGCTTCGTCCGTACATGGGCGGCAAAGACAAAATTACAAAATAACTTACTTTTCTTTCGGAGAAAAGTAAGCAAAAGAACTTGATTTTGACTCTTTCCCTGTTTTGCAGGAATCAAGGGCCTTAATATTACAATTCGTTTTTTACCGTGTCGGCGTACCGCCGATGCAGGGAAACGCAGCTTTTCTTAAAAGAAAAGCCTGGCAAAAGAATTTAAATTTTTTGCGCGCGGCAGTCTGAATACCTAGACCGCCGCGCGCCGCTTTTTTGATAAAACTCGAAAACATGCAGGACCGCTCTGAAAAAACAAATTTCCCTTTTGCAAAAAGGCATCCCCGCCGGGACTGCTCCTCACTCTTTGCGTAAAAACAGTAGGCGGCACAGAATATCTGTGCCGCCCAGATTGTTGCAAAAGTCTATAAGACTTTTCGGGCGAAGCCCGATTTTAATAAAAATCCGAAAAATCCGGGGACATGTGCCACGGATTTTTCACCGATAGATTCGCGAGTATCGAAAAGCGAAGCTTTTTGGCATGTGGCGCGAGCGTACGAATCTGTTTCCGTGTCGTAAAACGCAGTTTTGCAACACGCGCAGCGGCACAGAATATCTGTGCCACCATGCGTCGGAATATAAAGTTTAACAACCTTTTTAAGTGGTTAGACGACCAGAGCAAGCCGCCTTGCCCCGACATGTTATTTGTAAAGCACTCCACCTGCCGCGACGCAGTCTTTTCCGCTGTTTTTGCCCACATACAGTTGTCTGTCCGCCTTGGTTATAATGGAGAGATCCTTTAATTCTTCATTTGTTCCGCTTGCCACTCCAAAAGATGCCGTCACAATGCTTTTGTCCGGCATATCGTCCCTCGAAATAGCGGCCGCGCGCACCGCATACATAAGCTCGCTAGCAAGAAGCCGGGCAGATTCTTCGGTGTCGTTCGGCAGAATAATAACAAATTCTTCGCCGCCAAAACGGAAAAGATACGTATCTGTTTTTTCGAGAACCCGGACAACGTTTCCCGAAATGCGTTTCAGCGCCTCATCGCCTTTTATGTGGGAATAATGATCGTTGTACGATTTGAAATTATCAATGTCATAAATGATAACACTGACTCTTTCCGGTTTCATTTTGTTGGCAATAAAAGTGCAATATGTTTCCATTGCCTTTCTATTCAGCGCACCGGTCATCATATCGTTGTAAGCAATCTTGATAAAAGAATTGCTCACCTCTTTCACATATCTTTCATTGGCTGACTGCCGCAAAAAGACCGAACGAATGGCAAGAAAACCGGCAACGATCGAAAAACGTAATAAAAAATGCTTGAACAGATTATAATTGTCCGCATACGGCAGTCTGGCAGGCAGCCACCAACTGACAGAAATTAAAAAGCATATGAGTGTGGTATCAGATAACCGGTATGTCGGCGCAATCATGATAACAAAAAGATAGCACATTGAAATCGAAAGACCGATCTTATGATAGTTGCAGGAAACCATAAAAATTGTCACACTGGCAATAATCATGATATAGAAGGCAAGCAGCACAAATCTTGACAGCTCAGACCCGTAGTTTTTATAAAACACCAAGAATAAGAGCATGGCAAGACAGGAACCCACCATCATATAAAGCGGTATCATATCAATGGTTATCATGGTATTGCAAACAATGTTTTTGACAAGATATAAGCCGTTTGTCAACAAAAACAGAATGGTAGCGAAAAATACAATGGAAAGGCTTTGCCTCATGAAAAGACCTTGTTCGGAGGGCACTTCATCCACCCTTGTTCCAAGAACATTCCGACAAAAACTCTTAAAGCGCGTCGCAGCCATGTCCGGCATTAAGCAGAGTACATCGCTTTCTATGCCGAATTGGTCTTCCTGTTTCTTCATAATATCCTCCCATGTAAAGACGATAAGACGCTCCGCGTGATATTATTCGCCAAGCAGTTTTTCAAGCGTAAGAGAAATGCCAAATTCCCCGCGAATCGCATCGATCTCTTCCTCCGCATGCGCCGCCTTGAAACGGTCGGCTGACGGCTTTTTCCGTGTCGCGCGGATAAGCATATTCTTCGGCGAATTCTCGAAATCCACAAATTCCACCACGTCCACCGCATAACCGTTTTTCTCCAAAAGCTTGGCACGCAGTGCGTCGGTCGCAAGCGCCGAAAAACGCTCTTTGATCAGACCGTAATCCGAAAAAATCGGGAAGTTCTTTGTATGGATCATGGCGTTTGCCTCTTTTTGACAGCAGGGAACGGAAAAAATGTATTTCGCGCCGTTTCTTACGGCAAACGCCAACGCATAATCGGTCGCCACATCGCAGGCATGCAGCGTGATGACCATATCCACCGGTCGTTCCGGCTTATAATCCTTGACGTCCATGCACAGAAATTCAAGGCCGGTATAGCCGTATTTTTGGGCAAGCGACGTACAGTTTTCCATAACCTCGCGTTTGAGATCCAATCCCGTGATATAGGCTTTTTTATGCAAAATCTCCGTGATGTAATAGTATACCACAAACGTCAGATACGATTTCCCACAGCCGAAATCCACTAAATGGAGTTCTTCTTTTTTCTCGTTTTTCAATACATCATCCAATAACTCCGTAAAACGGCAGATCTGACGGAATTTATCGAACCGAGCGCGCAGGATCTTCCCGTCTGCACCGGCAACCCCTAATTCATAAAACACCGGCGGCAGATTTTCCGCGTCAATGATGTAATGCTTTTTCCGGTCATGAGAACTCACTTGTTCGAGCGCAGAAGTGTTTTTGGTGCGGTTGGTGAGAAGTTTTCCCTTTTTGGAAAGTCTGGCGTCGTAAAAATACTTTTCCGTCACAAAATGCGCCTGCTTATACTGTTCCGGAAACAGTGCGTTCAATCTCGCATATAATTCCGATGCCGGAAAATTCTCGTGAAACGCCTGTTTTTCGGTGAAATGCTCAGTCTGAAAGCCGTCGTTCAAACGCCGTATCACGGATTTTTTATAAACGCTGCTCTCAGTCGGTGCGGACAAAACGATTTTCTCACACATAATTCCGCCATGTCCCGTAAAAAACTCTCGGTTTCGGTCATACCCGACGCCTCTCTTTCCCTAAAAACGGCTTAGTCTGTCAACTTATCAAGCACGGCTTTGAAAGCATGATTGGCCGTAAGCGTGCGGATATACGCGCGGTCGCTGCCCTTGTGGCCGCCAAGCATAAGCTGTTGCACATCCGCGCCCCCGTCGAACGCCACGCCCATATAGACAAGTCCCACCGGTTTTTCGGGCGTTCCGCCGGTAGGCCCGGCAATGCCGGTCACGGCCACGGCAAAGTCCGCGCCGGAAACATTTTTGGCGCCGACTGCCATTTCGCGTGCGGTTTCGGGGCTGACTGCGCCATGCTTTTCAAGCGTTTCGGGCGATACGCCGAGAAGCTTGATCTTTGCCTCGTTGGCATACGTTACAAAGCCGAATCCGAACACTTCGCTTGCGCCGGGCACATCGGTAAACCGTTTGGAAATCAGCCCTCCGGTACACGATTCGGCAAAAGATACGGTTTTATGCGCCGCTTTTAATTTTTCCGCAAGCACGCTTTCCAATGACGGCACATCTACGCCATACACAGCGTTTCCCAGCGTTTCACGGATCTTTTCGACAACCGGCGCGATGAGTTTCCCTGCCTTTTCGGCATTTTCGGCGCGTGCCGATACCCGTAAGCGCACTTCCCCTTCGCCGATATAGGGGGCTATTGTCGGGTTTTCCGAGGTTTTCATCAGCTCCGCGAGAGCGCTCTCCACCGAAGATTCGCCCATTCCGAAAATATGGACATTGGAGGAAACCAACACATGGTCGCTGTGAACGGAAAGATACGGCAGAACTTCATTTTCAAACATCGGCCGCATTTCGTTCGGCGGTCCCGGCATAAGAATAAGCGTCTTTTTCCCGTCCGAAACGGCAAGTCCGTCAGCCGTGCCAAAGCGGTTTTCAAAAATATGCGCTCCCTCCGGAATCAGTGCCTGCTTGCGGTTGTTGTCGGTCATAACCCGGCCGCGTGCGGCAAAATACGCCTTTAAGCGTTCGAGAATTTCGGCATGCTCCACAAGCGGCAGACCGAAAAGCTCTGCCGCCACTTCTTTGGTAATATCATCATATGTCGGCCCCAAGCCGCCGGTAATAAAAACAAGGTCGCTCCGGGAAAGGGCAAGCCGCATGCATTCAGTCATGCGTGCGCGATTGTCGCCGCAGACCGTATGATAATAGACATTGAACCCTGCTTCGGACAGGTGTTTTCCGAGATAGGCCGCATTGGTGTTGACAATGTCGCCGATTAGCACTTCTGTGCCGATACATAAGATTTCAGCATTCATGCTTTATCCAATTCCACCCTTTCCATTTTTTCAAAAGCGCGGTCGCAAAGTCCCTCTACGTCAAGCTTTGCCTCTTCTTTCAGCACCTTTTCCAAAATCGGGCTTGTAACCGGATGCCGCGGTGTAAAGACCGTACAGCAATCCTCAAACGGTTCGATGGAAATGTCAAACGTACCGATCTTCCGCGCTGTCTGAATGATTTCTTCTTTATCGAGCGCAATGAGCGGCCGGAGAACCGGCATGGTCTGAACGGCGTTTCCGGTCACGGCAAGCGCCGGCATGGTCTGGCTTGCTACCTGACCGAGACTTTCGCCGGTGATAAGAGCTTCGGCTTCAAAGCTTTGTGCCGCACGTTCGGCAAGCCGCATCATAAAGCGCCGCAAAAGCAGCGTGAAATAGTCCTCACGGCAGTTTTTCTTGATGGTTTCCTGAATTTCGGTCAAGGAGATCACATGCATCCGGATTTCTCCGCAGGTATCCTCCATAGCGCACGCAAGGTCCACCACTTTCTGACGGGCGCGTTCGCTGGTATACGGAAAACTGTCAAAGTGTAGCGCTTCCAGTCTTACGCCGCGCTTGGCGCACATATAACCGGCTACCGGGCTATCGATACCGCCCGACAGCAAAAGCACCGCTTTTCCGGCGCTTCCGGCCGGCATGCCACCGGCGCCCTGCATGAAACCGGCGTGTACATACGCGGCAAAATCGCGGATCTCCACACGCACGTCAAGCTCCGGTTTGTTGACATCGACCGTTAAGTCGGGATTGGCTTCCAGAATTTTTGCGCCGCACAGCGCCGCAAGTTCGGGCGAAGTCAGCGGAAAACGCTTATCCGAACGCTTGCCGGTCACTTTAAAGGTCTTGGCCGCGCCTTTGACCCGTTTCACATAGTCCCCCACAAAAGAGAGAATCGTATCGGTGTCTTTGGGGAGTTCTTCCGCAATGCAGACCGACACCACGCCGAAAATTTTGGCGCAGGATTCTGCCGTCGCTTCAAGATTCATCCGCGCCGCGTCGTCAAGCGGCGTTATGTACATGGTGGATTGGGCGGCGCAAAGGCTGTAATTTCCGCACTTTTTGAGGCGTTTGGCCGCGTCTCTCTCCAACATTTTTTCAAAGTGGCGGCGATTTAATCCCTTTAAGACCACTTCGCCGTATTTTAACAGAATAACTTGCTTTTTCTCCATGAATGTATCTCCGTTTTTGTATAATTTTAATCGTTTTCGTCCGATTCGCCGTTCCGTTCGGACTCATCCGATCCCTCCGACGCATAATAGGCGGCGCGTTTCTTGGCTCCGGCAATTGCTTGGTTGACGCGGGCGGCAAACGCCTCATCCGGCTCAAATTTCAAGCGTGCAATTTTTCCGTTGAAATTGAAAAAATAGAAGGCATAATCCTCACAGAAGATATTTTTGCAAAAATTTAAGGAAATCGTGTTCTTCGGCAAGGACGCGACATTCTTTTGGACATATTCCGCACCTAAAACGCCGGTCATCGACTCCTCCAAGCTCATGGAGCACACCGTAAGGCTCTTTTTGCCGGTAACCTTATGGATTTTTAAATCATTATCTGTCACTTCGTACACATAATCGCATTGGACAAATTTCATATAGACCTGCAAAGCAATGACGGCAAGGGCAAGCCCGGTGATCTGATAGAGAACAGGCGCCGCCATAAACGAAGAAAAGAAAAAGCAAAACACAGAAAATACAGCGGAAACAAGCGATAACACCGCCGCTTTCCGGTTAGTTTTCGGGGGACGGTAAGTCATGGTAATTTCTCCTTTCGGTTTCACATCAGGACAGATACCGATGTTCAAAGGTACATCTCTCAGGTGTAAGCGTGATATATCCATATGAGCCGGGTTTTCCGTCGCGCGGTTCGGAAAGACTGCCGGGATTGAAGAAAGTCATACCGTTTTTCTCATAGTATGCCCCCACATGGGTATGTCCGTAAAGCGCGATATCCGCACCGGCCTTTCGGGCTTCAAAGCCTAAAACCGTGTCGCTTATGCGGATGTTGTACCGGTGTCCGTGCGTGAAAAAGAGCTTATGCCCGTCAAGCGACACCGTGTCGCTTACCGGATAGTTCTGGCTGACAAATAAGTCGCAGTTGCCGCAAACGCCGAGAAAGGCCAC
This sequence comes from uncultured Eubacteriales bacterium, assembly GCA_934479825.1. GTDB lineage: Bacteria > Bacillota > Clostridia > Oscillospirales > CAG-382 > UMGS882. Next base: position 62,793 of record CAKSOW010000010.1, read on the forward strand.
TTGCGGAAAATCGTCGCGGATCGCGGCAAGGTCTGTATAGTTATCGCCCAAATGGATGACCAAATCGACTTTTCCGACATTTTGCCGGATAATGTTCGCCATGGGTTCGGTTTTGCGATGTGTGTCCGAAAAAACAAGCAGTTTCATAGTCGTAGTTTCTTTCTTACGGAAATGTGATTCGGTTTTGCCGCAAAACGCGAAAAAAATCCGGAAAGTCCGGTTCATCCGGTGACATTTTTCAAAATGGCGGCATATACTGTACAAAACGGCAAATACGGAATTTGGCCGTCTTATCTTACTTTTAAAGGAGTTTTTTTATGCTTGACAATATGCAGTTGAAAAAGCTGTTATCCCTTTCCGACGAAGAATTGCGGCAAAAAGTCAGTTCCGCCGCCGTCGCCGCCGGAGCAGACGCAAGAAGCGTCGAAAACGCGCTTTCCGACGTCACGCGGCTTCGCGGAATGCTTTACGCCTTAAACGCCGACCAAATCAACGCCATGCTTTCCAAAATCGGCCCGGAGGCCGCGTCGGAAATTGCAAAACGCATTGAAGGCGATTAAACCGAAAAGGAGAAATCCGTATGTCCGATGTATCAAGCGATAAAATCAAAGAACTGTTAAGCGACCCAAACAACCTCGAAAAAATTGCAGCTCTTGTCGGCAGTATGAGCGGCGGCGGTCTTTCGGGACTTCTTGCCGGAACGGTTCAGACTCCGCCATCCGCGCAGAATTCCTCTGTCGAACCGGAGGCAACCTCTGCCGGGACTCTTCCGGAATCGGTTTCCGATCCTCCCCCTGTCGGCGATGACAGCAAAGCCGTTTTTTCGCCTTTGTCCGCCGCACCGCTAATTGCGCCGTCCGCGCTTTTTTCCGGCGCGTCCGGCGACAAACGCATCGCGCTTCTCAAAGCCATAAAGCCCTATGTCAGCGACGCTAAAAAGGAACGTGTGGACGGACTTGTACGCGCTATCAGCGTCGCCGGTCTGTTAAACAACTATAAAAACGGTCTTTTCGGATAACCGAACGAAACCGACCGGAAAGGAAGCCTTAGTATGTATGCAAGGGAATATCCGCAAAATAAAAGCGGCACGGTGCGCGCCTTTGAGGACGCTTTCGCCAAGGAAGAATTCCTTCGCCGGAGCGCGGAAAACGCGACCTCCGGATGCACCGGAAAAGTTTTGCCATCCGAACGTCCGAATGGATCTGCCTGCGGGCAATCTGCGCCGCCCGTCATCTCTGACTGCGCCCCCGAAACTGCACCGCCATGCGATTCCGATGAAAAAAAGCCAATCAAGAAAGAATGTCCTCTGCAAAAGCTATTTGGCTTTTCCGATGGCGGCGATGTGCTTTTACTGCTTCTCATCGTGTTCTTTTTGACCGATTCAGACAGCGAAAACGACCGACTGATTCCAATCTTGCTTGCCGTTTTACTGTTTCTTTAAAAACGGATAGACACATATTGCAAGCTTTTACGGTATGCCGTTACTTATGTTTACTCTGAATCGCCGAACAGAGTATTTCGGATATCCTCCGGCAAAAGCTCGGTAAAACCCTCCGGAATTTCAAAATCCGGCGAGAAATGTGCGGCTAAATGATTGGTCGAAAGCGTGTAAATCAAGCGGCCGTTTTCATAGCATTGAGCTTCGGTCACAATGCCGAAATCCAAGTTTAACTTGTAGGTCTGCGTCTGCGTATACGTGCCGTTTTGCGAAGTAAAAGTGATAAGCATGAGCGTGCCCTCATCCCCCGAAACCAGAGAATAGGTATACCCGTCGTCTCCTGCTGTTTTTAAGAAATCCTCATGCGTTAAAATCGCACCGATCTCGCCGGCAAAATCAAAATCGCCGGTCGGATATGTGTTTGTATGCACAGCCGTTCCTTTAAGCATGCTGATTTTTGTCGTGCCGTCTTTTTCAAAAATCTGCTTATAGGCGCCTGCGCCCGACGATACATAATACGCAAGCCGTGCGTCTTGACTCATGAACAGCACCGCACGCCGGGAGGAGCCGATACCGCCGGAATAAACGGTATATTCCAGGTCATGCGCATACGATTCGCGCGGCGTAAGAGCCGCCAACATGGTTCGCACGCTTTCCGGCGTCATTTCGGCTTTTAAGACAGTGAAACCGTCGTCGGGCTCACTGTCTTTTAAAATATCGGAAAGTCCGTTATCCGTCCAGTTGGAGGGAGCATTCGGGTCTTTCCCGAAAAGGAAAAATGCAGGAAGGTCAATCAAGCCGATCTTGGCAAGTCCCCACAGCATGAAAAGCAAAACCGCCGCTACCAGCAAAACGTTAAATGTCGAAAAAACAACGTTTTTAACTTTTTCTTTCATGCGTGTCCCTCCCCTTTGGTCATTTCAAACGGTTTTATGCCTTTTTATCCGTGCCGCCTGGTGCGTCGGGCGTATCGCGCTCGATCTGCTCCTCCTGGCTTTCGGAAATATCCTTGCGTTCAAACGAAAAGTTGAGATTGCCGTACAAAATCGCAATGGCGGCCGCCGCCACGATCAAGGCCTTGACCGTCCAGCCGAACGAGAACAAGATGGCTGAAATACCAAGCATTCCGCTGACGGCATACAGAATCATGACCGCATGTTTCTGATCGAAGCCTTTGTCAATCAGTTTGTGGTGCAGGTGTCCTCTGTCCGCATGGAACGGGCTTTTTCCGGTCAGAATGCGGCGTAAAAATGCAAACGTCGTATCCGCAAGCGGCAGTGCGAAAATGAGAATCGGCACCCAGAACGACACCATGCCGTTGAGCTTGAAGCATCCCTGAATTGAAAGCACGCCGAGCGTATAGCCCAAGAAAAGCGCGCCGGTATCGCCCATGAAAATACGCGCCGGATTGAAATTGAACGGCAGAAAGCCCATGCAGGCACCCACCAAAATTGCAATCATGCAGATGACGTTGATGTCGGTATCGGTGCGAAGCAGGGTAAATAACAGCGTTGCTGCGGAAATAGTGGAAACCCCGCAGGAAAGGCCGTCAAGACCGTCGATTAAGTTAACGGCATTGGTGATAGCCGTAATCCAGAATACGGTAACGACCGGTGCAAACATGCCGAATTCGATATCATACCCGAACAGATTGATCTGTTCAAACACAATGCCGCCGCATACGGCAATGATGGAGGCTGCAACCTGCATAAACAGCTTGGCAAATGGATTCATATCGTATTTATCGTCAATGATGCCGGTGATGACGATAATTAAGTTGCCCATCAGCATCGCGGCTGTCTGTAATGTCGGTTTGCAGAAAATAAGCACCGTCACCGTAAAGGCGAGAAAAATCGCCACGCCGCCCATGAGCGGCATTTCTTTTTTGTGCATGCGGCGGTTATCTTTTGGGATATCCGTCACGCCGAATTTGAACGCCATGGTCCGTACCACGGGCGTTGAAGTAACCGAAATGAAAAATGCGCAGATAAACGCCAAAACAATGCCGTAGACCGTGTTGAACACGGAGCCGTACATTTCAAACATGGGTCAAAGTTCCTTTCTTTTGTCTGCCTTGTCAAAAAACGCAATACATATACTTATTTTGTCTGGTAGAAACCGACCTTTTTATATACTTTGCGAAGCGTCTTGGCGGCAAAATAGGACGCTTTTTCTGCGCCTTCTTTCATAAGCCCTTCTAAATAGGCCTTGTCTCCTACAAGACGCGCATACTCATTCCGCACATTTTCCAAGCCGTCCGCACAGGTCTCTCCGACCGCCGCCTTGAAATCGCCGTAGCCTTTTCCGTCAAATTCGCGCTCGATCTCTTCAAACGCTTTTCCGGTAAAGACCGAATAAATGCTCATCAAGTTGTTGATTCCGTCCTTGCCGGGCGCATATTTGACAACGCTGTCGGAATCGGTCACAGCACGCTTAATCTTGCGGATAGTATCGTCGCGGCTCTCAATAATGGCTACATAGGATGCCGGATTCGGATCGGATTTGCTCATTTTCTTGGTCGGGTCGGTTAAGGAGTTGATCTTCATACCGGTCTTGGGAATATACGCTTCGGGAAGCGTGAACACATCGCCGTAAATGCCGTTAAAACGTCCGGCAATGTCGCGCGTGATTTCCACATGCTGTTTCTGGTCTGCCCCTACCGGAACAAGGTCGGTCTGATATAACAGAATATCCGCCGCCATGAGAACCGGATAGGTGAAAAGGCCAGCATTGATATTATCGGCATGCTTTTGGGATTTATCCTTGAACTGCGTCATGCGCGACAGCTCGCCGAAGCCCGTGTAACAGCCAAGAATCCAAGCAAGCTCTGCATGTGCCGGAACATGGCTTTGGACAAACAGAATGCTCTTGTTCGGGTCAATGCCGCAGGCGATATACAGCGCAAGCCCCTCCATGGTACGCCGTCTTAAATCGGCAGGAACCTGTCTTACCGTGATAGCATGCAGATCCATCATGCAGTACATGCAGTCATAGTTTTCCTGCAAGCCGACCCAGTTGCGGATAGCGCCGATGTAGTTGCCGAGCGTCAGAATGCCGCTGGGCTGTACGCCGGAAAAAATGCGTTTCTTCATAACCGGCGCTTCGGCCGTGTTTTTTATTTCTTCTGCCATTGTCTTTTCCTCTCAATCTCTGGTTTTCCTATATTAAAGTCCCATATCTTTCATTACACCGGCAAGGGCATTGACCCCGGCGCGAATCTGCTCGGTCGTCGGCATGGAATAATTCATGCGGAACGAGTAGCACGCCTTATCCGGCTCAGGCAGAAATGTCGAACCCGGTACGACCGCCACTTTGGCCGCCATCGTACGCGCCAGAAAGTCTTTCATGTCCGTGCTCTCCGGCAAAGTCACCCACAAGAACAAACCGCCCTCCGGACGGGTATACTGTACGGATTTCGGGAAAGTCTTGTCCATCGCGTCAAGCATAACGGCACAGTTTTCGCCGTATAATTTGTTGATCGAGCGGATATGGTCGTCAAGACCGTATGTCTCGATGAATTTGGAACAAAGCATCTGGAAGAACAGATTGGTGTGGACATCATTGGTCTGTTTGACCACTACAATCTTGCCGACCAACTCCTCATGACCGCAAAGGAAGCCGACGCGCATACCGGCGGACAAAACCTTGGAAAACGAGCCGCAGTACAGCACGACACCCTCGTCGTCCATGCTCTTGATGGTCGGAATATCCGTTCCGGCAAAACGAAGTTCGCCATAGGGGTTATCCTCCAAAATCACCACGCCATACTTTTTGGCAAGCGCCAAAACCGCTTTTCTTTTTTCAAGCGACATCGTGATACCGGCCGGATTCTGAAACGTCGGAATCAAATAGATCAGTTTGACTTTTTTGTCCGTCTTTAATATGTTTTCCAATTCATTCGGGTCGATACCGTCCGTACCGACATCAAGTCCCTTTAAATTGACGCCGTATGAGCGGAATGCATTGAGCGCCCCGATAAAGCTCGGATTTTCGCAAATGACCGTATCGCCCTCGTTGCATAACACCTTGCAGGCAAGGTCGATGCCCTGCTGACCGCCCGAAGTGATGACCGTGGTGTCGTAATCGCGTCCGATGCCGAACTTGGTGTTCAAGCGCGCAGCAACCTGCTTTCTTAACGGCGCATAGCCTTCGGTAATGCCGTATTGCAGCGATTTGGCGGATTCAGTCTCAAAAATTTCATTGGCTAATTTTTGCAGCTTGTCCACCGGGAACGACAGCGGCGAGGGATTTCCGGCCGCAAACGAAATAACGCTCGGATCGGTAAGCGACTTGAAAATCTCGCGAATTGCGGAGGGTTTCAGATCCTTTACTTTATTGGAAAACTCAAATGTCATAAAAAACAGTCCTTTCTGACCGGTTTTGAAGGCTTGCGCGGCCTTTTGTTTCGCCGCACAGGCGTACAAATGCATATAGTAACACATTTTGATTCTTATTTATAGAATTATACCACACTTTCCTTTGTTTAGCAAGAGTTATTTATGAAAAAGTAGCGTTAAAAGAGAGTACGGCTTTTCTGAAAAGAAAGCTTGACAAATAATTTTATATGTCATTTGGCGACATTTGCTTTGAACCGATATTATTCCCAACACGCAGAAAAGGAGCAACCGCAAAACGGTTGCTCCTTTTTACTTATCGTATCTTTTTTATCGTACCGAAAAAGCTTATGCGTTTAAGCCTAAGATCGTATCGATATAATCCTTGTTTTCTGCATATGCGTCGCCGCCTGCGTCATGGATGCTCTGTGCGATCTCCTTGATGGAACGGGTCACAGACGAACCGTAAACGGTGAATGCGTTGCCGTTGATCGAATACTTCGCATAAGTACGTGCCACAAGCTTGGTTGCATAATGTTCAGCCGGAATGTTGGTGCAAACGGCGGTGAACATAATGTTCTCGCCATCGTTGTCGTACTGACGGTCAATGCCGTTCTTCTTGTCGTAAGCGGCGCCATATACATACAGCGGCTTATTTTCGCCCAAAGCTTTGAAGCCGAACGTAAGCTCTTTCGTGCCGAGAACATCTTCACGTGCAACGATGAAGCCGTATTCATCCACAAAATCTCTGGTGGTATTGGAAATCGAAGAGAAGAAACGGATACCGTTTACCTTGTCTGCACCGCTGCGGATACTGACATTGGTATCATCTGCGTTCGGATAAGCCGGTGTCTCTTCCCAAACGGCATAGACGGTCGTGTCGCCTTTGAGATCGATAGACGTAACAACATCTTTTCTCGTTGCATCCGGCTTTAACGCCCAACCAACGAACGTAAGATCCTGCACTTCGGGACGATCGCCCTTGAGGAGATAGCCCGTACCGCCGCCGCGGCCGGTATCCGGGGCAACTTCGTGCAGCACACAACCCAGTTCTACAAAATCAGAATCAACGTTGGTGTCATAGGTAACGGTGAACACGCCGTCACGGTAAACACGAACATAGTCAATGTAGGTGTCACCGGCAAAGTTTACTGTGTTGGGGTCGATAGCAAAGCCGTAAAGCTTGCCGTTGTCGCCGCCCGTCCAAGGAGCGCTGTTGTTCTTGGCAAGACCTTGGTCAACTTCATAAACATGATACTGGTTGTCGTAGATCATGTTGTGAACGCCCTGGTTGCCGATATACATAAGGCCATTCTTGCCGCCAAAATAGGTATCTTTGCCGTAGTAGGTGAAGAACGTTGCGGTCGTCACGTCGGTTCTTTCTTCAAGCACGGCATCAGCAAGGTTATCCGGCGTAACATTATTCGTCATCTTAGTGCTCGAACCGATCTTGTAGCAATACTGGAAAATGTTGTATTCGCTTGCATCAAAACCGGATTGCATTCTGAAATGGACGCGCGCGTCGCTCAACCATGCTTTCCGACCTTTATCATAAGTGCTTGCATACTGGCGGAGGTGGATAACGTTTCTGCCTTCGTCCTCAATATTTTCCTGATAAGCCAGTTTGCCCGTCCCATCGGCCGGCAAACCGCCTTCATAAGCAAAGCCCATAGCCGGTTTGGTGAGATCCTGGCAGAACGCAGTGAGCGTCAGACCCTCGACATCACCACGGTTTTCCGGTTTAACCACATCGCCGGCATAGAAGAACTTGCCGTTCGGAGCGATCCAGCAGATGAAGTTGTCAAGCTTGAAACCAAGTTTGTCCGGGGCAGGAATGGTGTAAGAAGTTTCAAAGTCCGGGGATTCTTCCACACTGGTCTTACCGTCGGTAAAGGTGACAGGACCGGTAACTTTATCTAACGGATAAAGAACAATATCTTTGTTTGCCAAAGTAACTTTTTCAATCTGGTCGCCGCCCTTGGTGAGCGAGTAAGCAACTGCACCGGAGACAATCGAAATATCCGGCGTGAATTCAGTCAAGAAGTTATTGTTGCTGTCGAGAAGAATATAGTCTGTCTTGGCAACCGTGTCGTCAAAGTTCATGTAGGTGACTTTGTAGTACGGAATGACCGTGAAATTGTCTACATAAATGTTAACATTGGAATTGCCTAATTCAAGAGCAAGCTTATTCAGTTCGGGATGCTTGGTTTTCGATTCGCTGAGTGCGCTGTTGACTAAAATATGCTTCCACTCGGAAGTCTTCACATAACCGGCGCCGCCCATGTCCTTGAAAATATCCGTAGCCTGTGAACCGTTAATCATGAGCCAATGGCAATCAAAGTTACCATAATAGTCATAGCTGATATAAAGAGGTCTTTCGGTAGAAATCGGATGACCCTTAAATTCCTTTATCCAGAAAGACGGATATCCGCCTTCAGAGGCCAGTTTCAGAATTTTTTGAGAATAGTTGATGCCGCTCTGGTTTTTGTTGTCATCCACAACAGCACCGGAAAGAATGGCATTGACCGTATCCTGATCCATATTTTCAAACGTAAGCGGACCTGCCGTACCGGTTAAAATGTTGTGACCCGGACGCCAGTTGACCGAACCGAGAATCAGGATTTCGATATCAGCAGAAGACTTTTCATCCGAAACAAGCGTTGCAGTAAGTTTGACCGCGCCGCTTTCCGAGGCAGCCGTAATGACTGCTGTGGTATCGGTGGTAACAACCGTCGCGCCGGTAAAGCCGACGTCATACTTCCAAGTTACCGGTTCTTTTGCCGTAACGGTGGCAACACCGCCGTCGATCTTGATAGCAAAAGCGTCGGTCGTGAGAACTTCGATTTCTTCAATTACCGGATAGAATGTGAGGTCTTCGCCGGCAAGTGTAACTTTATCAACCGGCGTTGCAGAGTCTTTCGTCAAAGCCCATCCGAGCGGCTTGAAGATCTTACCGTCTTGGGTATACGTAGAAAGGTATTTCATGCCCGGAGCATATTCCGTAGCAAGGTTTTCCGGTTTCCATTCTACGCCGTCTTCAAAGAGGAAGTCATCCGTCTTGACCGTGCCGTCGGGCATGACAAACGTAATTTTATACATCGGATAAATACCGTAATTGTCAAGATACCAGTCAAGCGGAACAGTCGGGTCAGTCTGATCGTAATCAGGAACCGGGAGATTCGTGAATTTACCCCAAGCGCGCAAAGATTTACGGTTCGGAGTAATGGCATTGGAATAATGTCTCCACTTGTTTGCGGCAGCGTTAAAACCAACATCTACGTGTTTGCCCGCACCTAAAAAGTCGACCAACCACCCCTGGGCAGTGGTAATGCCCTGCATATCTAAGTATTCATCCCAAGTGATCCAATATTTTCTGGAACCATCGAAAGAGTGGGCATATTCATAGCCACTCCAATGGCGTCCGGGGTTAGCGCTACGGCTTAAATGCAACATTTTTCCGTAAGTGCCTTCTGCATCGATCGCTTTGGTTTCATCAAAGTTGCTGACTGGATTAGAAACAATATTCATTCCGCCGTTCATGTCAGCAGCCGAGAAGTTTGTCGCCTGTGTTTCGTCCTCGAAATTTGCAAGTTCTTTCGTTCCGGTTACGAGGTTGATTCCCGGAACAACGTCTGCGGTAAGAGCCGCGCTGTCGGTTTCGCTTTGTACTTCTTCCGGAAGGGATTCAACGGATTCTACCGTTTCAAAGCTGAACGCTCCTGCCGGGAACGCCATGGTGATGAGCATGGTAAGGGTAAGTAAAAGCGCAAGTGTTTTTTTCATATGTACTCTCCTTTTGTATTTTATTTGGTAACAATACCCTTATAATTATCATAATACACGTTTGTTACCAAATCATGAATATGCGTATATTTCGGCATTTTGACAAGAAAGTTTGTGCATATTTCACAAACAATCTTTTCTAAATAGGGGAAAATGCTGTTTTCTCACACCAAATTCGACAGAAATCGTGCTGTCTTTTTCGCACAAAAAAGCCGCCGCAAAAAATTGCGGCGGCTCTATCTTATTCCGGCGATACTTCGTCGGATAAAGTCAGAACGAAGAGGTTAAACTAACAGAAAGTTAGCCGTTGGTCTTCATAGCGTTTTCAGCGTTCATGATCATCTTCTTGACCATCTGACCGCCGACAGAACCTGCCTGCTTTGCGGTAAGGTCGCCGTTATAGCCCTGTTTGAGGGTTACGCCGACTTCGCTTGCAGCTTCCATCTTAAACTTATCCATGGCTTCCTTTGCTTCGGGAACTAATTTCTTGTTATTCATGATTTTTAATCTCCTTGATTTTGTTTTTGAAACCGTAAATCGGTTTTCTTTGTAAGCTCGCGTAAAACTTGTTTACCGGCTTTACGCTCATAGTATTTGCACGGCTCATTTTGATATACTGTAAACTTTTGGAAAGGAAATTGAAAAGTATACAGCAAAGGACACAGAGATAAATCTCTGCGTCCTTTTGTCCATAAAAGATTCTGATAAAGCAGATTTAACCGGCTTCATACTCGGTTGAGCACAGCTCCGTCATATTGCTGTCATACAGCGTCGCTTTAACGATACCGCTCGGCGTAAAGGATTTCGGCGTAATAATGCGGTATTCGCCCTCTCCGTTGCTGATAAGGCTCATTTTTCCCGTGCTGACTACTTCACCATTTTCGATGGCTTCATAAACGACTGTGTAGGTCGCCTCTTCAAGAACGGTAACATACACGCTGCCGTCTTTATACGTGATTCCGTATTCCAGTTTTTCCGGCGGCAGAAGCGGCTTCAAAACGCGTATTTCGCCGTATTCCGACACATACCGCACCCAGCCTTGCCGTGTGGTGGTTGACGGAACCTCCGCTTTTCTTGTCCAGACCGATGTATCCAAAGCATTCGGAAGAACCACTTCCTCTTTGACTTCCGGATAGCCGTCAAGAACACGTTCCGCTATGCCTTCTTCGGTTTCGGTCGGCGCTTTGGTAATCACCCACGGATTCCACCAATGCGCATACAAGGTCGCATCGTCGCCCTTGATTTCGTCAAGCGATTCCACCTTGACGCCGCCGTCCTTTTCAGTATACCAGCCGCCAAAGGTAAGGCCTTGACGCGAAAGCGTTTGGAACGGCTCATCGCCGATACGCCAATAGGCGTTGAGATAATAGCAGCCTGTCGTTTTGCCGCCGTCATAGTTCGGATCAAAGGTCACATGACGCTTTTCGGTGCTTGTGGGAAGTTCGACCTTTGCCTGCACGCCAAAGCCCCATGGCATCGAATATTCGGTGTCATAATACTGTCTTGACACTTCCACTATATTTCCGTTTTGCCGCAAGATGCAGAAAATAACGTTCGGAATATCCTTAATGCCCGTATAGGTATAATATTCATCGGCTTCGATATCGTACAAATACATGGGGTAGTGGCTGGTCACATAGTCGCTGAGGAAGAAGCAGATGAATCTTCCGTCCTCGGTACGGATGGCGGAGCTTGCCTTACCGGTGCTTGCGGACTCTAACGTGCCTTCCAACTCCGTTGTAAACTTCACCTTGTCCAAGTCCACGTAATAGAAACCGTTTTTGCTGTCTTCCCAGAACAGCGGCAAAGCGTTGAAGGCAAACAACCAACCCTTTTCATACCGCTTGTCGGAGCAATGTACTTTGTAATCGTAATGACGATCCAAAGCCGCGTCACTAACCAAGAAAAATGTGCGTCCGATTGTTCCGGCCATATCGGGAACCGGGTCATCCCACGTGACATCCACATGATATTTTACACCGTCAATGGTAACAACGCTCCATGCATGAAGTCCCATACCTCTGCCATTGTCAGCAAATCCGACGACCTGCTCCGCCTGAATGCCCACGCGGCTTAGTAAATCGTTATAGCCCTTGGTGTAGCCATCGCAGACCGCAAAGCCATCGACGATCGAGCCATATTCGCTGTGGCTGTATTTTTTCTTATACGTTAAGTCATAGGTGCAGTGTTCCACCAACCAGTCATGAAGCCGCAGAGCCTTCGCTACATCAGACAGGCCTTCACCAAGGTTTTCGCCGAGCGCCTCGCGGAGTGCTTTCTGCACAGCGGCCTCGTAAACAGCCTTATCGTAGCTCTTCTTCTCATTTGAAGGAGCGCCTTTGCCCAAATCGACATTCGCCTGCGTTTCATCCGACGAATCGGTGTTGTCGTCTTGCTTTGTTTCCTCGTCCTTTTTCGTATCTTCGTCTTTTTTCGTTTCGTCTTTTTCGGTTTCATCTGTCGGATCGGTGGGTTTTGCCGGTTCGTCCGAATCCGAAGTATCTTCCGGATCGTCCTTTTCGTCCTCGTCAGCCGGATCCGGCTGTACCGGTGTAACAGTCACGGCAGCGGCACGCTTCAAGAACGTTACAATCTGACCGCGCGTACAGGTCTCGTCCGGCGAAAACGTAGTAACGGAAGTACCGTTCGTCACGCCGTTTTTCACGGCCCATGCCACGGCCTGTGCATATTCCGCATCCGCCTTTACATCGGTAAACGTCGAGAGGACCTCGGTTTTCGGGCTGCCGGAATTTTCCCAGAGATAGACCACCGTTGAGGCTCTGGTGCAGGGTGTATCCGGCTCAAAATTGCGGCCTGTGACCATGGTATGATCCTTGGCCCACATGGCAGGTTCATAGTAATATTGGTTGGCACTTACGTCGTCAAAAATGATAAAGCCATCTCTTTTGGGACTGCCTGCCGCACGCCACATAAAGGTAAGTATCTGCGCACGCGTACAGGTCTCGTCCGGCGAAAACGTCGTTGCCGACGTTCCCGTGGTGATCTGTTTTTCTACTGCCCAATCGACGGCTTCGGCAAAATAATCGCTCGCTTTCACATCGGTAAAGACAGGGCGCGTAGTCTGATCGTTCTTGGTATCTTTCGTCCCGGCGGCCGCACGTTTAAAGGTATAGGTAACAATGACATTTTTACCGTTCGCCGTGACATTCTTTGTTTTGTGTCCATTGACCTTGACAGACATTTTGTCCATTTTGGCCGTAAACTTCTTGTCAAGGCCCGATTTGATGCCAATTTCAGCTGTTACGGTATAATCGCAGTTATCTTTGAAAACCGCATCCGCCGGCGACCATGTCACACTTAACACTTCGGTGCTTGCCTTCTCCGGCAAAGTGGCCGTTTGAGCCGGGACTTCACCGGCTTTCGGTTCGGCAACAGTCAGATTGATAATGGAAATGATTCCGGCTGCAAAAGCGGAAACCGATAACAGAACTGTAAGCAACACCATAAACAGTATGCCGTTCAAGCGTTTCATACATGTGTTTTTCACACAAATTCCTCCTCTATATATATAGTTTTTCTTTACAGATGACGTTCAAATATATCCGGTACATCCAGCTTATCCCGGGTTCCGATTTCAAAGCAATTATGCTTGACACCAATATAGTTCCCATCAGCAATGATATAATGATCGATCAGGCGGATATCAAGCGAACCGAGCAATTCCCCGACTTCCAAAGTTACGCTTTTATCTTCATACGACGCCGCAAGCGTTCCGCTCGGGTGATTATGCGCCAATGCGGCATAGACAGCAGACGATGACACGGCGCTTGCCACGATCTTTTTCGTCTTGACCGGCGCCAATTCCTGTGTGCCCTCCGATATGACGACACTGCGGTCGATCCGGCCTTTTTTATCAAACAGAATGAGCATCAGCCGTTCGGTCTCGACACCGGTATAAAGCTTGACAAGATATTCCCCGATCTGTTCAAAGGAATGGAATGTTTCGTTCGGGTCACAGGCTGTGTTGATCCGGCGATGACATTCAAAAACAGTTTTAATTAAAACTGCGGCGTTCTCGCCGATTCCGCCGACCTGCGTCAGTTCGGCGACAGAAGCGGAAAACAGCTTATCCAATGAGCCGAAGCGCGCCAAGAGTTCATGGGCGACCGGGTTTGTATCACGCCGCGGAATAGCATAATACAACAGCAGTTCCAAGAGCTCATGGTCTTGCAGGTTTTCCGCGCCGGCGCTCAAAAAACGCTCTCTCATACGGGAGCGGTGCAAGGCATGCGGATGGGTACTGTTTGTTTTGGCGGAATTATCACGGGTAACGGGCATTTGTCCGGTATTCTGATTTGACTTCATAGCAATCTTCTTCATATTTCGATATGTTAAAATGAAATAACGGTGAACAAAAGTATGATAGCACGATTTTCCCCAAATGTCAAGTGGCGGAAAAATGTACACGGGCAATCCGTGTACATTTTTTGCAAAAGGCCTGGAAAAAGGCTCTTGGGAGAGCTTGACTTTTCCCGAAAAGCAATAAAAGAGACGGTTTTGGTGTTACTTTTCACCTCTGCGAAAAGTAAGCAAAAGAGGACGTTTTCATGTTACTTTTTGCGGCGTGCAAAAAGTAACCAAAAACACGCC
>CAKSOW010000011.1 GCA_934479825.1 uncultured Eubacteriales bacterium
AAATGCCTTGGCTGGCTTTCTCCTTTTGAATCTTTTTACAATTTGCTCTTGCACTTGACTTGAAAATTCAAGTCTGCGAAAAGTAACCAAAAGCAGACGGGGCTCCGCCCTGCGACTTCGGTTCAAAACCCGTGCGGTGAGATTATAGATAAAATTTGAAAGGTTCAGCGCATTAAGATTTTTTGCGAAAGTTTATTAGTACCACAAAACGCATGGCCATGTTTTGAACCGGTGCGAAAGGGAAACTATGGTACAGACGCAGAATCGGGTTTTGCGGAAAATCGAAGTTGCAGTGCAGGCTTAACACCGCAAGTGGTCGATTAAATGGGAGAGTGCACGTTATATTGTTGCGGCGGAAAGGGGAAATTAGTGTGGGCTGAGTGGAAAAGTTGGAGCAAAATCAAGGCTTAGCATAACAAAAGGGAGGTGGGCTGGTGGAAAGTTTGGAGCAAAACCATGGCTTTGGGGTACCTCAAAGCCATGCGGACAGGTAAAAAAATTTTGATTCCTCCGAAATGCGTTTCTGTGCAGAAAACTTGAAATTTTGCATTCTCACCTGAAACTATCCCTTTTTCGGTAAATAACTTTCTGTTCGCAAAAAAATCTCTCACCAAGCTTTTCTTTTCCTGTAAAGCTATAATCTGTTGCTCAAAATAACAACTTTCTACCAAACTCCCCCATTTTATGAAACACATAACCTACTGTCCGCCCAAATCAGAGCCTGCCTTTTTATAAAAACTCGCAAATCCTTACGCAGTAAAACCGCCGTCTCGCACCGGTTCAAAATACTCCGAGCGGTATGGCACAAGGTTGCAAATTTTCGTAGAAGTTTTCTGATAGACACAGCTTGCGGTTTAGCAAGTAATCCACCGCTCGGAATTTTGAACCGCTCTCCGGAGTCCAGAGGGCGCACCCTCTGGTGTACTTTTTGGTTACTTTTTCGTACAAGCGAAAAAGTAACATTAAACCCGTCCTTTACTTGCTTTTTGAGAACCGAAAAGCGCTCTTTCTGGGCTTTTCCGGAAAAGAAAAGCCCTCCCAAAGTGCCTCTTTGCTTACTTTTCGCAAAAGTAACACGCCCCCCCGACAGCCCCTGCCGGGGCTGCCCCTCACGCTGGCGCGTGAGAATAGGCCGGCGGCAGAGCCGCCCGACTTGATAAGGTCGTTTTGTGCGGATTTGGTCGGTATTTCCTCTTTACAAATCCTCCTAAAAGGCGTATGATGATTTCAGAACCATAAAAAAGGAGTTTTTTGCCAATGAAACATACCCGTAACCCCCGAATCGGCCTTGTCGGAATGGGACATTTCCTCTATTGGCCGCAGTTCGAGGGACTAAAAGAAACGCTTATGCAGAAAACAGAGCGTTTCAAACATTACTTTTCCGATAAGAGCGACTTGATCGACCTCGGTTTCGCCGATGATATCGATACCGCTTTTGTCGCTCTCAAAAAGGCGCAAGCCGCCGATCTTGACGCGCTTTTCATCGTCATGTCCACCTATGTCACCTCGGCTGTTGCGTTCCCGTTTGCCAAATATCTGCATGTGCCGCAAATTTTAGTCGCACTGCAACCTCTCGACCGGTTGGACTACGCCAAAACGACTACGTATATGCAGTTGTGCAACGACGATATTTGCTCACTTCCCGAATTTTCCGGCGTCTATGAACGCCTTGGCGCGCCGTCTCCTTTCTTTTTGGTAGAGGCCGAAAGCCGCACGCAGGAGATTCACCGCCGCGTCGGCCTTTATGAACGCGCCATCGCCGCGCTTGCCGCGTTCAAATACGCAAAATTCGGCTATCTTGGCCACACCTACGACGGCATGTACGACATGAACACCGATCCGACCGCGTTTTCACGCACGTTCGGCGTGCATGTGAAGATGCTCGAAATGTGCGAATTGGCCGAATATGTAAATGGTGCCAGCGACGCGGAAGTCAAGCATCGAATTGAGGAAATCCGGAACGTCTTTGATATCCGTGAACCCTCCAACGATCCTCTCACCGACCATGTTGAGGAAAGCGACCTTGCCTGGGCGGCACGCAATTCGGTCGGTCTTGACAAGCTTGTTGAAAACAACGGACTTTCCGCGCTTGCTTACTTCTATAAAGGCGAAAATGGCAATTTATACGAAAACATTGCCGCAAATCTCATTATCGGCAACACGCTTCTCACCAGCCGCGGGATTCCGCTCGCCGGTGAAGCCGACCTCAAAACGGCTGCCGCCATGATGATTTTGAAAAGCGTGGGGGCAGGCGGTTCGTTTGCAGAACTGCACCCGTTTGACATCCATGACGATATTGTACTTGTCGGCCACGATGGGCCGCACAACATTTGTATCAGCGAGGAAAAGCCGATTTTGCGTAAATTGAAAAAATTCCACGGCAAGAGCGGTTCGGGCGTTTCGGTCGAATTTAAGCTCAAAACCGGCGATGTCACACTGTTATCCTGCTCGGTAGACCGGACGGGTTCGCTTAAATTGATCTCCGCTGTCGGAGAATCGCTGCCGGGCGCCATTCCCCAGACCGGCAATACCAACACCAAATGCCGCTTTTCCGTGCCGGCCTGCCGGTTTGTCGAAAAATGGTGTGCCGCCGCCCCGACGCATCATTTGGCGCTCGGCGTGGGTAACCATACGGAAGAAATCGAAATTTTCGCACGCATGGCAAACATTCCGCTGACAAAAGTTTTGGAGGGATAACCGATGTTTAACTATGAATACCGCCCGACTACCGACGCTGGCCGCGTTTGCTTAGAACTCAGCTTAAAGCCGTTCGGCTATGACAAAAGTCTTACCGGTATTGAAAAAGTCTGCCGCGATTACTACAAAAAATGGGCGGCGCTTCTCGAATATGCCTCCGGCATATCGGTTTTGTTATGGACGAGCGACGGCAGTGAGATTTTTGAATTTACCGGCGACTTAGACGTGTCTTTTGAATGGTGCAAATACATCGGTATCGGCAACTGGAACAGGGACATTAAGGGAGAAGAGGCCAAAAAGGCGCGTTCCTTACACCAGCTTCCCATTTATTACATGGAAAATCCGCCGGAAATGACCTATCGCGACTTGAAAAACATCATCGACACGTTAAAGCGCGTTGGCAAGGAAATGACTGGGTTTGACATCAAAGTCGGCGAAACCTTTGACCCCGGCCCCGAATTTGCTTACTCGGCATTCAAATACGAACGCCACCCGGAAATTGCAAAGGGCAACATCATGGGCAAAAACCAATGGCTGCACTGTGCGGCGCGTCTGCATGCCGAAAAACGCGCTTATGCCGCCTATCCGGACGGCATTCCGGAAGGCACGCACATCGGCGAGTTTTTGGGAAAGCAGTTCATGGCGCTCCGGAGAGCGGTCGGGTTCGACTATTTGTGGCTCTCCAACGGCTTTGGGTTCTCGCTTGCGTCATGGAACTGGGTAGGCGAGCTGTTTGACGGGGAGAAATTTGATTTTTCGGGTGCCAAGCGCATTCGTGAGGCAATCGCGGAATTCTGGACCTATTTCAACGCCGAGATCGGCGATACGGTCATTGAAACGCGCGGGAGCAACCTTTCGACCGGCATGGATATTGCCGCGCACGGTTGCCCGATTGATGTGATCTACAAGCAGAATATCGTTGCGCCCCCCAACTCCCCTTGGGCGGCTATGGACTACCGGTTCGGATTGGAGCTTTCCGGATTTATGAGCCACATTGCCGAACTTCCGAAAAACGGCTACGCGTTCCGCTACTATTCGCACGACCCCTGGTGGCTCAATTCGCCGTGGTTCGACCGATACGACCGCAGTCCGCATGACATTTATCTGCCGCTTGCCGTGACGCGTTTAGACGAACATTTGAAGGTTACGCACCCCTATGCCCTCGATTTTCTGACGGCGGACGACTCGTTCGGGCGGATACCGGCGCGCGGCGCAAACGAAATGACGCCCCACTTGCTTACGGCTTACAATGACTTTCCGGACGAACCGGGACTGGTAACCTGGGTCTATCCGTTTGAAACCTATTGCAAAACCGGGCTTTCCGACGGCAACATGCAGCGCATTTTCATGGACGACTGGTACATAGAAAGCGCCATAGACCACGGTTTCCCGGTCAATACCGTGCTGTCGGACAAGAATTTTCTTACTGCCGATAAGACCAAACTTCTGACAACGCTGTTGGTTACCCCTGTTCCCGAAGCAGACAGCCCGCTCGAAAAGGCGCTGTTTGAATCGCTTGACGCAGGGGCGCGCGTTCTGTTATACGGCAGTACGAAATATGCGTCGGATAAATTGCGGAAAACGCTTGGTCTTGCCTTGGAAAGCGACGCGCTTGACGGGTTGCTTGACATAAAGACCTCTCTTTCGCTTGATACTTTTGAGGTCGGAAAGCGTGCCGGAACGCTGATGCATGATCCTCTTGTGTCAAATGGCGGTATTTTTGAAACAAGCGACAAAAAAGGCGTGTCGGAAACCGTCTGCACTGTTTCGGACGGCAAAAAGACGCGTGTTTATGCGGTGTTTGCCGGCAAATGCGGCAAAGGCGGCGGTAAAGTCTTTTGGGTGCGCGGTTCGTTTCCGCACAAACGCCAAATTGCCGGACATCTGCCGCCGCTCTACAAACAAAGCGAAAACTTCCCGTCGGCGCTTTTACTGCGTGCCGGAATGGCTTTATTCGGCTATCCGATAAGCTTTGACTGCTATGACGCAGACGATAAACTGCCGTTGCTTCTGTTCTCAAAATGCCGGAACGCGCTGTGGTTCAATCTGTTCTCCAAGGACGCCATGGTCCGGATGCACATGTCCACGCCGGACGGCGCGCCCGTGCCGGACAACACAGAGTTTCTCATCGAAAACAGCGTCGGAACCTATCCGCTTTGGCGCTGGAATCACACCGATTGCCGCATTTATGTAAAACAGACGGCCAAATCCAAGATAACTCTCAAAAAAGGCAGTCCCGAAACGCATTTTGACAACGATGAGCGGCTCGACCTGCATGGCCTTATTGATGCGGAAGTAACGTTTTATCCGACACACGGCGGGACAGCCTTTATGCGGAATGTCGGCGAGGATAAGGACGACTGGGAGGTCCGCACATTTGCCGGACAGAACATCGAAACGGAATACGACGAAAAACGCGGCTGCTATATCGCCCGGCATGTGACCGGCCGGCTCACGATCTGCTGGCAGGAAAAAGAAAACATCGGCGACTATAAAAAGCTTGAATTCTTACGGCCGCAGGATTAGAGACAAATCCGCCCGGTTATCCCGTAAACGGTTTTCCTTTTTCAGATAAAAGAAAAAAATATCCCCCGTAAATACCTGATTCCGAGAAGGAACGAGGAATTTACGGGGAATTTTTACGTTATTTTCTTCGGCGAATGGCAAACTGATCCAGCCAAACCGCGCCGAATTTCAAGACAAGATAGCCGATAAGCAAGCCGAGTATGACCGACGCCAACACATCGCTCGAAAAGTGAACGAACAGATAGAGCCGTGAAAAAGCAATTAACGCGGCAAGCGGAATCGCCGCATAGCCGAACCGCCGGTCGATTGCCGTGAGCACCGTGGCGGCTATCACCGAGGCAAGCGTGTGCCCGGACGGGAACGAATAGTCCCGCGGCACGGAAATCAACAAGCGCACGGTCGGATCCAGCCAACAGGGTCTCGCCCGGAAAAATAAAGGTTTCAACGCGAGATTGCCGACTAACGCACCGAAAGCAAGTCCGGTCAACAGCAAGATTCCGGTGCGGCGATGCTTTGGCAGGAATAATAAAACCACGGTAAGGAGCAGCCAAATCAAGCCTGCATCTCCGAGAAACGTGATTTTCGGCATAAAATAATCAAGAACGGTACAGCGCATGGTTTTCTGGATCCAATACAGAACCGAAAAATCAAGCCGTGTAAGCCAGGTCATTTGGGTTTCTCCGTTTCCGCAGGACAAATGCCTGCTGTTTGTGCTAAAATGTTTTTACATGGAATCCGGCCGCGCGAAGAAGCCGGTTATACACGGCAAGCGAAATGCCGGAAGTGTCCTTGGGCAGAAAAGCATAAACCTTGTCCACATCTAATGAATCGGTATCGCGCAGCATGGTAAAAATGCGCGCGGCATATGCGCCCGTGTCTGCGTCGTTTCCGGCATGAAGCACTGCTTTCGCTTTGAGACGCGGCGCGTCCGCGTCGTAACAAAGCACGGCGCATTTTTCTTTTTCGGCGCATTCGTTGACATAGGCGATCCCCTTATCCCGGTCGCCCTTAATCAACTCCACCGGACGCGCCGGCGCATAATGTTTATACATCATGCCGGGGGAAAGCACGGTTTCGCCGGGTTTCAGACTTTCGAGCACGGCATGGGACATGTGGACTTCCCCTAACAGCTCATTTAAGGTTTCAAACGTTACGCCGCCCGGACGAAGCAAGGTCGGAACTTCTTCGCAAAGTGTCAATATGGTCGATTCCACGCCATAGGCGCAGTCGCCGCCGTCAAGCACCATGTCTGCGCGGCCGTCCATATCCTCCAAAACGTGTCGGGCACAGGTCGGACTGGGCTTGCCGGAAAGGTTCGCGGAGGGCGCGGCAATCGGCACGCCGGAAAGCCGGATCAGCTCGCGCGCGATTTTGGAAGTCGGCACGCGCACCGCAACGTTCGGCAGTCCTGCCGTTATGGTTTTCGGCACGATCGGGCGAGCCGGCAATATCACCGTCAAGGGCGCCGGCATGATGGGAATGAGCTTATCAAGAAGCGGTTTTATCTTTTCGGGCACGTCGCAATATAACGGAATTTCCGCCGCGTCGGACAGATGTAAAATGAGCGGATTGTTCTGCGGACGGCCTTTGGCGGCATAAATGGCGCGTGCGGCGTTTTCGTCGAGTCCGTTTGCGCCGAGTCCGTATACCGTTTCGGTCGGGAAAACGACTAAGCCACCGCGTCGGATAAGGTCAGCCGCCGTTTCAAGAGCCACGCGGTCGTCCGGCGTATCGGCGTTCGGGCTGACCGGACGCACAAGAGTTTTTGAGAGTAACATAAAAGTGCCTCTTATAACTTTTACAGATTGTTCTGCGAATTTTGCAGTTTTTCCGCACGGTCGGCGGTGATGAGCGCGTCGATGACTTCGTCGAGCCGTCCGTCGAGAATGCTTTCGAGCGAATAAAGCGTCAGTCCGATACGGTGGTCGGTCAAGCGCCCTTGGGGGTAGTTATAGGTGCGGATACGCTCACTGCGGTCGCCTGAACCGACCTGGCTGCGGCGTTCCGAAGCAATGGCGTTCTGCTGTTTTTCGCGCTCCATATCCAATAATTTGGTTTTGAGCATTTTCATGGCTTTATCGCGGTTCTTGAACTGACTGCGTTCGTCCTGGCATTCCACCACAACGCCGGTTGGCTTGTGCGTGATGCGGATCGCGGAGTCGGTCTTGTTGACATGCTGACCGCCGGCGCCGCCGCTGCGGTAGGTGTCGATTTCAAGGTCTGCCGGGTTGATCTCCACTTCCACGTCCTCGGCTTCGGGCAATACTGCCACTGTTACGGCCGAAGTGTGGATACGTCCTTGGGTCTCGGTTTCGGGAACGCGTTGGACGCGGTGAACGCCGCTTTCAAACTTGAAACGCGAATAAGCGCCGTCGCCTTCGACCATGAAGGAAATTTCCTTGACGCCGCCTAATTCGGTTTCGTTGCTGTTCAGAATTTCGGTTTTGAAGCCTTTGCTTTCAGCGTACATGCTGTACATGCGGAACAGGCTGTGCGCAAACAGAGCCGCCTCTTCGCCGCCCGTTCCGGCGCGGATCTCAACGATGACGTTGCGGTCGTCGTTTTCGTCGCGCGGCAAAAGCAAAATCTTTAATTCTTCGGTCAGTGTTTCAAGATCACTTTTGGCAGTTTTGATCTCTTCTTCCGCCATTTCTTTCATTTCGGGGTCAAGACCGCCTTCGTCGAGAAGCTCCCTTGCTTGGGCAAGGTTATCCTCTGCGGTGCGGTAAGCGCGGTATTTTTCGATGATCGGCGTGAGATTCTTATGCTCTTTCATGAGCGATTTGAACTTTTCGGTATCGCTCACCACATCGGGATTCATAAGCTGTTCGGCGATATCTTCATAGTGTTTTTCCGCTTCGCGCAGATTTTCAAACATTTATTTTTCCCCTTTCCTGTGTTCGGGACAATTGGTTTCTTTCGGGACAATGCTTTTAATATTTTTTTCGAGTTTGACACGTGCCAAAAGCATTTCCCTGCCGCAGGACAAACATTTGACCTTGACATCGCTTCCGGCATACAGCACCAAAAACCGGCCGGCGGCTTTGGAGCACGCGTGCGGCTTTTTCATATTCAGAATATCGCCTGCGTGGAAAACCTTGATTTCCGGCATAGAAATTCTCCTTTGCAAAAACAGTTCCGGTTATTCGTCGGCGTTCGGGTCAAACGAACGCGCTGCCGCAGCTTTAAGCGACAGCAGAGAAAAGATGGTAAACAGCGCAAGCACAAACACGGCAAGCGTCAGAAACGGAGCAATCCCGTCTGCCTTTTCAAATAATGCGACCGTGCCGCTTTCCGCCACCGATTGGGAAAACCGGGCGGCGCTCATATGCGAACGCGCGGCAAGATGCTTGGCCACTTCCGGAAACGTCGCAAGGTGAGCTCGCAAAACTTCCAAAGCCGAAACTGCGGCTTTCAAAAATGCCGTCAGCCCGAACAGTACCGTAAAAGAAAGAAATTTCGTATCGTATTCGCCGAGTTTTTCGGTCTGACAGTAGGATCTCGCCCGTTTTGTCCATGCGGCAAGCACATAGGCTGTAACGGCCGTATACAAAAGACCGGCAAGGAGCGACAATACCGGTGCGGCGCTGCTTGTGAAGAATCCGGCGGCACGCGGCGCGTCTGCCCCGGTGGATGATGTGAGAAGTTCAAAGGCAGTCGGGCGGACAAAGAGATTCACTGCTGAACTGCCAAGGCTTGCGATTCCATACAACGCGCATGGAAGTAAGGGTGTTTTTTTGCCGTCGAAACTTTTTAGTGTTAAAAAGGAAAAAGACACACAAAAAGCGGCAAAAAGATCGACTAAGATATCAAAGCCGTCGAGCGTGAAATCAGCGGTAAACACGACCGCCGCGGCAAGCCACAGAAGCGATGAGCCGAACGCGCGGCTCGCGTATAACGGACGGTCGTTCTTGTGCGCGTCAGCGTAAAGCGATGTCAGATAGTCTGTGAGCGCCGCATCCTTTTTGACTTTGGCAAAGAAAGAACGCGTGCGAAGTAAAAACAGGATGCCGAGCACCAAACTGACTATCACACAGAATAACAGCACATACGGTTTCAAGCGGATGATCGGCATGCGATAGGCGGCGTTTGCCGAAAGATCCACATCGTCGTTTTGCTGTAAAAATTCCAGCATTTCAGGCAAAAACGCCAAAACCGCACGGCTGACGGCAAAAATGCAGGACATGGCCCGCACGTCTTTTACAAGGAGCGCCGTTTTTCCGTTTCCCGAACGCATGGCGGAATATTCAAAACCGTCATATAGCTTGGTAAAAAAGCTTAAAAGGGCGACGCTTTCCAAAACGCCGGATAAAAACGTAAACGGCAGTGAATTGTCCGGATAGCGCACCAAGGACAGAGCAAATACGCTTTTGGCGGCATACAGCCAAATCAGATTGAAGCTCATTTTTTTTGCGTCGTCAAAATACGCACCGGCGTCCGCCGCTTTTTTCAAGCCGAAATAGATGAGCAAAGCGCCGATAACATCCGGCAAAAGGTCAAAAAGACTGATATTCGGATTGAAGAAAAAGACCAGACCGGCAAAAACCATGCCAAACCGGACGGTGGTTTGCTTTGTCATAAAAAACGCTCCTTTCGGCGAACCTGATCGGAGAAAAAATCGCGGCGCAGGCCGGCGATTTTTTCGGATTTTGTTTGTATCGGGCTTGCCCAAAATCACAAAAGAACTTTTGCGGCACGATAAAGCTGGTTTATGACGCTGAAATATCCGTATATTTGTACTGCGCCTTGATAAACGTGGTTTCTTTTTTCGAACCGGCGTCTGTGGTGACAAGCTCAAATATCAGCGGATTTTCGCCGTCCTCAGGCAGGTCATAGCGCAGTTCGCCGTCATTTTTCAAAATCTTGTAACGGACTTCATATACGCCGAACACAGCCGGTTTTCCGTTATAGGTATAGCTTGCGTCGCCGGGGTCGGTGCGCCCAAGCTCAGTGACCGTAATATCGTACACTCTCTGCATGGGGAATACGCGGTCGGCCGGATGTTTTTCAAAACCGGTCGGGTTCTGTACATATTCTTCGGCGAAAAGCGTGTGATACGCGTCGGTATCGCCGTTTGCAAGCACCTCAAAATAGCGGACAAAAAAGCGCTGTCCTTCGGTAAGCTCACTTGTCTGATATTCGCCGAGCACTAACGAAGAGCTGCCGCTCTGCCCCGGAATGACATAGCGAATGGTACGGTTTTTGGCTAAATAGTCCTTATCCGTGAAAATATCGGTCTCATAGTCCGGCTCATAGAAATTGAGATAGTTTTTCCCGGCAAGCGACGGCGTTTTGGTTTCCGTATCGGTCTTGTCCGCTTTCAAGGCACGGTTGATTCCGGCAAGTACGGCGCACAGAATTCCTAAGAACACTAAAACGGCGCAAACGGCAAGAACGCCTTTTTTCAAGGCGTTTTTGCGTTTATTGCTGACAGAAGTCTGTTTGCCCGATGCCTTTAACGGCCTTTTTTTGCCACGGTTCATGCGTTTCACCCGATTAGGCGTTGAAGCGATCTGCGGCTTTTTTCAACATCCGGTCGCTGTCTACAATCATGCGTTCATGCTCAGCCGTACCGATGACGCCGGCCTTGTCATACGCTGTAATTTTGAACACCAGCCGTCTGCCGTCGATCTCGACTAATTCGCTTTCCGCGCCGACCGTCATGCCAAGCGCCGTAGGCGCGGTATGCTTTAAATTCATGGATATACCGACCGTCGTCTTTCCGACGTCAAGACAGCCGGAAAGGCTGTTGACAGCCGCCGCCTCCATAAGAGCACACAGCGCGGGCGTTGCGAATATTTCAAGACTTCCGCTGCCCATTTCCTTGGCGCTTTTGCTGAGGCTGACGATGGTTTGTTCTCTGCCGGTAAGGCCTGTTTTCAGCATATTGGTTCCTCTTTTCGTTGAATGTAGAATAATTTACCGTATCTCTTTCAAGAACTTTTCGATCCGTTCCAATGCCTTGCAGATGTGATCGACCGAATAGGCGTAGGATATCCGCGCAAAGCCCTCGCCGCTTGCTCCGAAAGCCGTACCCGGTACGATAGCGCAATGTTCGGCATACAAGAGCTTTTCGCAGAATTCCTCCGATTTCAGTCCGTATTTTCCGATGTTCGGGAACACATAAAACGCTCCCTCCGGCTCGAAACATTCAAGACCGATATCATGGAGTCCCTGCAACAACAGCCGGCGGCGCTGGTCATAGTGGTCGCGCATGTACTCAATGTCCGCGTCTCCGTCACAGGCCGCTTTGATACCTGCATACTGAGCCATGGTCGGCGCACACATAATGCAATATTGGTGGATCTTCAACATCTGCTTGGTGATCTCTTTCGGCGCACAGACATAGCCGAGCCGCCAGCCGGTCATGGCATACGTTTTGGAGAAGCCTCCGACGAAAATGGTTCTGTCCCACATGGACGGAATGGAGGCAAAGGAGGTATGCTTGCGGCCATAAGTCAATTCGCCGTAGATCTCATCGGTCAGCACCACGATATCCGTGTCACGGAGCACATCAGCGATGCGCTGTAATTCCTCGGCGGTCATGATAGCGCCGGTGGGGTTGTTCGGATACGGGAGCACAAGCATTTTGGTTTTCGGGGTGATATACTTCTTCAAAAGCTCGGGAGTAAGCTTGAATTTATCTTCCACGCGCGTCGGAATCGGCACGGCCACGCCGCCGGTCAGCTCAGTAATCGGCGCATAACTGACATACGACGGCTCCACCACCAAAACCTCGTCGCCCGGTTCGACAATGGCGCGGATAGCAAGGTCAATGGCTTCGCTTCCGCCGACCGTCACGATCATTTCGCCTTTCGGGTCATATTTGACGTTGAAACGGCGTTCCAGATACGAGGCAATGGCTTCGCGAAACTGGATAAGACCGGAATTGGAGGTGTAATAGGTTTTCCCCTTTTCGAGGGAATCAATGGCCGCGTCGCGGATATGCCAAGGGGTGACAAAATCCGGCTGACCGACCGTTAGCGACACCACATCTTCCATTTCATCGAGAATATCAAAAAATTTGCGGATCCCCGACGGTTTGAGAGCAGTCGCCTTTTTGGAAAGAACTTTGGAGTAATCGATCATCAGAGTATGCCTTCCCTTTCATCTTTTTCGGGAGCATGGCCGAAGATCACGCCTTTGTCCTTATAGGTGCGGAGCACAAAGTGGGTGCCGGTCGAAAGAACACCCTCAATCGGAGCAAGCTTTTCGGCGACAAACAGCGCCACTTCCTTTAAGCTTTTCCCCTCAATGAGAAGCAAAAAGTCGAATGCGCCGCTCATTAAGTGCATGTCGCGCACTTCCGGAAAATGGTAGATGCGCTCGGCAATCTTTTCAAAGCCGCGGTCAGCCTGCGGTGTAACGCGAAGCTCAATAAAAGCGGTTACGCTTTCTTTTTCGGCTTTTTCCCAGTCTACAATAGCCTTATAGCCCAAAAGTGTGCCGTCGGCTTCAAATTCTTCGATGAGTTTTTTGATATCTTCGGGCTTTTCGCCGAGCATAACGGCAATTTTATCGGCGGAAAGACGTGCGTCGTTTTCCAAAAGGTCAAGAACCTTGCGTTTGATGTCTGTATTCATAATAGTCAGATCCTTTCTGAGTCGTAATCGTTTCAGGATGTTACAGGATACTTATTCGGCGTCGGTTTTATCGGCCGTATCTTCGGATTTTTGTCCTTCATCGGCTTTCAATTCGGGTTTTACGCCGTCCTTGGTATATTCCATGGTGACGTTCACCGCGCCGAGAATGCCGGAGGCGACAATTTTTTCGCCGTCGCAGACGATTTTTTCACCGTCGGCAATCAAATGCGTTTTACCGCCGTCAAGCGTCAGAACGCCGGCGTCGGTTACCTCAAACGTACCGGAAATGTCGGTGGAAGAATCTTCCGCCACGGCTTTGAGGGTAAAAGCACCGCTTTCGTCAAGCGTCAGAGTGTTTTCCGTATAAGAATCCTTTGTCAGAGCGTCCCCTTTACTCACGGTAAGAGCCGTAAGAGAATACGAACCGGCCGCCGCCGTAAGGGACATATTTTCAATGGAAGTGCCGGTTGCGGCGGAAACGGCATCTTTTACCGGTGCGGACGAGCCGCACGCGGCCATAGTCACAGCCGCCGCGGCGGCGATAATCGCAAGAAGAAGCTTTTTCATGGGATACATTCCTTTCCTGGGTTCTGCCGTATTTTTTTGATTTTTGATCCGGATAAAGCGGTTTTTACGGCAAAAAATATATTTACAGTATATCATATCACAATCCGCAGAAAAAATCAAGACGCAAAGTGCGGCGTTTCGTGAAAAATTGCGCAAATCGGCTTTGGTGTAAGCTGCCCGGACAAGAAATTACGAATCCGAAACAACCGTTTCTTGATTCTTTCAAAAAACGCTGTTATAATAAAATCAGAAAATGAACTTTCCGGAGGAATCCGTTATGAACCATACAGAAAATAAAACCGTGCTCAAAGAGCGGCTTTTTACCGGTGAACGCGCCTTGTTCGGCTCGAAGAACCTGTCTATTGCCGATTCGGTCTTTGAAAACGGCGAATCGCCGCTTAAAGAGAGCGAAAATATTGATCTTGATACCTGCCTGTTCCGCTATAAATACCCGTTATGGTACGGTAAGCACATTTCGGTCAAAAACAGCACTTGGTTTGATATGGCGCGCGCCGGCGTCTGGTATACCGACGATATCACCGTTTCGGATTGCAGTATCGAAGCGCCCAAAAACTTCCGGCGGTGCGACGGTCTGACGCTTGAAAACGTGACGTTTGCCAATGCCGCCGAAACGTTATGGCACTGCAAAAACGTGCGGATGGATAGGGCGGTCGCACACGGCGATTATTTTGCCATGAACAGTGAAAACATGAAGATTTCCGGGCTTACGCTGTACGGAAACTATTCGTTCGACGGAGTGCGGAATGTTGAGATTCACGCTTCGCGCCTGCTTTCCAAAGACGCTTTCTGGAACAGCGAAAACGTCACGGTTTACGATTCGTTTATTTCGGGCGAATATCTGGGGTGGAACGCCAAGAATCTGACGCTTGTCGGCTGTACGATTGAGAGTTTGCAGGGACTTTGTTATATCGACGGCCTAAAAATGAAAGACTGTAAACTTATCAACACCACGCTCGCCTTTGAATATTCATCAGTTGATGCGCAGATTTGCGGCAAAATCGACAGTGTGTTCAACCCGCGTTCCGGCTGTATCCGTGCCGGACGGATCGACAATCTGATTTTGGAAAAGGATAAGATCGATCCCTCCAAGACTGCGATCCTCTGCCCGGACATCGTGCGTGTAAGCGATCGGCCGCCTTATGCCGAAGAAACGGAGAAAAAGCATGAATAAATTTGATTTTGATACGCCGGTTGACCGCCGGCACACCGGTTCGTTAAAATGGGATGTTTCCGACAACGAGCTTCCCATGTGGGTGGCGGATATGGACTTTCCGACCGCGCCTGCCGTAAGACAGGCGATTGAAAAGCGTGCCGCACACGGTATTTTCGGCTACTCGATACTGCCGGATGCATGGGAACGCGCCTATATCGACTGGTGGAAAGAACGCCATGGTGTAACCTATGAAAAAGGTTCGTTTATCTTTTGCACCGGCGTGATTCCGGCTATTTCCTCCCTTGTGCGCAAGCTCACAACACCGGCGGAAAAAGTGGTCGTCCTGACGCCGGTGTACAACATCTTTTTCAATTCGATTCTGAACAACGGGCGTGTGGTTTCGGAATGTCCGTTAGTTTTCGATCCGGAAACCCTGACATATGCCCTTGATTTCGGCGCACTGGAACGGTCGCTTGCCGACCCGCAGGCGACGCTCTTAATCTTATGCAATCCGCAGAATCCTGTCGGAAAGATCTGGGACAGGGAGACGCTTGCCAAAATCGGTGCGTTATGTGTCAAATATGGGGTGACAGTAATTTCCGATGAAATTCACTGTGATCTTACCGATCCGGGCAAGGAGTATGTGCCGTTTGCATCGGTTTCAGAGGAATGCCGGAAAATCAGCATCACCTGCTTTGCGCCCACAAAAGCATTCAATTTAGCCGGAATTCAGACTGCCGCGGTCACGGTAAGCGATACCTTTTTGAGGCACAAGGTCTGGCGTGCGCTCAACACCGACGAGGTGGCAGAGCCGAATGCTTTTGCCGTAGAAGCGGCTGTTGCGGCTTTTACGCAAGGAGGCGCATGGTTGGATGAATTACGTGCGTATCTTGCAGCAAACAAGGCTTTTGCGGCAGAGTATATCGAAAAGAACATTCCGGCTCTTCGTGCCGTTTATCCGGAGGCGACGTATTTAATGTGGCTTCGCTGCACCGGAAAGGCGGCCGGGCATTCGCCTGAGGCGGCGGCGTTTATCCGCAGGACTACCGGGCTGTACTTAACGGCCGGTGGAGTTTACCGCGGTGACGGACAAAACTTTTTCCGGTTAAATGTTGCCTGCCCGAGAGTGACCTTGGCAGACGGGTTAAGCCGTTTAAAAGCCGGGATGGAGCGATACGAAAGCAAGGAGTCGAAATAAGCAGGGGCTGTTCGCCCTTAGAAAATCCGCACAGCGCGAAGAAACGCGCTGTGCGGATAAAAACCTAAATCTTTTCGTTCAATACATAGTAGTACGGACAGATGTCCTCATAGCGGCCGTCTTTCATGCGGAATCCGCCCGGAATCACGCCAAGCGGCGTAAAGCCGAGCCGCTCATACAGGTGCCTTGCGTGCGTGTTGGACGCAACCACCGCATTGAACTGCATGATCCGGAATCCGTGCTCGTATGCCTTGCGTAAACAGTCAAGTACCAATTTTTCCCCGATATGCCTGCCTCTTAATTCTGTCGATACGGCGTAACTTGCATTGGCAATGTGGCCGCAGCGCCCGACATTGTTCGGGTGCAGGATATAAAGTCCGCAGATCTTGCCGTTTTGCGTGTCTACGGCAACACCGCAGTCTGTCTGCGCGCCGAAAAATGCGGCGGCGCTCTCAGTATCTAAAAAATCTTCCTGCGGAAACGCGATCCCGTCTTCAACCACCTTGTTCCAGATGTGTGCCATGGCGGCGATTTCTTCGGCATTTTCCGGGTTATAGGAACGAATGAGTATGTCTTGCATGGATTTGAATGCTCCTTGGTGAAATGGCATGCGGCTTAGTGCTGTTCGTCAAAACTTCGCTGTTGTTTCTTGATCGTTCCCGGAGACATACCGGTGAACTTCTTGAAGGTGCGGATAAAGTTCGAGCAGTCGTTAAAGCCGGAGGAGGTGCAGGTGTCTTTGACGCTGACGCCGTTGTACAACAGTTTCTTTGCCTCGGCAATGCGGCGCTGGATGATGTAATTGTTGAGAGAGGTGCCGGTCTCGTTCTTGAACAGACGGCTTAAATAGTTCTCGTTGATGTTCAGTGCGTGTGCCACCTCGGCTGCCTGACATTCCCTGAAATTGCGCTCAATGTAGCGAATGGCTTTTTCCGACCACAGCTCCGGTTCGGATTCCGGAACCACAACGCCCTCCTTGCCGCGGTAGACATATTTGATAAAGGCAAGAAGTTCAAACAGCTTTGAAGTGAGTAACAGCGAGTTCTTCGCCTGTTCCAAACGCAAATATTCTTTGATGTGCATGAGATATTTCTCATGATCTTCTTTTTCAAGATGTACCTTGACCGGAAGCGTATCGCCGGCTGCATCCAGAAAATCAAGTGCGGTGCGGTCGGAGATCAGCAGCCTTAACTTGTCGATGAACGCCGAATCAATGCTGATAACGCAGCGCACATAATTGTCCGGATCGCCTACGGCTACGCGGTGAATGTGCATTTTCCGGATAATAAACAAGTCGTGCGGATTGCAGTCGTAGTAGTGGTCGTCGATAAAGAAGCCTTTGCCGCCGCTTATATTGTAATAAATCTCATATTCTGTGTGCAGATGCGGCGTAATCATGTAAGGATTGCGATATTCCTTCAAATATACGCTTACATCGTCTTGGGGATAGTCGCGCATACGGTTGGCTGCCCGTATGCTTTCAACACTGTCCGTGATTTTGGTCGTTTCCCTTTTCGTCATAAAAAACCGCCTTTCCGCCGATTATGACCGAGTGAATGTGAATGTTTTCGTCAAATAGAAGAATGTCCGCGTCAAAGCCCGGCAAAAGCGCGCCTTTGTGCGTTTCACCGATAATGTGCGCCGGTGTTTCGGACGCCATTTTAACAGCGTCCGGCAGGGATACGCCTGCCAAATAAACCATATTGCGCACAAGCCTGTCCATCGTGGCAACGCTTCCGGCAAAGCAAGATCGATCCGGCATTTTGGCAACGCCATCCTCAACAAGGACGCGTAATCCGCGCGTCTTGCTACCTAAAATGCTTTCTCCCTCCGGCATGCCGGCTGCGCGCATGGAGTCTGTGACAAGAGCTGTGCGCGGTGCGCCTTTGATTTTGTAAACCAATTTCAATAAGGAGGCCGGGAGATGTACGCCGTCTGCGATAATTTCCACCGTCATACCGTCGTTTAAGTAGGCGCATTCGATAACACCGGCATACCGTAAACCGTTTTTGCGGTGCACGCCGCTGGTGCAGGAGTATAAATGCGTCACATGGGTAAAACCGGCGTCGAACGCTTTTTCCACGTCCGCCTCCGAAGCATCGGTATGACCGATGGACGGAAGAACTCCGTGTGCCACAAGCGTTCTTGCAAATTCTTCTGCACCGTCAAGCTCGGGCGCCGCGCTCCAACGCCGGATATCCGCGCCCCCATAGGCGAGAATTTTCGTGTATTCCGCTTTGTCGAAACCGCGTACATACGCTTCGTCCTGGGCGCCTTTCTGGCTGAGGGCGAAGTACGGCCCTTCCAAGTGCAGGCCGAGAAAAGCGGCTCCGGCAGTTTCAGTATCGTTTTCGCGCTTTGCGGCACGGTATACGTCGATCGTTTCAAATAATTCGGCAAGGTCTCCGGAGGTGGCCGTCGGCAAAAGCGCCGTTGTGCCGTGGCAGGCGTGCGTGCAGGCGGCTTTCAAAAAGCCGTCTTTTTCGCAGTCAAGAAAGTCGGAACCGCCTGCACCGTGTGTGTGCAGGTCGATAAAGCCGGGGGAAACAAAAAGTCCGTGCGCGTCGATGATCTTGTCGGGAACGGGTGCAAGAGGGAAATTTGCCGGGAAAATGCCGATGATCTTTCCATGTGTATCCGTTTTTTCAAAATAGAGGTCGGAAGCGGTGGAAATCGAGGATCGGCCGATGATTTTTCCGTTTGTGATTTTGGTAACCATGCTGTTATCTCCCTTGGAATCTGACAAAGAAAGGTGCAGTTTTGCCGCAAAAGCTTTTGTGACATGTTTCTGCTTCTTTATACAAATCCGCTTTTATCATACCATATTTTTCCAAAGAAATCAAGTGATTTTGCGGCAAAAGTCCGCACAAACATACAAAAAACGCCAATTTTTGACGAAAAAGCGACGCAGTCCTCTTGGCGAACAAGAGAACTGCGCCGCCTGTTTTTAATAGACCGTGGGCATGGGATTATCTGCGTGTATTTTTTCAATTACGCGGATAAGCTTGACAACCTTTTCCGGTTTTATGAACAATTCCGTTCCCTCAGTAAGCGTTTTGTATAACTTTTCATAGTAATCTGCAACTGCCACATCAAACGGCGAACCGCTGAGGTCCTCCGAAAAGCTCTTCCAATCGAGTTTTTCGCCGCAATAGCGCGGAGATACGCCGTCTGCACCGACTAACGGCTCAAACGTCAATTTCTGCTTGGGCGCGGTGGCGGCGTCATAATATTTCCATTCGATCTTGCTCATGGTCGCTTTCAGCGAACCGCGGGAACCCTGAATTTTATAAGTATAGTCGGAATATGCGTCGCAACTGCTGATTTCTACGTCGATAAGCGGCCTCCCGGGTGCGGTGAGAAGCACCTTGGCATAGTCCTCGGCATCGCCGAACGTGTTGTACTTGCCGAGTCTTGAATAGATTTCCGGCATTTCATCCTCGTCAAGCTCCAAAAGGTCAAGCGCCTGATCTAACGGATGAGGGCCGGTATTGAGAAGACTGCCGCCGTAAAAGCGCTTGCCGGTCTGCCAGTCCCAACGGCGTGAAAATCCGGAAAAGGCGATGTTGATCTGGACAATCTCGCCGAGCACACCGCTTTCAATAATCTCGTGAATGCGTTTGTAATAGGAGGCAAGGCGCGACTGCTGGAACACGGTCAACAGACAGCCGTGCTCTTTGGCCATGCGGATCATGGCTTCGCATTCCTGAGAGTAGGCGGAAAACGGCTTCTCGCAGACGACATTGAATCCATGTTCCAGAAGATCCATGGTAATGGGGTAATGTTCGTTTGAAAAAGTGGAGTTTATGACAAGGTCGATGTTGTTCTGATTGAACAGACTGCGGTAGTCGTCGTAGATATTGCAGTTGAATTCGGCGGCGGCGCGTGTCCGGCGGCTTGCCATACGGTCAACAATAGCGACTACACGGTAGTATTTTTTGGAGGCTTCCGACAGAAAATACGCGCCGTGAATATCTCTTCCGCTGCGTCCCTGTCCGATGATAGCGACATTCAAGAGTCCTCGTTTTTTGTTGGAATCCATAAGATCTTTCCTTTCGTATCTGAATTACGGCTTTTGACCGCTTGGTTACAGTATTTTGGCGGCACTGTCCTTGTCGCAGTACAGCACGGCGTGCGGATGACGGCGCATGACGGTGGCCGGGCAATGGGTGCTTATCTCTTTATCGGTCACGGTGTGATAGACAGCGTCTGCCTTGGTTGCGGCAGGCACGCTGCAAAAGAGGTAATCGGCATGGAATAAAGTCGGAATGGTGAGCGTGAGCGCGGTGTGCGGCACCTCCGAAAGACTTGCAAAACAGCCGTCGTTGACCTGCTGACGGCGGCACACCTCGTCAAGCTTTACCGGTTTTATGATGCGCTTGTCGTCAAAATCAGCCACCGGCGGATCGTTGAAAGCAATATGTCCGTTTTCCCCGATGCCGAGCATGACCACATCAATTTTGATGTTTTCGAGCAAAGCGCCGTATCGGGCACAATCGGTTTCCGGATCTGTGCCGGTACAGTCGATGTAATGAACCGAGCGGAAAGGCAGTTTTCCGAAGATGGCGTTTTTGAGAAAAGTGCCGAACCGCTGCGGCGCGTCGGCGGCAAGGCCGATGTATTCGTCCATGTGGTAGGCGTTGACGCGTGTCCAGTCAATATCTTTCCGGGCGCAAAGCGCGTCCAGCGTCTCATTCTGAGAGGGTGCGGCGGCAAAAATCATATTGATTTCCGGCTTTTGGGCAAGCAGGGAGCAGATGACGTCCGCCGCATCGTTTCCGGCGGCAGAACCCATTTCGGCACGTGTGTCAAACACACGGACGGAAAGCGTGCCGACTTTTTCTGTTTTAATAAGAGACATGTGCGTTTCTCCTTAAAGATTCTGTAATTAAATTGCACTTTTATTATAGAAAAAACGGAATTTGTTGTCAATATGGTTTGCAAAACAAATCATAAATTGAATATTTATGTAAAATATAGAATGATAATATGCTTATTTAAAACTGCGCTAAAATAGCAAAAAGCGCGCCAATATAATCTATAAAAATATGCGCAGATTTTGAAAAAGCCAACCGGATACCGTAAAAAATATGCGTTTTTTGCCATGCCTGCATAGTGTTTCCTTTTTTGGTCTAAAATAGAAATAACCAATGTTTTTATACCGAAAAATGGCTGTACGGACAGCTTAGGGAGGGGAAACGCATGATCAAAGGATGTGCCAAACGCGTGGTTGTGGTGCGCAACATAGACAGTGCACTGTTTGAAGAAGCTTTTTTTATAGTCAAATCCGGACAGAGTGCAAAAAAAAGCACCGAGGAAGAATTCCTCGGTGAAGCAGGACGCCTGGTAAAAGCCGTACCGGGTGCAGAACAGACGGCGGACGCGTTTGAAAAAGACAAGGAGAAAAATGAAAGCGAGACTTCCGGAGAGCGCTTCCGGTTTTCTGCCAAGAAAAATGCGGATAAAGGCGACGCGGCGGACGCTTTTTGCCTGCCGTCCGTGCCGGAATCTCTGTGGCCGGACAGCGGAAAAAGGGGAAGAAAACTATGTTTTCACGATGTTTTTCTGTTTGCTCTCGGTTTTGTTACAGCGGCAGGCGGAGCGGTCATCTTACACGTTTGCGGTTTGGCGTAAGGGCGTAATTAAAGATTTTGCGTCAAGCGTATGAGCACATCGGCAAGCGTCTTGCAAAGCGAGAGATCCGCGCGTTCACGCGGCAGTCCTTTTGCATGGACGGGATAGAGCAGTGTTGCGATACGTGCACCGTGTCCGGCGCCGTTCACGCGCGCGGCGTCTGTAAAAGAATCGGAGGAGATCGACGGCGTAAGCGTCGTGCCGGTCTGCGCGGCGGCATTTTGCAGTTCTTTTATCAATTCGCTGTCGCCGACCGAAAAACGATCGGCCATGCGCACGCCGAGCGATTCGGATTCTTCATAAGGCTCCAAGCAGACAGCGATATCCGGCGATATGCCGAAAGCGGCAGGAGCCGCACCGCGAGAACCCAAAACCGATTGGGCGCAGAAAACAAACGACAATTCATAGGCGGCCGGTTCTGTCAAAGCGGCAAGTTTGGCAAGAGCCGCCGCGCATAACTTGTTTCCGAGAGCCGGGGCATAGACAATTTTGTCCGACGGTCTGACCGGTTCTTCGGCAAAGCAGAGAAGATCGCCGACGGCAATGTGTCTGGCGGCCTTTTCGGCGTTTTCAAAGCCGAAATCGGCAAATAACGGTTCGGAAAGGTCGTCCTTGCCCAGTTTAAAACTGCCCGGCACAAGTATACCGGTACACTTGCTGTCGCCCGCCTTGACTACTTTGGTATAGGCAGTCGCTTTAAGGTCGGTTTTCCCGATGGGAGAAGTGCGGACAAGGCCGTTATCCTCCAAATAGGTGACAATGCGGCCGGGTGCGTCGATAGCGCAGAAAAAGGCAATTTTAAGCGGTTTTTTGCCTTTTTGGGGCACGGCAGCCCGTGTTGCAATCAGATTTCCGAGGACGTCGGTATGGATTTCATCGGTATATTTTTTGATATACCGGTATATTTTTTCTCTGAGTTCGTTTTCACCGCCGGATACGGTCGGGACAGGAATAAGCGTATCAAGAATATCAGTCATGAAAATTCTCCTTTGGGTTTCAGACAGTTATCCAAAACAAGTTGGTATCTATATTGTACCACAAACCGTTTGCAAAATCTATGCTTTTTGAAAAAAATAAAGCAATTGTTCCAAAAAAACGGATTTTTTCCTTTAAACCGGCAAAACTGTATAGGGAAACCGGCGCTAAATGAGTTTCATAGTCGGATGTTTAAAACCGTTTCCGCCCAATAAGCCTGAAAGGAAGAGCCGCATGTCCTTTTTGTCCCGTCCGCGCCCCAGTCTCAACGATCCGGAAAAAGCCGAAAAAACGGTTTACGAATACGTTTGTGAGTATCCGTACCCCGACAGAAAAGGACGGCGGCGCAGTTATTTTTTGTTTTTGGCGTTGCTTGCCGTAAGCGCCGCTTTATTGGTCCGGCTGTGGGATCTTGCCATGTACGACAACGCCTCCCAAGAGGTGCTGTCCGGCCAATATACCAGACGCGCGGACGCGGCAAAGCATACCGGCTTTATCTATGACCGGAACGGAAAACTGCTGTCCCATGCCGAGGAAGGCGCAGTTGCGCTTGTCAATATTTGCGGCAGCCGCGATAAAAACGCGGTCGCGGCGTATCTGCAAACCTACTCGGCGCTTTCGCCGGACGAGCTGCTTGAAAAAATCAACGGACAAACGCCGTTTGCACTGACGCTTTCGGCTTTTCCGGAGGTTTCTCCGCCGCGCGGCGTGTATGTATATCCGCGCTATGTGGAAAGGAACGGGACGCTTTGTCGGCATTTGCTCGGATACCGTGATGCGGACGGAATCGGCAAGGACGGAATTTACCGGCGATATGACGCGCTTTTGGGAAAGACCGGCGCGCTTTCTTACCGCTATTTTGCGGACGCGGCCGGAAATCAGATAGCCGCCGACGCTTTTTGCGTCATCAACGGCGGCTATACCGATACGTCGGGCGTTATTCTGTCGGTCGATGAAACGCTGCAAAACAAACTGGATGAAGTGTGCGACCGGTATATGGATATGGGTGCGGCGGTTTTATGCGATCTTTCGGATTACAGCATTGCGGCGTTGTCGTCGCGGCCGCTTTATGATGCGGAAAATGTGGCGGATTACCTGAATTCCGAGCGCGGAGAATTGCTTAACAGAGCTTTTTCCCTGTATACGCCGGGCTCTGTTTTCAAGACGGTAGTCGCGGCGGCGGCGCTTGAAAGCGATTCTTCCCTTTATGATTTTTCCTATGAATGTACCGGCAGTATTACGGTTAGCGGCAAAGAATTTCACTGCCACAAAAAAACCGGTCACGGGGTACAGAACATGCGCGAGGGCTTTGCCAATTCGTGCAATGTGTATTTTATTGCGTTGGCCGAAAAAGTCGGACTTGTTCCGATCTGCGATATGGCGCAGAAACTGGGGCTTGGCGTGCCGCACTCGGTCGGGGCGTTATATGTGCCGGCCGCAAAGCTTCCGAACCGGGCCTATGCCCATATACCGGCCTATCTTGCGAACGCCTGCATCGGGCAGGGAGATATCATGATCTCGCCGGTGGATTTAGCAAGCGTTTACGCGGCTTGTGTGACGGGCGTCCGGCGTGACCTGACGCTCGTGAAAGGAATATGGGAGAGTGGGAAAGAAGAAACGGGGGCAGATCTGCCGTCGGAAGAAAACGGAAAGATGACGCGCTTCTGCGACACGGTTCCGGTGAAAGTGTTAAAAGATGAAACGGTTTCGCGCTTACGGGAAATGATGTGTGCCTGCGTGAAGATCGGAACCGGTTGGCAGGCAGGTACAGGCGGAATTGCCGTGGGAGGAAAGACCGCCACGGCGCAGAGCGGGCAGTACAAGGACGGAAAAGAGGTATTGAACCGTTTTTTTGCCGGTTTTTATCCGGCAGATGAGCCGAAATATGTTTTAGTGATCCTTTGCGACGGAAATGGGGAAAACACGGCGATTCCGGCAAAGATATTTTCGGAGTTTGTCAAGGCGGCCGGGTAAAGACGCGCCGCACATTTTTCCCGGAAACGCATACTATACAACAGACGGTGAAAAAAACACCCCGTCAAGTATAACAGTTAGGAGGAGTCACTCATGGCAGGCTGCTTAGGAAACGCTTTTGACGAAAACATTTGGCTTATCATCTTGATCGCTGTCATCATACTCTGCTGCTTCTGCGGTTAAAAACATAGTGCCGACACGAAATGAGCGCGTCGGTCACATGAAAAATCCGTAAATCAAGGCAAATACCGGAAAAATGCCGCCCTTTTTGGTAAAGAGCGGCATTTTTTCTGTATTCTTTTCCCATTTTCTCTTTTTGTTTCCTCTCTTTCCAGATAACGAGCCTTGATAATACCTTTTCCAAGGCGTATAATCTTTATCAGAAAGGAGAGATTTTGATGAAAAAGCTAATCGCTGTCACTGCTTCCTTAATTGCGGCGGCTTCTCTTACCCAAGCAAGCGCCGCCGAAGTGAAAGCAGACAAAATTTCTGTTTCTGACCTCTTTGATCTTGTGAAAAACAATTCTTGTGTATCTTCGGTTCTCCCTGAACTCGACTCCGATACACATAGTCTTTCCGGAATCCTTTCCTATATTTCCGGGCTTAAAGACTCTGATTGTGTTCTTCCGGATATCGGAAATTCCCAAACCTTAAAGGATATGCTCTCCAAACTGTTTGAGCATATCAAATCCGATAAAACGGAAGATCCCGACGACAACTGCGGTTCTGATTCCGATTGCGGTTCAGACGAAACGCCCGATTGCCCGGATTCCGGTTGCCCCGGCGAAATCCCGGACAAGCCCGAAACTCCGGATAAACCCGACGATTCGGATAAGCCCGCAGAAAAACCGTCCGAGCCGTCCGAAAAGCCGGATACTCCCTCGGAAAAGCCGGATGATTCGACAAACGGCAGTACAAGTAACAATTCGTATGTCAACGCTGTTCTGACGCTTGTCAACAAGTACCGTAACCAGAACGGCCTTGCTTCGGTCTCGCTGGATTCCGCTCTTTGCGGTGCAGCTGATGTCCGTGCCAAAGAAATCGTAAGCTCATTTTCTCACACCCGTCCGAACGGTTCCTCCTGTTTCACCGTTTTAGCTGAAAATGGCATTTCGTACAGCGGCGCCGGAGAAAATATCGCCTACGGCCAGTCCTCGCCCGACAAGGTCATGACCGCTTGGATGAATTCCTCGGGACACCGCGCCAACATACTGAATGCGTCGTTCACCAAACTCGGCGTCGGCGTGTACCAGAGCGGCGGCACGCTGTACTGGACGCAGATCTTTACTTATTAAGTTCAAGTACCTAACAGATTTCACAAGTTAAACGTTTTTCACGTATCTTTTTAAGAGAAACGCCCTCCTTACGGTAAATTCTTTCAAACCGTAAGGAGGGCGTTTTATAGAGAGAGCCGCAAAGTCACAGGTTTGCGGCTCTCTCTTTTATTTGTTACTTCAAAAAGACTTTGCCGTCTTTTTCTTCATACGAAACATCAAACAGCTTGCACAAATCCGTAAGGGAAATGGCCGGGATACCGTCCTTTAAGTAGGCCGGACGCACAAGCGTAAAGCTTTCGCCGTCCTTTACGGCATAGGCTTTGCCGACAATGAGCGTGAGGGCATGTTCTTTGTTAAAGAACTCCAAGCGTCCCTCGTTCTTGAACCATTCGTATTTATAGCCGAGCGAGCTGTAAAGACCGCTGTTGGGATCTAACGGAATATAAAGCTCGCCGCCGCTCTTTTCGAGATAATCGCCGAAACGAAGCTCTTTTCCGTTCTTGCCGTACATGGCGGTATGTTCAAGAGAGGCATAGAACGTCAGGCTTTCAATTTCAAAGGTGCCCGAATAGGTTGGTACTAACTTAATGCCGTGGATAGTGTCCGACCACGAAAGCATGTTGTCAAGCTCCAAGGTATATTCCTTGACATTCTGATCGTTGCACCATACCGAAGCGGATTTGTTTAAAATGTTGAAATCGCTCTTGTCGGGCGCGGTGGCAAAGGCAAGATAGGTAACGGTCGGGAAATGATGGTCGCCGTGACGGTTGGTCAGAACGACCTTGGCATAGGCGATCTTGGAAGCATCGAAATCCGCATTCTTCAATTCCATTTCCGGATACGGTTCGGTTGCTTCGCCGCAAAGGTGACCGTCTTTGATTTCAAGACCGGTGATCTTGTTAAACGTCCATTTGTCGAGATCGGCTTGGTCTTTGAACGTGTAAACGGCTACCGGCGTGTCGGTTGCAGGCAGCGGGCGGACATCGTACTTGGTGCGCGACAGGATATGACGGTCGGGCAAGTGCAAATGACCGATACGTGCTTTCTGCGCTTCGTTCGGGACGATATCTTCATGCGGCGCGTCCTCGCAGACTGCTTTTCTCACAGCGTCGAGATAGCCGAAACCGTTAAGACCGGACGGCATCATATAAGTACCCTCGCCGTATTCGTTCCAAGTGGACAAATGGAGCATCTTGGATTTCCATGTGCCCTTCTCATAGGTCGGCAGGATCTCGTCCATGCAGTATTTCAAGCCGGTGTACATATCCTGGCAGGACAGGTTCGGACGGCGGCTTCCGCCCCAGCCGATGTTCTTGAAGCCGACGCTGACGGTCGGTACGATATGAACGGCATTCTTTTTGATGTTTTCCAGATTGGAATCGATATTGGTTTGCAGCTTGTAGCCGTCCGCGCCCCAATGATAAGCGTGGAAAGCGTCAAAACCGAGATTTTTGAGCTGGTTGGGGTCAGCGTGGCAACCCATGACGATTAAGTCGTCATAGCCTAATTTCTTGACCTCATCGCGCAGATACTGCAAGCCCTCGCGGACTTTTTCCGCACCGCCTAAATCCTGCTCTACATACCATACGCCGAAACAGCTCATGACGGCTTTGTTATCGATGCGCATATAGCGGTCGTCCGAGAAGAAATAGT
Source organism: uncultured Eubacteriales bacterium (assembly GCA_934479825.1). Classification (GTDB taxonomy): domain Bacteria; phylum Bacillota; class Clostridia; order Oscillospirales; family CAG-382; genus UMGS882. The sequence goes on from CAKSOW010000011.1 coordinate 27,259, forward strand.
CGAGCCAATACGGAACAAGATTGTATTTGAAGTCTTCCAAGCAGGTCGGATGTTTGCAGTTGGCGGCCTCCCAAAGGAGCGCGAACTTTTCATATTCGGCATATTTAGCGTAGAAATGACCGTCCAGCCAAGCGTAGTGCAGGTGTGTGGATTTGATCGGCTCATGTGATTCGGCCGAATACCAGCAGTAAAGCTCATAGTCGATACCGTGTTCTACCATGAATTTGATTTCCCAGTCAGAGGTCTCCGGAAGTCCTTCGTCATAATAACCGAGCACCGGGGTGATATCGTCATACGGCGAAATGCAGTCCCAGCCGGAGTGCGTACCCTCGCGCCACAGCGAGCAGATATTCATACCGACCACATAGTCGCCTTTCTTTTTGGGAACGACGGGAGCCGGAACATAATCTTCGGGTTCTTCGGGCTTGATCCAGGCGATTATATCCGAGAATAATAACACGGAATCCTCATAAGCTTCATAAGAAATCTGGAATCCATCGACAAACTTGGCCGGATTTTCAAAATCAACGGTCTTGGTCTTTTTGCCGTTGAGCCAGATGGTGGCTTTGCCGGTATCGGTGTCGGCCTCCATGCGGAGCGTCTGCCAAACGGTTTTGTGGTGCTTGCGCAGAGCATGACCGCAATAGCAGTGTAATTCCTCGCCCTCGTCGTATACCGAAACGACCGGTTTTGTGCCTTTCAAGAGTGCTATGGAGATTTTACCCTCGGATTTTTCCATGAGATATTTCATCTCAAACGTCACCTTGCCGCTTGATTTTTCAAGAGCGTGACGGGTAAGGGTGGTATCGCCTTTTTTGTTGCGTGAAATATAAGTATAGGAAGTTATATCGGAGGCGCGTTTTTCGCTGGTGACGGAGCTGGTACGCGGCGTTTTGACGGTATAGCCGTCAGGAAGTTCGCCGACGTATTCGTTTAAATTATAGTCGTTAAAGAGATAGTTTACATAGAGCTTGGAGAAATACAGATAGGCCGCGCCGCGGTCTTTTTCGCCATAGCCGATACGCACGCAGGTGAACGGGAAAGCCGGTTTATCGAAATCGAACGAGCCGCGGTCACGGGCGTCCAACTGGATCTCCGCCGTATTGGCTGACAGGTCTAAATTGATTTTGAGATAATGGGCGCCGAAAGCGAGAGGGGCAATTTCTTGGGTTCCGGCATAAAGCGTTTCGCCTTTTGTGTAGAGTTTCAAGAAAGCATCGGTACGCGAACCGAATGCGAAATAAAGACCGTCGCCCTCCAAGGTTTCAAAGCGGACTTCATAGGTCATTTTTCCGCCTTCAAAGGGGTTACAGTCACGTTTGACGTAAACTTCGCCGTCCTTATCGGTGTTGAGAAGCCAACGTCCGCCCTGCAAGGCAGTTTTGGGGCCTTCGCCGTCGCCGACGTAATCCCAGCTGGTCATGATATGACCCCACATAGCGAACCCATCGTCGTCGATGAGATAGACGGCGTCTTTGATATTTGCCGTATTTTTAGTATTTGACATAGTCACCGTTCCTTTCCTTAAAGCTGACGCGGATAAGATAAAGAGAGCGTCAGTCAGGATACAATTCCGGTTGGTAGAATTTTCCGGATTAAAAGTAGTTTAACAGAATCTACGAATTTGTCAATAGGTTTTGGGAAAATTTCCACTAAAAAGCACAAAATGTCTTATGGCGGCGAGCCGCCTACCTATTCTCACGCGGAAGCGTGAGTTTGCCGCCCCGTGAGGAGGCGGCTGGGGAGCCGCGTTACTTTTGTGAAAGTAACCCAAAGTGGCACTTTGGAATTGCCTTTCGTTTCCGAAAAGCCCGGAAAGAGCCTGCTTTTCGTTTCGCGAAAAGCATAAAAGGGACGTTTTTCTGTTACTTTTCGCCTCTGCGAAAAGTAACCAAAAGCAGACCGAGGGCTTCGGCCCTCTGGACTCCCAGGGAACGGTTCAAAACCCGTGCGGTGGGATTATTGGTAAAGTTTTAAATGTTCAGCGTATTAAAATTTTTGGCAAAAATTTATAAGTACCGCAAAACGCACGGCCACGTTTTGAACCGGTGCGAAAGGGGAGGCGCAGATCAGACGCACAATCGAGTTTTGCGGAAAATCGAAGTTGCGGTGCGGGCTTGACGCCGCAAGCAGTAGACTAAAAGAGGAACTGCACGTATTAGGTATAGTAAAAAAGAGAAACCGATGTAAGCTGATAGAAACTTTAAGATTTATCTCCAATGTTTTCGTGTTCAGAAAACCAGAATTTTTGCACTCTCCCACCAAACTTTCTCTTTTCTGAAAAGCTGTAATCTGTTGCCACAAAAAACAACCTCTCACCAAACTCCCCCATTCCATGAAACACATAACCTACCGTCCAACCAAATCAAACTTCGCCTTTTCATAAAAAATCGCAAATCCTTCCGCAGTAAAACCACCGTCTCGCACCGGTTCAAAATACTCCGAGCTATATGGCTCAAGACGGCGATTTTCCATAAAAATTCCATGATAGGCTCACGGCTTGCGGTTTAACAAATAAACTCCACGCTCGGAATTTTGAACCGCTCCCCGGGAGCCCAGAGGGCCGCAACCCTCTGGGGTACTTTTTGGTTACTTTTTCGTACAAGCGAAAAAGTAACACAAAAACCGTCTCTTTATCTAACTTTTCAATAAAAGAAAAGTTTTCCTTAGAGCCTCTTTCCGGGCTTTTCCAAATAAAGAAAGGCAATTCCAAAGTGCCTCGTGGTTACTTTTCGCAAAAGTAACCACGGCTCCCCAGCCGCCCCTCACGGGGCGGCAAACTCACGCTTCGCGTGAGAATCGGCAGGCGGCAGGCCGCCTAAATGTAAATATTTGAAAAAAAGCCTTGGATAATCCGAAATTATGTGATATACTATATTGAAAAATATCTCTATACTTTCTCTCCGAAAGGATTTCTCCTATATATGCTTTCCGATATCACCCTCGGACAATACTTTCCCGGTAAAAGCCTTGTCCATAAACTTGATCCGCGCGTCAAAATTCTTTCTGTTATTTTACTCGTGGTCACGATCTTCCTGTCGAAAACCTATGCCGGCTTTGCGCTCGTTTTCGCCGTTTCGTTCGGCTTGGTCGCCGTCAGCCATATCTGCTTTTCCACCGTCTTGAAAAGCTTAAAACCGGTGCTTTTCATCCTCGTTTTTACCATGATCGCCAATATGCTCTGGACAAGCGGTGAACACGTTTTAGTAAACTTTTGGATCATTCATATCTACACAGAAGGCGTCGTGTATGCCTTTTTGATGGCCTTGCGCATTATTTGTCTGATCGTTGCCACGTTTGTGTTGTTGACCTATACCACGTCCCCCGTCGCTCTGACCGACGCGCTTGAACGGCTTTTGCATCCGTTGGCACGCTTAAAACTGCCGGTACATGAGTTTTCTATGATGATGTCGATTGCCTTACGCTTTATTCCGACGCTTTTGGAGGAGACCGATAAAATCATGGCGGCGCAAAAAGCGCGCGGCGCTAATTTTGAAACCGGAAAGCTCATGCAGCGCATCAAGGCGCTTGTCCCGATCTTGGTACCGCTGTTCGTTTCCGCTTTTCGCCGTGCCGACGAATTGGCCGGTGCGATGGAATGCCGCTTATATCACGGCGGCGAGGGAAGAACGCGCATGAAAGTCTTGAAAATTGAAGCGCGCGACGTTTTCTTTATGCTGTTTTTGATAGCGGCTCTTGCCTTAAATATCTCGTTTAACAAAGTTTTTCCGAACGTTTTTTAAGAGGTCAGAACATGGATCCGACGAATTTGCCGCAAGGGGAACAACCGAATACGCCCCGTATGGCCGTGAGCCTTGTCTATAACGGCGCCCGGTATTGCGGCTGGCAGGTGCAGAACAATGCGGTCAGCGTTCAGCAGACCGTCCAGGACGCCCTGGAAAAGCTTCTTTCTTTCCGGCCGGATATCAGCGGCTGTTCCCGTACCGATGCCGGCGTGCATGCCAATCATTATGTGTTCCACATGAGCGCACAGCATATCCGCCTTTCGCCCGAAAAATTGCCGCTTGCCTTAAATGCAAGACTGCACGGGTCGGGAATTGCTGTAAAGAAAGCCGTCTTGGTTCCGGCAGATTTTCATGCGCGGTACAGTTGTCAGAAAAAAGAATATATTTATAAGATTTGGAACGCACCGTACATGAACCCGTTTTATGAGGGCCTTGCATGGTTTTTTCCCTATCGTCTCGACGAAGAACAGCTCTCGTTCGTGGGAGAAGAATTCAAAGGAATGCATGATTTCGGCGGCTTTATGTCCAAAGGCTCCAAAATCAAGGAGGACACGGTGCGCACGGTCGAATATTTTGACGTAACGCGCCGGGAAGAACTTGTGACCGTTCGCGTCTGCGCCGACGGTTTTTTATACAATATGGTGCGTATCATGGTGGGAACGTATGCCCAAGCGTCCGGCAAATTAAGAAAAGGCGACATCGCGGCCATGATCGTTTCGCGCGACCGTTCGCTTGCCGGAGATACCGCCCCGGCGCACGGATTATACTTAAACCGGGTGTTCTATCCGGCTCAATACGGGCTGTAAGGAGAATCATTATGTCAGAATACATGGCTTTATACCGAAAATGGCGTCCGCACGTGTTTGCCGATGTCATCGGTCAGCAGCATATCACCAAAGTGCTGTGCAGTGAGGTAGCGCATGGCTCGGTCTCTCATGCCTATCTTTTCTGCGGCTCGCGCGGCACGGGCAAGACCACCTGCGCCAAGATCCTTGCCAAAGCCGTCAACTGTGAAGATCCGCAGAACGGCGACCCTTGCGGCAAATGCCGTTCCTGCCTCGCCTTTGACAACTCCTACGATATTCTCGAAATGGACGCGGCCTCCAACAACAGCGTCGACAACATCCGCGACCTGTGCGAAAAAGTCAATTTCATGCCGATTGAAATGAAAAAACGCGTCTACATCATCGACGAGGTTCACATGCTCACCACCGGCGCGTTCAACGCCCTTTTAAAGACGCTTGAAGAACCGCCGGCCCATGTCATGTTTATTTTGGCAACTACGGAACTCAACAAAATTCCGGCTACCATTCTTTCGCGCTGTAAACGCTTTGATTTTCACCGCATTTCTCCCGAGGACATGCTTCCCAGACTGCGCTATATCTCGGATTGTGAAAAGATCGGCATTACCGACGACGCTTTGCGCCTGATCGCCTTTCTTGCAACCGGTGCGATGCGCGACGCGCTTTCTATGTTAGAACTCTTTGTCGGCAAAACGGACATCGACCGCGAAAAAGCGGCCGCCGCGCTCGGAGTTGTCGGAAACGCGCCGGTATTGGCGCTTCTTTCGGCCATTGCCGAAAAAAATACCGCTGCCGCACTTTCTGCGCTTGACGCGGTCTACAATGCCAGCAAGGACATGGGTGTGCTCTGTTCGGAGCTTGCCGAGATGTTCCGGAATCTGCTTGTGGTCAAATATGCCAGCGATTCGGTCAGCAAACTGATTGACGCTGAACCGGATGTCATTGCCTCTCTCCGGAATCATGAGCACCTGTTCACCAAAGAACGGTTGCTTTATTCGCTCGATATTACCGAGCAGACGCAGAATAAACTCGCGCGCAGTGGGCTTTCGCGCCGCACCGTGGCGGAACTGATGATGATACGGCTCTGCGATCCGCGCTTGTCCGCGTCCCCGGAGGCCATGCTGGCGCGCTTGTCCGAAATGGAGGCAAAGCTTGTGTCCGGCACATATGCCGCTCCAAAAGCCGAAGCGTCTCCGTCAGCCGCCGAAGCACCCTCGCGGCCGGATTCCGCGCCTACACCCGACACGGTCTCCAGTGTAAACGATGAAATTCCTCTTCCCGAACCGCCCGATGAAATCCCGGACGATTTTGTCATGAACGAACCGCAGGACGCCGGAAAAGCCGCAAAACCGCGAAAAGAGCCAAAGCCGGCTGTTGCCGCATCCGCTCCGCCGGCACCGGAAAAGGGACAGGAAATGCTGGCGTTTGCCGAGCTTTTGGAAGAAATTAAGGCGACTGATATGATCACCTACTCCATGTTGAATGGCGCGTATGCGGAAATGTTTCCCGATAAAATCAAAATTTATATTAATCCCATGGGATATCTGATGCTTGCTACCGATAAAAGTAAAACGGAAACCATTGCCCGGATTGCGTCCAAGATTCTCGGCATGCCGGTTCGCGTTGAATACGAACGTATGGCGGCCGGTTCGACCGATGAACGCACGGATCTATCAGATTTATAAATATCAAAAAATTGAAAACGGAGGAAACCGCCATGCATCAAGCGTTATCTTTACTCTTGCTTTTCTTCATCGGCAGTATGATCGGATGGGTACTTGAATTTTTCTTCCGACGTTATTTCGCGCCCGAGAAAAAATGGGTCAATCCCGGATTTTTAACCGGTCCGTGTCTGCCGATCTATGGGTTTGGCACATGTACGCTGTTTTTGCTTGCCTCAACCGAAATGTTTCTGCCGATTGAAAATCAGACGCTCCGGCGTGTGGTTTTGTTTGTGCTCATGGCTGTCTGTATGACGGTGATCGAATACATAGCAGGGTTGATCTTCATTGTCGGATTGAAAACCAAACTGTGGGATTACAGCAACGAAAAATTCAACCTTCAAGGCATTATCTGTTTGAAGTTTTCTTTAATGTGGGCATTTGCCGGAGCCGTGTATTATGTTTTCGTGCATCCGATTTTGTGCGATATTTTGATTTGGTTTGACACGCACCGCGCTTTCTATTTTGTCCTCGGTTCGGTGTTCGGCGTTTTTGTTGTAGACGCCGTATATTCGTTCGGCGTGGTGGCAAAGATCCGCGCATTTGCCGCAGAAAACCACATTTTAGTCCGGTACGAGGAGTTGAAAAACACCATTCGCCGAACGGCGGAGGAGCAGAAGAAAAAATACAAGTTCTTATTTGCTTTACGGCCGGAAGTGCCGATCCGCGAGCATTTGAACAAGTATTTGGAGCTTGTGCGCGCCTTTGACAAGGACGAACGGGAAAAGAAAAAGAGCCGCAAGGCATAAAAGCGCGGCACGCCGCCAAGCGATGCGCGCCCAAATGTGAGTATTGACAAGAACGCCGCACCCATATAAAGGGTGCGACGTTCTCCTTAGCCGAAAAATTCGCCGTGCGCGGTACGGTCAAGCCCTAAACCGAAGCTTACCGTTATGGCATCGTTGACGCGGTCCATGACCGCATCGTCTAAGTGCCCCATTTTTTCTTTTAACCGCGTCTTGTCAATGGTGCGTATCTGCTCTAACAGGATGACTGAATCCTTGGCAAGCCCGTATCGGTCGGCAAAAACTTCAATATGCGTCGGCAGCTTGCTTTTGGAAGTCTTGCTGGTGATAGCCGCCGCAATAACGGTCGGACTGTATTTGTTTCCCACATCGTTCTGCACGATAAGTACAGGCCGCATGCCGCCTTGCTCTGAACCGACCACCGGACTTAAATCAGCGTAATAAATATCTCCTCTTCTGACGTTCACTTTCTTCACTCTCCGCTGTTTTTATGTTTGGTTCTTCCTTGTCTTACCGTCTTTATTCTTAACGAAAAGCGGCATACTTATGCGATACATAAAAACTTTTTTTACCCGTTTCGGCCATGCCGCTCTATTGCAGTATATTCCGCATCGCTTTGATTTGGCAACCGGCTCTTTGCAAATAAAAAAGCGAAAACGCCCTCTCTTTTCTGAGTCCTTACGTTTTCGCTTTCTCTTAATCCATCAACGGACGGTTCTTTTTACAGCGCGTCAAAAAACGCTTTGACCACTTTGCGCTCGTCAAACGGATACTTTACGCCTTTTATCTCTTCAAATGTTTGCTGCCCCTTTCCGGCCAGCAATACAATATCTCCCTCTTCGGCATGTTCCAAAGCATACCGGATCGCCTCCGCACGGTCCTTGATAATGGCATACCGGCCGTCTGTTTTGGCGATTCCCCATAAAATGTCACTGATGATCGTGTTTAAATCCTCATCGCGCGGATTGTCCGACGTGATAACCGACAGATCCGCATTTTTACCTGCAATCTCGCCCATATCGAACCGACGCACACGCGAACGGTTTCCGCCTGCCCCGAATACGCAGAGAATCCGTTTCGGATGATAGGCGCGCATCGCGTCAAACAGGCTTTGCATGCTTAACGCATTGTGCGCATAGTCAATAATGACCGGTATGCCGCATTTCGGGTGTGTCACCGGTTCTGCCCGACCGATCACACGGACATTTTCAAGCGCCGGAAAAAGGATTTCCGGCTTTATGCCATACAGCGACGCCACGCTTATGGCGCAAAGCGAATTGTATACCGAAAACTTTCCTGGTACGCCCACAAATACGCGCCGCTCTTTGTCGCCATGCTTTAAGGTATATTCGGTTTTCATCGCGCCCTTATCGAGATAAAACTTCTCCTGACAGCCGTAAAAATCCACCGTTGCGTCTTGGCAGGAGTATCGGGTGATGGGGACGTTTTCTTCTTTTAAAATGCTTTCGATCGTATCAATCCGGTCACTGTCTGCGTTGAGTACGGCTTTGGCGCACATGCGGAACAGTTTTCCCTTGCAGGACAAATACTCTTCAAAATCCTTGTGTTCGCCTTTTCCGATATGATCCGGAGAAATGTTGGTGAATACCGCCGTGTCAAATCGCAATCCGTATACACGCTCTTGCATGAGTGCCTGCGACGAAACCTCCATGACGCACATTTTCATGCCGGTTTTCACCATATCGGCAAAAAGGCGGTGCAGTTCATAGCTCTCCGGCGTGGAATTGTCAATGTATTCGTAGTGCTTTCCATAGTATATGCCTGTCGTACCGATGAGCCCTGTCGGAATGCCTGCTGCCTGTAAGATGTTTTGAATCATAAACGACGTACTGGTCTTGCCTTTGGTACCGGTAAGCCCGATCAGTGTGAGCTTTTCGGCCGGATAGCCGAAAAACGCCGCTGAAAGCAGGGCAAGTGCGCGTCTTGTGCTTTGCACTAACACAAAAAAGCGTTCCGGATAAGCCTCCCGATAGGTCTCATAGGCTTCGCGCTTTTCGCAGACGACGAGAAACGCGCCGTTTTTTAACGCTTCGGGAATGTAATCGTGGCCGTCGGTTGCCGCGCCGACAGCCGCCGTAAAGACAAAATTTTTCCCGACTTTGTCCGACGCATAAGCAATGCCGCCGATTTCGGTTTCGGGGATATTGCCCGGAACCGAAAGAATCTCTTTTTCCAGAACCGCTAATACCTCTGAACTTTTCATGCGCCGAACACCTCCCTGTCAAGCTGTACCGTACCGTCAAAGACATGTACCGAGGGGGCTGTCATGTATACTTCGCCGTTTTTGTCCCATTCGATCTGCGTTTCGCCGCCGATCTGCCGCACGGTCGCCTTTCTTTCACAGCGTCCGGTTATCACACCGCTCACCACGCAGGCCGCGCTCCCGGTCGCACAGGCAAGCGTTTCGCCTGTGCCGCGTTCCCACGTGCGCAAAAACAGGGTGTCCCGGTCGAGCACACCGCAGAATTCCGCATTGACGCGTTTCGGGAAAATGGCATGATGTTCGAGTAAGGTGCCGAACCGCGCCAAATCAAAGCGTTCCGGTTCTTCGTCTTTGCCCAAAAAGCACACGCCGTGCGGATTTCCGAACGACAGCGCCGTCACAAAAAAGCGCCTTGTGTCAAGAATGACCGGAAAATCAATACAGCGTGAAGCACCGCACGAAACCGGAATTTTTTCCGCGTCAAGAACAGGTTTTCCGATATTGGCCGTGATACCGGCCGCCTTTCCGTCCGAAATATCCAAATAAACCGTCTTGATACCGCCGAGTGTTTCGACAGTAAAGACGGTTTTTGCGGTAAATCCTTTGTCATATACGTATTTTCCGACACTGCGTAATCCGTTGCCGCACATTTCGGCTTCCGTGCCGTCCGGGTCAAAGACGCGCATGCGGAAATCGGCGCATTCGGAGGGGCAGATCAAGATCATGCCGTCGCCGCCGATACCGAAATGCCGGTCGGACAAGCGGCTTGCCAGCGTTTCGGGATTGCGCAATGTCTGGGTGAGCGTTTCCACATAGATATAATCGTTGCCAAGCGCCTGCATTTTGGAAAAATGTAGATCGAATGTCATACGCTCGCCCCTAACATGCGCTCTAAATCCGCAAGAATATCTTCTGCCGGCTCAATGCCGACCGACAGGCGCAGGAGCGTTTCGTCAATGCCGAGCTTTTCGCGAATTTCTTTCGGTACAGACGCATGTGTCTGCGTCAGGGGATAGGTAATCAGTGTATCCGCTCCGCCTAAACTTTCGGCAAACGCGATCATTCTGCCGCTGCACAGGGCTTTTTCGGCAAGGCGCGCGTCGGCAAGCTTGAACGAGATCATGCCGCCGAACCCCTCGCACTGGCGCTTTGTCACATCATACGACGGATGCTCCGGAAGTCCGATGTAGTAAACTTTTTCCACATTCGGATTCTTTTTCAGCCACGCGGCCACTTTTATGGCGTTTTCCTCATGGCGCTTCATGCGCAGTTCCAAGGTCTTGATACCGCGTAACACCAAAAAGCAGTCAAATGGCGAAAGTCCCGTTCCCTCGGTGCGTTGAATGAGCGCCAGACGGTCAAGGATCTCTTGGTCGTTTGCCGTGACAAGACCGGCTATGGTATCGTGATGTCCGGAGAGGTATTTGGTTGCGCTGTGAATGACAATGTCCGCCCCGAACAAAAACGGCCGCTGGAAGATAGGGGTCAAAAATGTGTTATCCACGGCAAGAAGCGCGCCGTTCTGATGGGCAATCTGCGAAAGAGCCGCAAGGTCGGCCACTTTCATCATGGGATTGGTCGGCGTTTCGGCATAGATCATGCGCGTGTTGGGGCGCATGGCGGCACGCACGGCGTCCGTATCGCCGATATCGACCGCGTCAAAAGTTATCCCGAGGTGTTTCCAAAGCTCTTCGGTCTGACGGTAGGTGCCGCCGTAAACATCATCGGATAAAATGACATGGTCGCCGCATTGGAGTAAAGAAAAAACCGCAAGCACGGCGGCAAGTCCCGAAGAAAAGGCAAAACCGGCACGGCCGCCCTCCAAAAGCGCGATGGTGTTCTCCAAGGCACTTCTTGTGGGATTGGCACAGCGCGAATAAGAATATTCTATCTCGGAGCCGAGAGAGGGATTGCGGAACGTTGCGGTCTGATAGATCGGAACGGCAAGCGGCCGGAACGCCTCCTCCGGCAGCGGATATCCGTGAACGGCCTTGGCCGCAAGGGAAAAATCGGAAAAACGGTTGGAATCGATCATGGTATGTCTCCTTTCGTGTGAATCGGGAAAGGCCGTACCGGTACGAATGTTAGGTATGTATGAGCGTGCGCATTCCGTCGCAGAGCGCATTTACGAATTCGTCGCATTCCATGCGTGTATTGTATGCCGAAAAACTGAGCCGGAGCGTGCTGTCAGCTGTTTTTTCGGGCAGTCCGAACGCGTCAAGCACGCGGTTATCGGCATGTTTGGCGGAGCAGGCGGAACCGGCGGAAACGTAAATGCCGCGTTCCGATAAAAAGCGCAGCAGAATCTCGCTTCGCAGACCGGGTACGGCTATACTCAGTATATGCGCCGAAAAGCCGATGTGTCCGGTGTTTAAAACAACCCCGTCGATCTTCTGCAATTTTTCGCGTAAATAGGTATTTAAATCCGAGACCTTGGCATAGTCGCCGGCAAAAGAGGTCATAGCGTCTTTGGCCGCCGCCGCCATGGCACAGACCGCAGGCATAGCCTCCGTTCCCGAACGCAAACCGTTTTCCTGGCCGCCGCCGGCAAGAATCGGAACAAGACGCACACCCTTTCTCACAAAAAGCGCACCGGCGCCCTTGGGAGCATGAATCTTGTGGGAACTGACGCTGACAAGATCAGCATTTTTCCAGAGCGCTGACGGGATTTTGGTGAAAGCCTGCACGGCATCGGTGTGAAAGAGCGCGTGCGGACAAAGTGCTTTGGTAAGCTTGGCAAGCGACGCGATATCGTAGATCGCGCCGGTTTCGTTGTTGACCGCCATGCAGGACACAAGAACCGTGTCGGGCGTGAGAACCGTCCGTGCTTGGTCAAGGTCGAGCTTTCCGCCGCGCGTTGAAAGACGAGATACGGAAAAGCCCTCTTTTTCAAGGTCTTTGGCCGTGTTTTCCACCGCCGGATGTTCCGAATCCGAGATAACAAGGTGCTTGCCGCGCCGCATGAGCGCATGGCATGCGCCGCGGAGCGCCAGATTGTCCGCCTCCGTGCCGCTCCCGGTAAAGAGGAGCGAGCCCTCGGAGGCGGTAAAACCGAGTGCGCCAAGCATATCGGTGCGCGCTGTGCGTAAAGCTTTTTCCGCTTCAAAGCCGAATGCGTGCGCCGAGGAGGGGTTGGCGTACAGCTCGGTCATATAGGTGAGTGCCGTTTCTGCGGCATGGCGGCTGACGCAGGTGGTAGCCGCATTATCAAAATAGATCATGTTTCTGTTCCTTTTTTTGAAATTTCCGAAAGTGTTAAAAGCCGGATTCCTCCGGGGTATAGGAAGAAAGTCCGCGGTAAGCGTCGGATAAAACATCGTCCGCGTCGTCAAAGGTCACGTCGTAATAATACGTTTTCCCGTCTGTTCTCACGGCATTCCACATATGCGTCCGGTTTGCCACGGCAAAGACGTCAAGGCCTGCCGCCTCACCTAACAGATTGAATGCGCCGCTGTATCCCTGACAGACCGCTTTCCCGTCTATCAACGCGCCGTAAGCCGTAAAGGCGGACGGGGAAAACGTGTGGTCGTAGGTTATGTGAAGCGCCAGATAGTCGTGAATGGCCCCGGCCTTTTCAAGGTCGGTGTCAAGGCCTTTTACAATGTCCGCGATGACGGACTTTGCATACTCTTTGGCCGCTTTGTGTTCTTCACACAGCCTTTCATAGGTGTAGGCTTTCTCTCCGGAAGAAAAGTCAAGCCGCAGAACGCAGGACGCACTGTCCTCCGCCTGGGTGACGGACGGCAGAACGAGAATGTGCGTGCCAAGTTCCGGATGCTGTTCGGCGGCAGTCAAAAACCCAGATAGCATTCCTCCGTAATCTCGCGCATTTCCTCGCCGTAGGGCGCATACGGATAGCTATACATCAGAAATGCTTGGGAAGATTCCCAAGCATTTTTGAATTCGTTATAAAATTCGGAGGAGGTGAGCGGTGTGTATAACAGCTTCAAATCCGGAACATCGTGCGTTTCCTTGAATTCTTTTATGAACGCGTCCGAATCGGTGACGAGCTTGAAAATCCGGAGAATCACGGCAGCTGTTTCAGCGCGTGTGATTTCGGTATCCGGATAGAAAAGTCTTTCACCGGTTGCGGGATCAATACTGCCCTGCATGATGCATAATCCGTACAGAGCGACAATGTTCGGGTCGGCAGTGTCGGCATAAGGCGTCTGATATTTGCCGGATTCGATCTGTAAAGCCTTGTTGACGATCTTTGCCACTTCGCGGCGCGTAATGGGCTCATCAGGGCCAAACGTGTCGCCGTAATCCTTGATATTTACAAAGCCGTAAACAATAGCGGAGGCGATGTATTTGCTGTACCATTCATCACCGGGAACATCCGAGAACATCGCGCCGTCCGGCGTAAACATCTCATCGCATAAAAGCGTTACGATCAACTTTAAAAATTCTGCACGGGTAACGGCATTTTCCGGCTTGTAACTGCCGTCCTCATAGCCGTTGATGACTTTCATGCCCGAAAGCGTTCTGACATCCCCGTAAAACCAATCTTCCTCTTTTACATCGGAAAAAGTCGGATAAACAATTTCTTCTTTGGGTTCATCCTTGGTTTCATCTTTTTTGTCATCGTCTTTTTTCGTGTCGTCGGCCTTGGCGTCGTCTTTTTGGGTATCATCCGTTTTTGTATCATCGGACTTGGTCTCATCGGATTTGGTCTCGTCCGTTTTGGTGTCGTCGGATTTGGCTTCATCCTTTGTCTCATCTTTTTTTGTGTCTGACGAACCGGAATTTCCCGAGTTGCCGGAATTTCCTTTATTGCCGGTATTGCCGGTGTTGATGGTTCCTTGGTTTACTTTGCCGCCGGTCGAACCGCCGGGCTTGCTGGAATCATCTTTCTTTCCGTCGTCTTTCTTGTCGTCATCTGTTGTATCGTCTTTTTTGTCATCATCTTTGGTATCGTCACCTTTGGTATCGTCGCCTTTGGAGTCATCCTTTTTATCGTCGTCCTTCTTGTCATCGTCTTTTTTATCGTCGCCCGATCCGAACAGACCGCCGACATCGACATTTACATTGACCGCATAGGTCAAGGGAGCAGCCGAGCAGGCAAGCATGGCGGCGCACAGCACCACAGCTAACAGTTTTCCGAATTTTTTCATATGTATGAGCCTCGCTTTCTTTTCACGTCAAACATTTGACAGCCGGAAATAAGAATCCATTTATATTATAACACCATTGAACGCTGATTTCAATAGGAACTTTTATCCGCAGATGTAAAAAATGAAAAGGAAAACTTAGGCACATTTCACAAAAACAGGCATGCAAATTATCATATTTGCCAAAATGTAAAATCTTGCCGTCATGATTGACAAATCGCGTTTTTTTTGTTATAATTACACCTATAAGGGTATGCTTCGGCTTTTTTGCCGTTTTTCGGCATTCCCGCTTTTATCTCATCATCGGAGGAAACAGCGTGGCACAGGTTATTTTAGTGACCTCGTTCAAGGGCGGCGTAGGAAAAACAACTTTATCCGCAAACCTTGCGGCATGCTTGGCAAAACGCCGGAAAAAGGTGCTTGTGTGCGACTGTGACCTTGAATCGCGCTGTCTCGACATGGTTTTGGGCGTGGAAAACCAGCCGTTATTCAACATCTGTGATGCGGTGGGCGGTCTGTGTTCGGTGAAAGACGCTATCTGCAAACACGAGCGTGTGCCGAACCTTTCTTTCATGCCGGCCCCGGCCTTTTACCCGGAGGCGGCCGGCAGCCGGCAGACCGACGATATTTTCACACCCGACGCAGTCAAAACATTTCTTGCCGCGGTATCGGCACTTCCGGAAAACTACGATACGATACTCTGCGACCTGCCGGCGCGTCCGGACGGTCTATACCGTTCCCTTGTGCCGGAGTCCGATAAAATTATCGTTGTGTCCATGCATACGGCTGTTTCGATACGTGCCGCCGAAAAAACGGCGATTGCTTTGCATGAGCTGTGTACCGGCGCAAAAAAGCCGGATATCCGGCTTGCCGTTAACGGCTTTCAGGCAAAAAGCGCGGCACGCGGTGAAAATGCCGGGCTTTATGATATTCTTTCACGCACCAAGCTGCCGCTTGTCGGCGTGTTGCCGTATGACAGCGCTATGGTAGAAGCGCAGAACAAAGGATTGCTTGCTTTTGAAACGGCGCACGGCGAAACACAGTTTTGGCATGCAGTAGAAAATCTCGCGCGCCGGTCCGAGGGCGAAAACGTGCGCTTATTTGAGGGTGTGCGCACAGGCGTTGCGCGTGCTAAACTATATTGATCGAATGACAGAAACACCCCGACCGGGTATCGGCATATTTACAGAAAGGAAAAACGTTTATGGAAATCGCAATTATTGCATCAGACAGAAAAAAAGAGCTTATGACGGAATTCTGCATGGCCTATCAGGGAATTCTTTCCAAGCACAATCTTTATGCGACCGAATCGACCGGAAAATATATTTCCGATGCGACGGGACTTACGATCGAATGTATGCTCCCCGGCGGCAGCGGCGGTATTGAACAGCTTTCCTCCCGCATTTCCTATAACGAAATCGACCTGCTTCTCTATTTCCGCAATCCTTTGGGGGCACCGCAGTATAACGAGGCGGAGCATAATCTTCTTCGTTTGTGCGATATCTACAATGTTCCGGTTGCCACCAATATTGCAACCGCCGAAGCGCTGATTCTGGCGCTTGACCAGGGTTCGCTCGATTGGCGTGAGTTGGTCAATCCGCGCTCCCAGGCCGGGAAAAATCACGGGCATTTTTAACGGCTTAACTGAATATTTTGCGCAACAAAAACGCGGCTTTTCTTTTAAGAAAAGCCGCGTTTTTTTCGTCTTTTACGTGCCCGAAATCCGGAATGGGATTCTTTATTTATTCTTGAACAGCTCGCTCGGCGGCATTTTATAATATGCCTTGAATGACTTGCTGAATGCATAAACGCCGGAATAGCCTAATTCTTCCGCCACGCCCGAAATGCTGTAAGCGCGCGTGCTTAACAGCCGTTTGGCCTCGTCCATACGGCGTTTGTTGTAATAATCCTTGATTTTCTGTCCGGTAATCTGTTTATACCGAGACGAAAGATAGCTGTAATTGTAGGTAAGCGCGTCGCCGATCTCAGAAAGCGAACGCAGCGAGTACACATGCGTATCGATATAGTGCGTGATGTGTTCGACAAGTTCTTTATCCGATGGCGTGGCAGAAAGAGGCTTGGGCGAAAAATCTACATAGGCGCGTAACATACGGAACGCTATCTGATCGATAAGCGTTGAGAGTATCTCGGTGCGGTAGTTTTTTGTATCGCCGGATAGCTCATCCAGAATCAAGTCTATGAGCAGTGGAATTCCGTCATCGTGAAAAATGCGGTTGGCTGGCGGCAGGTTTTCTTTCCACAATCGGTCGGAAAGCACCGTGAGCTTTGACGAAAGAATACCGAAACTCACAAATTGCTGGCAAAGCGGCGCTCCTTTGTCACTGTCCAACCGATGTAGCTCATAAGGCGTGGACAAAAAGATATCGCCTTTTTTGACCTTAGTCGGAATATCGGCGGCATAGCTTGTGCCGCTGCCCTCTGCAATATAGGTCAGCTCAAACAGCGATCCATGACCATGGAAAGGTACATAGCGGCCGCCCGCGTTTTCATCAACGCCGATTCCGACGTTGCCGATCAAGCTGTTTTCAAGGCAGATCGGCGGTCCGAAATCAAACTGTATCGGTTTATATTCACGCATGCTTTCGACCTCCTTTAAATGCATTGTAACACGGCTTTGCGCTTCTGTCAACAAAAAGGTTGTCCGAAAAGGCGCAGAATCCTGAAAAATGACGCATGATACAAAAAACGGATAAAAATACTGCATTTTCGACATTTACTTGTTTGTCTTTTTTTCTTATAATTCTAGATAAGAAAGACACAAATAATTCAGAAAAGGATGATACTCATGCGAAGAAAAACAGGAATACCGTACTTCTTTTATTTAGCGGCACTGTGCCTTGTGCTTAGTTTTACCGCATTCGCTCTTGAAGCGGAAACACCCGAAAGCGCCGCTGAACCGGTCTTGTCCGCGGCGGCATCTCTGCTTGACGACGCTGTGTATGGCGAAAAGCCTGCTGAAACCACCGACGACGGCGTTCTCATTTTCTTTGATAACGGCAACCCCGATGACCTTATCAACAAAGGCGGTATCACGTTACAGGGTGTGACCGGCGATCCTTACGCCACCGACGGCTATTACACGCGTTCTATCAATACCGGCGACACGCCGTTCCAAGGCGATACTTTCGGTCCGTGCATTGTGGCGACCGACGGCGTTTCTTTTAAAGACGCAAACGGCAAAAGCTTACACGGCAAGCTGACGTTTTTCGTGGAAATTTATAATTCCGCCACATCGAACAAAATCTTTCATGTTGGCGTTAAGCCAAAGCCGGCCGACAGTGGGTGGGATTTATGGTCGAACATCTATACAAAATGGAGTGGGGTAGCAGCAGAAGCCTCCTCGTGGTCAACCATGAAATTCACTTACGATACTTCGGCCAATACCCTTTGCATGGGCCGAAACGCCTGGGATTACAATGATTCACATATCCGGAGTGTTTATGTGTACTATAAGGAACTGACTCCGGCTGAAAGACCGGCAGTAACTACCGAGGACGGAGAGCTTATCTTCTTTGACAACGGCAATGCAGGGGACAATCTTAACCTGTATGGTGTAAAGCTTGGCGGCGTGGCTTCTGCTGTCTATGAAAGCGACGGCTTCATGACGCGCTCAATCAATGCTTCCGATACGGTCTTCGCCGGAGATACCTACGGCCCGTATATCGAAAGTGCAGACGGAAATCTTTTTAAAGATACTTCCGGCAAGGCTTTGAATGGTAAGCTTACGTTTTATGTAGAGCTATACAATTCCTCCGATAACGCAAAAGTCTATTATGCAGCCAAAAAACCAGCTTCGGATGGCTGGGATGCGTGGTGCAACGTTTTCACAAATTGGAATACTGTTTCGGCCGCCGAAAAAACATGGTCGACCCTTAAATACACCTTTGATACGTCAGCAAATCTTATCGGCCTTGCAAGGAACGCTTGGGATCCGGACAATTCCAATATCCGCAGTGTCTACGTTTACTATGCGCCTGCCACCGTTTATGCCGAAAAACCGGCGGAAAACACCGATTACGGTAAACTGATCTACTTTGACAACGGGAATGAGAGCGATAAAGTCAACCTTTCCAATATTACGCTTGGCGGACTTTTGAGCACGATTGATATAACCGATCACACCTACACGCGCTCTGTCAATACCGGCGATACCGTTTTTGCCGGCGATACCTTCGGCGTATATGTCTTGGCTTTGGGCGACGCATTCACGGACGCAGACGGCAATGTTCTTAACGGCAAACTTACTATGTGTGCTGAGCTTTACAACAGTGCAAGCGGGAAAAAGGATTATTACGACATTCAAAAACCGGAGGCAGACGGTTGGGATAGTTGGTGCAACGTTTACACCAATTGGCACAAAACGGGAGCTGAACCCGGCGTTTGGACGACCCTCACGCTGACGCGCGAAACATCGGCTACGTTACTCGGCTTCGCAAGAGACTCTTGGGATCCGAACAATTCCAATGTCCGTTCGGTCTATGTTTACTACAAACCCTATGAAATAACGACCTCAAAACAGATCTCAATCCGGGTCACTGAAAATGCTGGAATTCGTTTCAGAGGTTCGGTTTCCGAGGCGACGCTTGCATCGGCTGATGAAGTAGGGTTTATCATCGCACGCGGCGATCTGCTCACGGCTGGCGGTTACAATGCCGCCGACGAAGTGAGGATTTCCGGCGCAGTCACAGAGAAAACAGACAATCCGGCTTCGTTCGGCGCCGCAACGGTAAACGGTTTTAAGCTTGCCGGCGCGCGCAACTACAAAAAAGATTCTATCGATAAATTGACCGCTTCCCTCGTAGGCGGCTATGATTTCACCGGCGTTGTTATCAATCTGCAAAATCCGTACACTGCCGCAGATGGTACAAAATATGCCAACCGTTACGCCATTCCGCTTGTGGGACGCGCTTACGTCAAGATCGGTTCGCTGTATTATTACGGGGATTGCACCACGGCCAGCATGAAAGATGTTGCCGAGAAGATTAAGCAGTCCGGTTCGGCCACCTACACGGAAAACCAAGAATATATCGACACGGTTATCGCTACGGCCGGCGCTAAGGCAGAGTAGAGGAGGAAAACGATTCCGAAGCAGATTCGGACGATCTCATGTAATAACATTTTGCAAAGCAAGGGTTTCTCTCCCCTTTGCCCGATACACAAGGGCTTTTCCCCTTGTTTGAGTTGTCCCCCTTTTCAGAAAAGAAAAGGGGGACATACTTTTGGGGAAGTAACGGACATCACTCTTCAAAACACGTAAAACGCGCGACAGGTTGACAATGCAACCCATCGCGCGTTCAGATCATAATTTAAAAGCGTATCCTTACTTCGCACATGCACCGGCGAAATATTCGCTGAGTGCCTCCTGCAAAGCGCAGGCACTGGAAGAATGACAGTGTTTGAGTGCCGCCCCTGTCTTTTGCGCTTGTTCCGATGCAACCCCTACCATTTTATGCGCTACCGTTCCGGTGAAAACGATCACCATATCCGGTGACCCGATCTGATTCTTGAAGTTGGCAGGACACTGGGTGAAAACTTTGCATTTGCATCCAAAGCTCTTGCAAATCTCTTTATAGCGGCAATGCATTCGGTCATGACCGCCGACAATGACGATACTCATTCTTTCATCTCCTTGAATTTTCAACGATTTATTTTAGTTAGTCTTAACTAACTCATGGTTTTTGACATACCGCAAAGCGAAAGCCTTGCGGTATGTCTTTGTGAGGGAAATTGTAATTTTGCCTGTTGAACAGTGCCTATTTTTTGCCGTCTGAATGGCAGGAACCATGCATGGCGCAATGGGCGCATGTTCCGCCGCAGGTGGATCTACCTTGCTTTTTGCTTCGCACCAGATACACCACAATAGCGGCGCAAACAGCAATCAAAACCAATGCGACGACGATCGTTGAAAGATTCTGACTCAGAAACGTAAGCATCATAAATCCCCTTTCGTTTATAGTATATGCGGAAAATTTGATTTATTTCAGCGCTTTTTCTTTTTCGGCTACTTTCACGTTGCTGGTGAGTTTGCCGGATTCCTTATACGGTTTGAACAGCTGATAAATGATAGCCGCAAGAGCGATGACCGCTGCAATAACGCCAATCACATTTGCTTTGCCGGTGAAGAGGTTACCGAACTGGTTGACCATGAGTGCGACCACATAGGCGAATCCGCACTGATAACCGATAGCGAACCAAGTCCATTTAGCGTTGTTCATTTCACGTTTGATAGCGCCGATAGCTGCAAAGCACGGTGCGCAGAGGAGGTTGAATACGAGGAACGAATAACCGGAGATCTGCGTGAATGCCTGTGCGATAGCCTGGTAAACCGTTCCTTCACCGCCGCCGTAAAGGATACCGAGCGTACCGACGATGTTTTCCTTAGCCACAAGACCGGTGATAGAAGCCACAGCGGCCTGCCAGTTGCCCCAGCCGAGCGGAGCAAAAATCCAGGCAATTGCATTACCGATAGCGGCAAGGATACTCATATCGATTTCCGATTCATCGAGCATGCGGAAACCGTCCGGCGTAAAGCCAAAGTAGGTGGTGAACCAAACAAAGATCGTGGAAAGAAGGATGATGGTGCCGGCTTTCTTAATGAACGACCAGCCGCGTTCCCACATGCTGCGAAGCACGTTGAGGACAGTCGGCAGGTGGTATGCCGGAAGCTCCATAACGAACGGAGCCGGGTCGCCGGAGAACATCTTGGTCTTCTTCAACATGATACCCGAAATGATGATAGCTGCCATACCGACAAAGTATGCCGAAGTAGCAACCCAAGCCGAGCCGCCGAAGATAGCGCCGGCGATCATCGAGATAAACGGAACTTTCGCGCCGCACGGGATAAAGGTGGTGGTCATAATGGTCATCTTGCGGTCGCGGTCATTTTCAATGGTACGCGAAGCCATGATACCCGGAACGCCGCATCCCGTACCGATAAGCATCGGGATAAAGGACTTACCGGAAAGACCGAATTTACGGAAGATACGGTCAAGGACGAACGCGATACGCGCCATATAACCGCATGCTTCAAGGAATGCAAGGAGTAAGAACAGAACGAGCATCTGCGGAACGAAACCGAGAACGGCGCCGACGCCGGCCACGATACCGTCTAAGATCAAGCCTTTGAGCCAATCCGCACAGCCGATTGCGTCTAATCCGTTTTCAACCAATACCGGAATACCCGGAACCCATACGCCGTAAGCGGCCGGATCGGGTTCATCGCCGATTTCTTCCAAAGTCTTTTCAGCTTCGGCAAGATCGTCCATAGTTGCCGTTTCGGTAGAAACTGCAAGGGTTTCTTCATCTTCTACGTCATAGGTGAATTCACCGTTTTCCGGTTCGCCGTTTTCTTCGACATAGGCGGCATAGCCGTCAACAATTGCAGAAGCATCGCCGTATTCTTCGGCTACTTCGTTGTATTCAGCCGAACCGATACCGAACAGATGCCAGCCGTCGCCGAACAAACCGTCGTTTGCCCAGTCTGTTGCCGACGAACCGACCGTTACCATGGATATGTAGTACACAAGGAACATGACAACTGCGAAGATCGGGAGACCCAACCAACGGTTGGTAACAACCTTATCGATCTTATCAGAGGTCGAAAGCTTGCCGATGTTCTTTTTCTTGTAGCAGTTCTTCATTAAGCCGGCGATGTAGACATAACGTTCGTTGGTGATAATGCTTTCTGCGTCGTCATCCAATTCTTTTTCAGCGGCCGCGATATCGGTTTCGATATGAGCCATGGTTTCTTTCGGAATCTTCAGCTCTTCAAGAGCTTTGGCATCACGCTCGAAGATCTTGATTGCGTACCAGCGCTGACGTTCTTGGGGCATATCGTGAAGAACGGCTTCTTCGATATGAGCGATAGCGTGTTCCACAGGGCCGGAGAACGTGTGCATCGGAACGGTCTTGCCGTTCTTGGCTGCCGCGATAGCCGCTTCGGCGGCTTCTTCAATGCCGGTGCCCTTCAAAGCCGAGATCTCAACGATCTTACATCCGAGTTCACGCGAAAGTTCTTCCACGTTGATCTTGTCGCCGCTCTTGCGGACAACGTCCATCATGTTGATTGCGATGACTACCGGAATACCGAGTTCAGTAAGCTGGGTGGTCAAATACAGGTTTCTTTCAAGGTTGGTACCGTCGACGATGTTCAAAATCGCGTCGGGGCGTTCGCCGATCAAATAGTTACGGGCGACTACTTCCTCCAACGTATACGGAGAAAGGGAATAGATACCCGGAAGGTCGGTAACGATAACGCCGTCGTGTTTCTTTAATTTGCCTTCTTTTTTTTCTACGGTAACGCCCGGCCAGTTACCGACGAACTGGTTAGAACCGGTAAGCGCGTTAAACAGTGTTGTTTTACCGCAGTTAGGATTTCCTGCAAGGGCGATCCTCAAATTCATGATTGGTTCCTCACTTTCTGCGTTAGCCTAAGCTAACCTATAATTAAAAATATTTGCGGGTTTCTGCGAAATAACCGGTCTTATTCAATTTCGATCATTTCCGCGTCCGCTTTACGCAAGGAAAGCTCATAACCTCTGACGGTAATCTCAACCGGATCGCCGAGCGGAGCTACTTTGCGGACATGTACATCAACGCCTTTTGTGATGCCCATATCCATGATACGGCGTTTGACAGCGCCCTCGCCGTGAAGCTTTACGACGCGGACATTTTCGCCGATTTTGGCTTCTTTGAGTGTTCGCATTGCGATATCCTCCTTAAATATATAAAAATTAAATGTGGACAAAGTGGAAAAGCGCTCTTAAATCATAATCTTGCGTGCCATTTCTTCGCTGATGGCAACTCTTGCTTCCTTGACGTTGACGATAACGCTGCCGCCGAGTTTGCTGACGACTGTTACTGTTCCGCCTGCCACGAAACCGAGGTTTTCAAGATGTTTTTTAACTTCCGGCGTTCCGCCGATGCGCTTGATGATATTTTCTTCTCCGAGTTCTGCCAAAGACAAGGGCATTTGAACGGCCTCCTTTTTGTTAGTGCCGGCTAACCGAATGCGCGAAAAAATAGTTAGCCTTTTCTAACTTCATGGGTTAGTTTAGCATAACTATCAATTGTTGTCAAGGGGTTGCTGTAAAAAAATTGAGATTTTACGCTTTCGACAAATTTCACCTTGATTTTTGCCGGGCAAATTAGGCATGTTGCAGCATGTCAGAAGGAGTGTTACTTTTGCGAAAAGTAACCAAAGAGGCACTTGGGGATTGCCTTTCTTTTTCGGGAAGCCCGGGATAGGGGCTCTTAGGGGAAACTTTTCTTTTCTTGAAAAGTTTCCAAAAGGGACGTTTTTACGTTCTTTTTGCTTCTGCAAAAAGAACCAAAAAGCAGACCGAGGGCCGCGGCCCTCTGGACTCCCGGAGCGCGGTTCAAAGCTCTGCACAGGCATGTTTTTATAGAAATTGAAATGGTTCGTCACTAAAACAGCTTTTAGGCTTTGAACCGGTGCGAAAGGGGAGCTGTACAGCAAACGCTCGGACGCGTCAAAAGTTGCCGGTGGCAAGTTTTGACGTGTCGGAGACCGCCGAAACAGGGAGTATTGTGAGCGGATGCGAACAAGACGACCATGTTTCAAGGAGACTATCGCTAAATATCCAGATTTTGACTTTGGTCGGTTAGTGCTGGGGCTTGCCGCCGCAAGCAGTCGATAAAAAGGGAAGTTGCACGTTATATTGGTGCGGTGAAAGGAGAAAATTTGGTGTGGGCAAATGGAAAGTTGGGAGTAAATCTGTGGCTTGCATATATGCAGAAAATCGAAATTTTTGCATTTTCATCCCAAACTTTCCGTTTTCCCAAACAACAACTTTCTGTTCTCTCAAAAACAACCTCCCACCAAACTCTCCCATTTCATGACACACATAACCTACTTGTCCGCCTAAATCAAACTATGCCTTTTTATAAACACTTGCAAATCTTTGCGCAGTAAAGCTACCCCCTTCGTACCGGTTCAAAATACTCCGAGCTGTATGGCACAAGACTACGATTTTTGCTAAAATTTCTTGATAGGCACACAGCTTGCGTTTTAGTAAGAAATTTCACCGCTCGGAATTTTGAACCGAGGTCGCAGGGCGGAGCCCCGTCTGCTTTTGGTTACTTTTCGAGAACCGAAAAGCACCCCCAAGTGCCCTTTTGGTGACTTTTCGGGAAAAGTCAAACTCTCCCAAGAGCCTCTTTCCAAGCCTTTTTCAAAAAGGCAACTTCCCGGCAGTCCCTGACGGGACTGCCGCTCACGCTCCTGCGTGAAAATGGAATGGCTATTTCTTCATGCCAAACCAGGTAAGCATGTCGCTTTCCCCGCGGTTGGCAAAGGCGTTGTACGGAATCATGCGTAACACAACCTCCGAACATGACGGCTCATCAGCATCCGCACGCGCATATAAAGCGCCCTGCTTTGTGTCGTTTAACCGATACGCCGCGACATCCAAAACATTCAGCCCGAACGTTTGATCAAAATGTACCGTCGTTTCCGGTTTGGCCAATAACAGATATTGGTGCAGATTCTCTCCGTTGTCCACACTTTCCGCACAGTAAACAACAGGCCCTGCCTGCATGCAAAGTAATCCTGCGTCTTTGACCACCTTGACGCTCGAACGAACCGCAAACGGCGTCATATCGAATTCGACCGTTATTTCATCCGTGTTCTCAAAAATCATGTAACCGTCCTTGACCTCGCGATACGGCTTGTCGGTCTGCACACCGGCGCACCAAGAGGGGAAACGCACGGCAAGATGCTTTACGCCGGTTGCCTTGATATGCACTTTTCCGTCATTCGGATAAGACGTCTGCATGACACATTGGATCTTGTCCGTGTCCAAGGTACTTGCGGCAAACTGATTGATAAACAGCGTGTCATTTTCAAATCCGTAAATATATTCCGAAAGTTTCGGCAGCAGGCGATTGATGTTGGGCGGACAGCAGGAACAGCCAAAGCATTCCACGCGCTGGGTAATCGGATAGCGTTTTGTACCGAAACAGTTGGAAAAATGATCAAGCCGTGTGATCTCCAACGGATTTTCATAGAAAAAAGACTTTCCGTCAAGCGAAACACCCGATAAAACCCCGTTATACAGCGCCCGTTCAATGGTATCGGCAAAAGAAGCACTGTTTTCAAGCCGCAGCATCCGTTCGCAGAAAAACATAAGCCCGATACCGGCACAGGTTTCGGTGTAGGCCTCTTCGTTGGGTAAATCATACGGTCTGGTAAAGACCTCGCCGACACTGCACGAACCGATGCCGCCGGTGATATACATTTTCCGCTCCGTGATATCCTTATACAGCGCGCGGCATGCCTGTTTCAGCCCTTCGTCCTGCAATTCGTATGCCAAGTCCGCCATGGCGGTATACAGATATACCGCGCGTACCGAATGCCCCAGCGCCTCGGTCTGCTCGCGGACAGGCTTATGGCTTTGGTTGTAATCACCGCGTTCATCCTCAACGCGTTTTCCGCGCTCATTGATAAAGAACGCGGCTAAATCAAGATACTTTTTGTTTTTTGTGTATCGGTACAGACGTACAAGCGCCAGTTCAATCTCCTCATGACCCGGCGTGACAAAGGCCGCACTGTGTTCTTCGACAAACACCTTGTAGATATAATCGGCATATTTTTCCATGCAGTGTAAGAATTTTTCACGTCCGGTAGCTTCTGCATAAGCGACAGCCGCTTCAAAGAGATGTCCGGCACAGTACAGCTCATGACAGTCGCGATTTGTAAACCGTTTTTCCGGTTCGCACACGGTGAAATAGATATTGAAATAGCCGTCTGCGCCTTGATGGGCAGCGATATCGTCAATCAATTCCTCCACTTTGGCCTGCAAAGCCGCGTCGGGATGTTTGGCAAGGATGTATGCCGCCCCCTCCATCCATTTGGCGACATCGCTGTCCCAGAAAATATTTACGTCTTTGTTTTCAAACTTGAAAGCTGTTATACGTCCCGAATCATAGAACCGGTCATATACGGCGTTGATCGTGATTTTCCGATTCATTTCTTCTTTGGACGCAAGAAATCCTCCCGTGAGATTCACCTGTTTGAAATCAAATAATTCCATGATTGTTTGCTCCTTTTCGCACGAATTTATAGGGATACTTGACTTTCACGCAACTTTATTGTACAATAAGTGAGACAAAAAGACAAGACGCAAAAAACGACGGAAAGTAGGAAAATCCGACATGAATCACACCCCGGATATGCTGCCGGCCCAAACCGGTTCCGATTGGTTAATCAACCCGAACGTGAGTTTTGAATATGCAGGGCTTTTTTCTTCCAAAGGGGAATGGACGCACCCCGACCGCACGGAAAAAACATTTGAAATCCTTTATATCACAAGCGGCACTGTACGCATTTGTGAGGAAGAAACGACCTATACCGCCCCAAAAGGCTCGCTTTTGGTCTTGGAGGCCGGAAAACGGCATTATGGGATCGGAAAGGAAAGCGGCGTCAGCTTTTATTGGCTGCATTTTTTCACGCGCGATATGCAGCTTCCGTTTCGCACGCGCTTCCTTGAAAATTTCTCCGATCCGCATCTGTTCAAAGAACTATTGCACTATGTCTTTCTGCCCACGCCGCAGAAAGCTTTGGTCAATGCACTGCTTGTGCGGCTCTTAGCGCAGATTGCCTATGCGGAAACACGGTCGGAAAGCGCCGGTAAAGCGGCAGAGGAAATCTATGAATGGCTGCGCGTGAATGCGACAGCGCGCCTTACAGCGGCGCAGACCGCCAAGCATTTCGGCTTTTCCCCAGACCATTTGTCGCGGCTTTTGAAAAAGCAATACGGCACCGGTGCCAAAAGCGTCATCGACCGTTTTGTTTTAAACCGTGCCAAAGAGCTTTTGTCCAACACCGGCCTGTATGTCAAGGAAATTGCCTATGAATTGGAATTTGAGAACGACAAGGCTTTTATCGGTTTTTTCAAGTATCATGAGGGGCTGTATCCGGCCGAATGGCGCGACCGTTTTTACAAAATCCATATGAACAACCGCTAAACACGGCATTGTAAACTTTCAAGGTTCTGTTTTTACCGGCATTTTACATGAATTTTACGGTTTTTGGATGTTATGGCGAATCATTCGGAGTGTTTTAACCTCATTTTCGTCAGAATAAACAGAATCGTTTACAAAATGTTTACTTGCGGGTGTTGCAAAACATACGTCCGGCATGTATAATTTCTCTATTAAAAAAGAGGAGATTCTACAAGTTTATGACGCAGATCACAAGTGAATTATCTTTACAGTTTGAGCTGATCGGGCGCTGTCTGTTAGCAGCTTTATGCGGTGCGCTCATCGGTATTGAGCGTAAGAACCGGTTGAAAGAGGCCGGACTCCGCACGCATTTAATTGTGGCGCTCGGTTCGGCGCTTATGATGGAAGTTTCCAAGTACGGCTTTTTCGATGTGCTTCGCTACGGCGCGCAGATCGGCGTGGAAGTAAAGCTTGACCCGTCGCGTGTGGCGGCGTCGATCATCACGGGAATCGGCTTTTTGGGAGCCGGAACGATTTTCGTGCGCAAGCAGGTCATCAACGGTCTTACCACGGCAGCCGGCCTTTGGACGACTTCCGGAATCGGCATGGCAATCGGGGCAGGCATGTACATTGTCGGGGTAACGATTACATTATTCCAGTTTATCATTCAGATCATCTTACATAAAAATCTGAAACTGTTACGTGCGCCCTCATCGGATTTTGTGGTATTACGTGCCGACAACGAACCGGATATTGTGAAAAAGGTAACGGCGGCATTCCGGGAGCACGATGTAGAAATACAGTCGGTGAAATATGAAAAGTTATCGGACAAAGCGGTTGAAATGGAATGCTTTGTCAAGTTTCCGAAAGCCTACACACCGGTTATGGCGGCGGAGGATCTAGGGGCGTATGACTTTATTCAGAGTATTGAGACATAAATAAAAGACTGCGGTTGCAAGCAACCGCAGTCTTTTGCTTTTCCCGAAAAGCAGAAAAAGAACGTAAAAACGTCCCTTATTTGCTTTTCGCGAAACGAAAAGCACCCAAAACCGTCCCTTAGGGAAATTTTCAGGAAAAGAAAAATTTCCTTAAGAGCCCCTATCCGGGCTTTCCGGAAAAGAAAGGCATGCCCTTTTGTTTCTTTTCGCAAAAAGAAAAACGAAGAGCCGCCCTTTTCAGGGCGGCTCCCTCACGCTGCGCGTGAGAATCGGCAGGCGGCTGCGCCGCATTTTATTCCGATTGCCCGGATTTTTCTTCTTCCGCCGATTTCAATAACTTCAAACGCGAAAAATCTTCGCGTTCCTTTTCGTCAAGTGCCTCGGTAATAAATTTGATCCGTGCCACAAGCGTCGGAATCTGAACATTGGACAGTGCATTGGCTCGTTTTTGTGTTTTTTTGACCGCATCGGCTAACCGGCATACGTCGGTCTCCACGGCGGCAAGCTTTACCGCAAGCGCTTTGGCTTTGTTGAACTGCTCGTAGGCTTTGTCCAAATAGGCGTTGGTGCAGTCAAACCCAAAATACGGAAACGACGGCTGTTCCTTGTACCGGATATCCGGTAACTCCACCCCCATCACACTGTGCGCGGAAAGCTCCAATCCGTCGTCCTCCGGTACGCTCATGGCAAATGTTCCGCAGCGTCCTAAGGTCATTTCCGCACAGCGCAGACTGTTGTAGGCCTCGGAAAACGCCTCGTCCGTTTCAGCCCGTATGGTTTTTGCGTCGGCGGCCAGCGATAAAAG
The DNA here is from genome assembly GCA_934479825.1 of uncultured Eubacteriales bacterium. Taxonomy (GTDB): domain Bacteria; phylum Bacillota; class Clostridia; order Oscillospirales; family CAG-382; genus UMGS882. Next base: position 56,337 of record CAKSOW010000011.1, read on the forward strand.
CTCTTTTATGAGAATGTTTTTCTTCCGATCCATTAACTCATAACCGAGCCGCGCAAGCTTTAACGATTTCTGCGCCGCCATTAAATTGCTTTTTGTCGGAACGATTCCTGCCATGGCTTTTCCTCCTGCCTGTAAAACTATTTTCCGGAATGCCGGTCAAGCGTTTTTATCCACTTCAATTAACGACAGCAAATACGCAATCACTGCGCCGACCGCAAGAGCCGCGATGTTGGCGATACAGCCCGTGACGCTTGTGAAACTGTCAAACGGAATAATAACGATTGTCGCGGCAAGTACAACGCCTGCTACTGCATGGAATGCAATCGAATAGTGCGTTTCAAAAAGCCGGTCAACCAACTTTGAAAACGTGATGAGCACGATAATAACTGCCGCAAATCCCGGAAGCATGACTGAAAAATCCAACTTTCCGATTCCGGCCACAAACGGCTCATAGAGCCCGAGCGGCATCAATAAGGTCGAAAAGCTCATGCCCGGCACAATGATGCTGACCGCCATGCATACGCCGCAAAAGATGTACCAGCCGACATTCGGCACGATCGACACCTTGAACATATGTACGCCGATCAGTACGGCAAACGCCAGAATTGCCGCCGTGCCGAAAGAGATCCACGAGTACCGGTTTCTGCCCTCTTTCCCGGCTTCTTTCAAAAGAGACGGAAATTCGCCGGCAATAAGCCCGATAAACAGACAGGTGGAAACTGCCTCGTATTCGGTCAAGAAAAATTCCAGAATGCGCGCTACCACGACAAAGCCGATGGCAACACCCAAGAACACCGGCAAGACCATGGATGCATATTTTTTAAAACTGCGTTTCGGATGTGAAAGAAATTCGATGATCGGCTTGTAAAGTCCGAACATGACGCATAAAACGCCTCCGGAAATTCCCGGAAGTACAGCGCCTAACCCTACAAGCGCCCCGACAAGAACACGCGTTAAAAACGTAAGCATAAGGTACCCCTTTCATCAAGCGACATTTTTTAGCTGCCGTTCAACCGATTGCGGCCATTCTCTAATTTTCTGTTCCCTTGTAATACTTGTCGAGGATCTTGCTGTTGACGCGGTCAAGCATGCGCCGTGGCAGCATCGAAAGAAGCTCCCAGCCAAGATCCAGCGTCTGTTCCAACGTTCTGTTTTCGGTGAAAGCCTGCTTGACAAACCGATTTTCAAACGCCTCGCCAAACTTCATTAAAAGCTTGTCGTCTGCCGACAGTTCATCTTCTCCGATGACCGACGCTAACGACCGCGCCTCGCCCACCGCCGAATAGCTCGACATGAGCTGATTGGCAAGCGGCATGTGATCCTCCCGCGTGTAGCCGCCGCCGATGCAATCTTTCATCAGACGCGAAAGACTGGGCAGGACTCCGATAGGCGGATAAATGCCTTTGGCATCCAATTCACGGTCAAGAACGATCTGTCCCTCGGTGATATAACCGGTAAGGTCGGGAATCGGATGCGTGATATCGTCGTTGGGCATGGTCAGAATCGGAATCTGCGTGACCGAACCTTTTTTACCGGCAAGCATGCCGGCCCGTTCGTATAACGACGCAAAATCCGAATACAGGTAGCCCGGAAAGCCTTTACGTCCGGGAATATCCCCCTTGGAGGAGCTGAATTCACGAAGTGCTTCGGCATAGGCCGTCATATCGGTTAAAATGACGAGAATGTTCATGCCGAGGTCAAAAGCCAGATATTCAGCAGCCGTCAGCGCACAGCGCGGCGTGATGATACGCTCAATGATCGGGTCGTTCGACAGATTTAAGAACATGACGACTTTTCCGTTGGAATTGGCGTCTTCAAAGGATTTGCGGAAATATTGCGCCACGTCGTTCTTGACGCCCATAGCGGCAAAGACAATGGCGAAATCCTCTCCGTCGGAAACCGTGGCTTGCTTGGCAATCTGCGCGGCAAGCTCATTGTGTTTCATACCGTAACCGGAGAAAATCGGCAGTTTTTGGCCGCGTACAAGAGTGGCGAGCGCGTCGATGGCGGAAATGCCGGTCTGGATGAAATTGCGCGGATATTCACGCGAAACGGGATTGATCGGTGCACCGTTCACATCGCGCACCACGTCGGGATAGATCTCGCCGAGTCCGTCGATCGGGCGGCCGAGACCGTCAAATACGCGTCCCAAAATTTCAGGGGAAAGGGCAAGTTCCAGCGGAGCGCCCTCGAAAACCGTCTGAATGTCAGAGGCATTGATGCCGCGCGAACCCTCGAAAACCTGCAAGGTCACGCTGTCGCCCTCAATTTTGACAACGCGTCCGGTGCGCTTTGTGCCATCCGGCAGACAAAGCGTCGCCACTTCGTCAAAAGAGGCTTCGCCGGCTCCGTCTACCGTTACAAGCGAACCGTTGATCTGTTCGGCTCTCAAATGAATCAGCTTCATGCCCTGTCACCTCTTTCTGCGATGAGCGCGCCGATCTTTGTATCGATCTCTGCGGAATAGCTGTCGATAAGCGACAGATCCTCTTCCGGAACATCGTGTTTCATGGCGATGAGTTTTTCGGAAAGTCCGAGTTTCAGAAGTTCGGACATGGGAATCTGCAAGGCCACCGCGTCGCGCATCTTATGATAATACTGCAAAATGACTTTCATCATGGCAAACTGTTTGTTTAATGGCACAAACGCGTCGTTTTTGCCGAAATATTCCTGTTGGAGGAATCCGGCGCGAATGACATGCGCCACTTCAATGACAAGCTTCTGGTCGTCCGGCAGGACGTCCGCGCCGATGAGCTTGACAATTTCCATAAGCTTGTTTTCTTCCATCAGAACCGCACAAAGTTCCTCGCGGAGCGACAAAAACATCGGGTCTACGTTCTCTCTGTACCAGGCCGAAAAGTCCGGTACATATTCGCTGTATGAGTCGTTCCAGTTGATAGCCGGAAAATGTCTTGCATAGGCAAGATTTTTGTCAAGCGCCCAGAAACAGCGGATAAAACGCTTGGTGTTCTGCGTGACCGGCTCGGAAAAGTCCGACCCCTGCGGGCTGACTGCGCCGATAATGCTGACCGAACCGCCTTTTCCCGACAGCGTTTCCACGCGTCCGGCGCGCTCGTAGAATTCGGCAAGGCGGCTTGGCAGATAGGCCGGGAACCCCTCGTCCGCCGGCATTTCCTCCAAGCGTCCCGAAATTTCACGCAAAGCCTCCGCCCAACGCGATGTCGAGTCTGCCATGATAGCGGTATCATAGCCCATGTCGCGGTAATATTCGGCAAGTGTGATGCCGGTATAGATTGACGCTTCGCGCGCCGCCACAGGCATATTGGAAGTGTTGGCAATCAACACGGTACGATCCAAAAGCGGATTGCCGGTCTTCGGGTCGATCAACTCGGAAAATTCCGTCAACACCTGCGTCATTTCGTTGCCGCGTTCGCCGCAGCCGACATAGATGATAATATCCGCGTCGCACCACTTGGCAAGCTGGTGCTGGGTTGTGGTCTTGCCCGTACCGAAACCGCCCGGAATGGCAGCTGCGCCTCCTTTGGCAAGCGGAAAGAGCGTATCAATGACACGCTGTCCGGTGACAAGCGGTGTATCCGACGGCAGCCGTTTGGCAATGGGGCGCGGATTGCGGATCGGCCAGCGTTGGGCAAGCGTAATATCGTGCAAAGCCCCGTTTGCGTCGCGCAGTTTCAATATCGTGTCGTTTACCGTATATGCCCCGTCCGGCGCTGTCCATTCGACCTTTCCCGAAAGGGTAGGCGTCAGCATGGCTCTATGGGTAATGACCGCCGTTTCGGGTACGGTAGCGAAAATTTCGCCGCCCGAAAGACTGTCGCCGGCTTTTACGGTAAGCGTGGTTTGCCATTTTTTGTCCGGATCAAGCGCGGCAAGGCTTGCGCCGCGCCCGATAAAGGCACCGAAGCTTTTTTCCACGTCGCGAAGCGGACGTTCGATTCCGTCGAAAATGTTGCCCATGATTCCCGGGCCTAACGTCACGCTGAGCGAAGAACCCGTTCCGACGACCGGTTCTCCGGCGCGGAGCGAAGTGGTCTCTTCGTAAACCTGAATTGTGGTCACATCGCGTTCAATGCGGATCACTTCGCCGATCAGACGAAGCTTTCCCACATAGACCATTTCGAGCATGCCAAGCCCTGTGCGGCCTTTGACGGTAACGACCGGGCCATTGATCCCATATATCACGTTTTGCGTTTTCTGTTGGTTTTGCGTCACCGTTCTCACTCCTTGAATCCCAGTCCGCTGTTTTGGATAAACGCCTTTTTCTGCGCTTCAAAACGGGCGTCAAGCGTATCGTCCGCCATGACGGCGGCGTCTGTAAAGCATACCTTGATGCCGCCGAAATGTATCGTATCGTCCGTTTCAAAGGCAACGTCCCTGCCAAACGCGTTTATAAGCATTTCTTGATACACACTGTCGCACGCGCGCAGATAGATTACGACGTTTCCTTGGTATAAGTCTTTTGCCGACGCGGCGCTTTTTTCCAAAAAAGCACCGTAATGTTCGGACGCGGCAAATTTTCTTATTTCCTCTGCCGCCGTCGCAAAGACCTCATCAGTCACTTTGTGCCGCAGTGCCGCCAGAGCCGCCTTATGATCGGCTTCAAGAACCGTTGCTTTCTGGTTGGCGTCAAGACGCTGTTTTTCCAGTTCGTAGCTTATCTGATTTTCATATTTCTTTTTAATTTCCGCTTCCAGAGCGGCTACTTTTTCCGTATACAGATCTTCGGCGGATTGCTTTAAACGTTCACATTCACGCTGTGCCTGTTTTTCAATACTGCCTACGATAAGACCGGTGCTTTCATCGATCCTGTTTTCCAAATTTTCCGCTCCTTTCTATATGCTTATGCCGACAGTGGCACGAATATAATCTGCGACCGCACCGCCGGTCTTTCCGGCGTTGGCGCTGTCGGGAATCTCCACAACGACCGGGCGGCTTCCGGCGGAAAGCGCGGCAATCTTTTCACCGCACAGCTTTTTTATGCCGCTTGTGACAAATAAAATCGCGGTGTTTTCGTTGACGGACGCGCGTTCCAATGCGCAAAGCGCCTCAGACGCGTCGTGCACAAGCGTCGATTCCACGCCTGCAAACCGCATTCCCACGCAGGTGTCGGCATCGTCGGTTATCAAGTAAAATTTCATGCCTTTTTCCTCTGTTTCCGACAGATGTTTAAACTTTTTGCAGAATCAAGATTGCAATAACAACGCCGTACAGCGCGATGGATTCACCGAGGGCAACGAAGATAATGGATTTACCGAAGCTCTTGGGGTCTTCACTGGTTGCGGCGATAGCGGCAGGCGCACCGGCTGCAACGGCAATACCGCCGCCGATACCGGCAAGACCCGTAACGATACCGGCTGCAAGAAGGCCCATACCTTTGGACATATCGCCGGCGGTCTGTTCGGTTTCGGCCGTTTCAGACGTTTCGGCAGGTTCGGCCGTATCCGTTCCCTGTTCCGGTGCGGCAAAAACCGACACGGAGGTGAGCGCTACGGCGCAGATAAGGGCGGCAAATACACCGACATTGAAACGGAGCGCTTTGCGCGGCGTTTTGCCGGAGGACATGCGCTTGAAAGCGATAACAGCGGAATAGAGTAAAAGTGCCGGAATGAGTACGAGAAGCGTTAAGAGAATGGAAGTAGTCATGATCATAGTTCCTTTCATAATGAATGTATCTTGTGCTTTTTTAATTTTTTTCGGATTTCTTTACGCGTACCGGATTGAACTTGCGTCCGTCGCCGATATAGAAACGGCTGAACATTTCATAATATTCCAGACGGAGCGCCTGAATACCGGTCAACAGGCCTTCCAACGCGATGACAAGGATGTTTCCGAGCAGGATAACCACCGGATTTTCGTTCGCACCGGCCAGCGAGAACACCACCATCATCATACCGGCGTGTACCAACACGAACGCGCCGACACGCAGGAAAGAAACGGTGTTGCTCATGTAGGAAAGAATGTATTCCACAAATTCAAAGATGTTCTGTAAAAGGAAATCCACCATGCTTTCGGGCTTTTCAAAGTGATGATGGTCAATTCCCTCGATAAACGGCTCTTTGATGATCAAAATCACGGCGCACACGCCGATGGCAATGCCGCAGGCACCCGAATCAAACGGCGCAGGCCCCTTCATAAAGGCCGAGGCAAGGTTGGCGCCGCAGACATATAGGATAAGTCCGCAAAGACCGTTCTGGCTGAGCAGCGCCTCGCCGAAGCATTTGCGCTTGATACAGCCGACAATATTTAAGCAGATCGCGCATATAACCAGTCCCACGCCGATGGCAATGGCAATCAGCAGGACCAGATTGACGTTTTCAAACACTTCGATCGGCTTTCCGTTCCAGCCGAGTGCCGCATATACCGGGTCAAGCAAATGCTCATATCCGAATACCGACCCGAACACAAAGCCGAAGACCATCGAAGACATGCCGCACGGCACAAGAATTTTTCCGAGCGCCATATGCTTTACTTTCCACATGAGCGCACCGACTATGGCAAGGACAAGGCCTTGTCCCATGTCGCCGAACATCATGCCGAACAGAATCGTATAGGTAACTGCCACAAAAGCGGTGACATCCAAGTCGTTGTAGGAGGGCGTACCGTACATATCCACATAGAACGTATACGGCTCGACAAAGAACCGTAAGAATTTGGCGAACCCTGTCACGCGCACAGGCGGCCGCACTTTCAGCGTCTCGTCCGGATCGGTGATTTCAGCCGTCACATCGCCGCCTAATTTTTCTAACCGTTTTTCAAAGGACGCGGCATTTTTTTCGGGAACCCAGCCGGCAAGGAAAAAGTATTCCTTGTTGTGGTAGGCAAGCATGCGCATTTCAAATTTGGCGCTGTCGTAGCAAAGCTTGGAATAATAGAGGTTCATGTGCTGTTCTTCGTCCTGACACAGCTTTTTTGCCTGTTCATCCAGTTCTGCAATCTGTTTTTGCACCAATTCAATGTTGTTCTGCAAGCCTGCGATAAGCTCTGCCACTGTGCCGGAAACGTCCGAACGGAATATTTTCTGGAAGAAGAGAGAAGCGAATACGCCGTCTACTTCCGAAAGCTTTTCCTTGGGAGCGAAATAGACGCCCCAGCATTCGTCGCCGTCCATTGAGCACGGGAAAAAGCGGATGTACGGATGATCCTTGGCATATTCGGCAATGCGTTCATAAGCGGCGCGCGGCATATGGCCGAAGCGCGGTTTGACATAACGGCAGTCGCCGATCTCGCCGAGGTCAACCTCCAAATCTTTAAAGTGGCTGTAATTGGAGATCGCGTTCTGACAAAGTTCGATCTGCTCGTTTAACGTTTTCTTTTCCTCGGCATAATTTTTGAGCTTTTCGGAAAGCTCTCCGAAAAAGGCCTCATCCTCTCCGGTATCGTCTCCCGGCGCGTCATGCTCGCGCACATGGAGCTTGATTCCGGCGTTTTTGGCAAGCATTTCCAATTCGGAAATTTTGCCCGCCGCCGTATTGTCGCCGTCAAACGGCTTTAAACCCATACCGGCCGAATAAAAGCTTTCGGCGTTTTCCGGCTGGAAAATACCGGCGGCACAGATTTCATCAAGCGTTTTGTCAAACATATCCAGCTTGCCGCTGATTTTGGCGACGCTCATTCTTTCGATAGCCATATAGGTGCCAATCTTCCTTTCTTTGGTTATTTTGCTTTTTGCGGGTTCCGGACGCTATTACCGGAGCAAAAGCCCAAGCATTTCTTCGGGCTTGGCGCCGACGCAGATCCCCTCGGCTAATGTGATGAGGTTATCCGCCTCCGCTGAGATCTGCGCGCTGTAACAAAGCGCCGTCAGCGCCGCGTCGCTCGTCATGGTAAATTGTTTCCGACAGAAATCGTAAAGATACTGCTTTGTGGCAATCGCGGCCTTGTCGCTCTTGAAGAGCGGCACGAGCTTTTTGTAACAGGTCGTGTCAAGCGCCGCAAGGAACGTATCCGTTCCGGACGCATGTTCCAACGCTGAACGTTCTGCCGCCGAAAGCCTTGTGAGCGCCGAGCGATAAACGTGCAGACGTAATACATCTTCCTTTTCCGGATAATACGTTTTGATCCGGTACAGCGTCCCGATCGTTAGCATATCGCCCAAAGACGCTAATAGCTTTTCAATCTCGGGGTAACTTCCGGCGTCATTTTTTTTCTTAAAGATCTGCGCGCTGTGTTCATAAAGAAAACCGTATAACCGATTTTCCGGAACCTGACGGCGGTTTTGCATTTCCGCGTCAGGCGAATCGAACGAAAGTACGCGTGCAAGCGGCTTTTCGTAAGGCGTTCCTTTCAAGACCTCCAAAACCTCTTTGGGGGTGCAGGCTCTTTCAAGCGCATACAGATCAAAGCAGGTCTTTTTGAAAAATCCGTCCGGCACATACACAAAATAGCTGTCAAGCTCATAATCGCCTTCTTGGCGAAGCCGGCGGATAATGCATTCGCACTCATGCTTCATGCGGAAATAATCGGAAATTCCGTCATCGCATAACGAAGCATAGCGTAATAATTTTTCCAGCCGCAGCAGCGTCATGCGCTTGATGATTCCCTCTAACTGACGCCGGGAAAGCCTTCCGCTTTGTCCGATTGCCTCAAAAGCCTCACTGTATGGCGTTTTGGTTTTTAAGTAAGAGGTAAAATCGGCAAGCTCCGTCATTCCGGCAAGCTCCGTATAGACTTCGTCGGTCAGATGATCGGCAAACATGGCCTTGGCCTTGGCATATAGCGCATTGGAAGAAAGTCCGGATATACTCAAACTCTTTCATCTCCTCTGTGACCGGTGTCCGGCATTTTACGCACCGGTTACGGCACGGACAATGCCGCTTGCCCATTCGTCTTTTTTGCGGCAGTAAAGCTCGTCGATACTTGCCGCTGTGTTTTCCAGATGTTTTTTGTAATCGGCTTCGGCATTTGCTAAAATTTTCTCATGTTCCGCGGCGGAAGAAGCAATTTTTTTCCGGGCGTTTTCGCCGTATTTCTTTTCAAATTTAGCTTTTGCGTCCGCAAGTCTTGCATCGATGGCGCCGCTTTCTTTGGCGGCGTCCGCCACTTTCTGGCGTGCGGCTTTGTCGGCTTTGATGATTTCCAATAAGTTTTCGTTAATCAAAATCGTATCCCGCCTTTCCGGCAAAAATCAAAAAAACAGCCCTCATATGCAGATGCATATAAAAGCCCCTTTGCTTGCTGTCATGTAAAAACCATATGCCAATATATTCAAAAGCATATAATAAATAGGAAGTGTTCTTCGTTGAACGGGGGTATTGTAACACAGACCGCAGAAAAATTCAAGTCCTTTTTGCAAATTTAACATTTAAACACGCTTTTTCGCCATGTTACACGGAAATATAACACGGTATGCCGGACAAAACGGGAAAAAAGCATAAGAAAAACGGAAAAAGATGTAAATTATCTTGACTTTTTCACTCGGTCATGCTACACTGAAAATATCAATTTCACGACTGAAAAAGCATTTAAGGAGAAAAAATATGTCAAAACGTCTGCATCTGATTTGCAACGCCCACCTTGACCCTGTGTGGCAATGGGAGTGGGAAGAAGGCGCGGCCGAGGCGTTATCCACGTTCCGTATTGCCGCGGATTTCTGCGACGAATACGATTCGTTTGTGTTCTGTCATAATGAAGCGCTCTTGTATCAATGGATTGAAGAATACGATAAACCTCTGTTTGAACATATCCGGGAACTGGTCAAAAAAGGAAAATGGCATATCATGGGCGGCTGGCATTTACAGCCGGACTGCAATATGCCGTCCGGCGAAGCGTTTGTCCGTCAGATCCTTTCGGGCAGAAAGTATTTTATGGAAAAATTCGGTGTCGCACCGACCGTTGCCGTCAATGTTGACCCGTTCGGCCATTCGCGCGGCCTTGTGCAGATTCTCACCAAAAGCGGCTATGACGGCTATCTGTTCATGCGCCCCGACAGCGGCGACCGCTTTATCAAGCTGCCGGCCAATGAATTCAAATGGATCGGTTATGACGGCAGTGAAGTGACGGCTGTACGTATCCACGGCGGTTATAATTCCGGCAAAGGGAAAGCCGCCGAAAAGATTCGCTCTTATGCCGATCTTTGCCCCGAGGGCGATTTCTTCCTTTGCTTGTGGGGCATCGGCAACCATGGCGGCGGCCCGTCCAAAAAAGACCTTGACGATATCGAAGTCCTGACAACGGAAATGGAAAAGAACGGCGTAACCCTGATTCAGTCTACCCCGGAAATGTATATCAAAGAAGTCAAGGAACGCCGCACACTGCCGACCTACGACAAGGGCTTGAATCCTTGGGCGGTCGGCTGTTATACCAGCCAAGTCCGCATCAAACAACGCTATCGGAATGCCGAAAACACCTTTTTCATGACCGAAAGCATGTGCTCGCATGCCGCTCTTGAAAAGCTCATGCCCTATCCCGAAAAAGAGCTTGCCGAAGCGCTGTACGATATCTCGACCGTGCAGTTCCACGACATGCTGCCCGGTACCTCCATACAGCCTGCCGAAGAAATGGGACTTCGCATGCTCGATCACGCGCTCGAAATTCTTTCCCGGGTCAAAGCGCGCGCTTTCTTCGCCCTTGCGGCCGGTCAGCCCAAAGCCGCGTCCGACAAAATTCCGATTTTTGCCTATAACCCTTATCCGTATCCGATTGAAAGCGATCTGACGGCTGAATTCATGCTTTGGGATCAGAACTGGAATCCCGAATTCCTGCAACCGCGCGTCTGCGACGAAACCGGCGCACTTTTGCCGTCGCAGTGCGAAAAGGAGTACAGCACCATTCCGTTGGAATGGCGTAAACGCGTTGTGTTCCATGCCACTCTGGCGCCCATGCGTTTAAACCGTTTTGATTGCGGCTTTGAAGCCATTCCGGCCAAACCCGTTCCAACGCTTGCGCACAATGATACGCATTATATCTTCGACGCCGGAAAAACGCATATCGAAATCAACCGCGCCACCGGTCTTGTCGATGTGTATGCAGTGGACGGGAAGAATTATGTAAACAAAGATTCGTTTGCACTCGAAGTGTTTGAGGACAACTATGACCCTTGGTACATGGAGCAGACTTCGTGGAAAAACAAGGTCGGAGCATTCACGCTTCTGACACCCGAACAAGCGCAGGTCTTTTGTCATACCAATGATCCGATCGACGGCGTGCACGTTATTGAAAGCGGAAAAGTGCGCACGGTCGTTGAGGCTGTGTTCGGCTATCACAGCGCCAGAGCGCAGATAAAGTATCTGTTGTCCGAAACCGACGGTATGCAGATAGACGTTCGGATTGTGTGGGACGAAAAGCAAAAACTCGTCAAAATGAATGTCCCGGCGGCGTTCGGCAAAACGGAGTGTATCGGCGAACAAGCCTACGGACGTGAAACTTTAAAAGACGGTTTGGAAGAAAATGTCGCCCAACGCTATGAGGCATTATGTCAACCGGACGCGAACGGTCTGGCACTTGCCGTGCTCAATAACGGCGTGTACGGCTCCTCATTCGACAGCACGGAAAACGCACTGAAAATTACCTTGCTCCGCTCACCCAGCTACACGGCGCATCCGCTTTCGGGACGCATTACCATGCCGCAGGATCGCTATATGCCGTATATCGAGCAGGGCGAACGCGATTTTTCCTTTAAATTTGTCGCCGGCACGCGCCGGGAGGTTTTGGACAAAGCGCCGCGTTTGTCTGCCCATTTCAACCGCCGTCCCATGGTGCTTTCGTTCTATCCGACCGGCGTCGGGGAAAAGCCGCAGGCCCCGGTTTTGTTAAAGGATAACGACATTGTGACCTTGGAAACTTTCAAAAAGGCCGATTGCGGCGACGGTTATATCCTGCGGCTGTTCAATCCGACCGAAACGGCACAGACTGCAACGCTTTGCGTTTATGGTGCGCAGTTGGCGCTGAAATTCGGAAAGTTTGAGATCAAAACCGTGAGATTCAAGGACGGAACGTTGGAAATGGATGAACTTATGGAAGGAATATTGGGGTAATACGGATTTCATGTAAGAACTTCCGCTTTCGCTAACGTATATCAAAACACATGACGCGCGGCGATCTGTCTTTCAGACCGCCGCGCGTCATGTTGTATCGGTTATTTGTGAAAGCTTGTTGGGGAAAGCCGCGCTTTTTTTACTCCTGCCACAGACCGTCTGCAAGCACGGCAGAATAATGCTCACCGGTCTCACCGACGGCAGTAAGCGTCACACTTTTATACGCAAAGCTGTCCGACAGCTCAAAAAAGCGTTTCATCTGCCCGACTGCGATGTGAAAATCTTCTTTGTCGAGAATACCTCCGGATAACACAAGAGAGTATTCCATATCGTCCTTGACCTCATCAAACGGGGTCTCCGGCGACAGCACCCGTCCGTCGTTTTCTAACAGTGCCGATACGCTTTCGCGCTCCAACGTGGTCTGCGATTCAAAATAATCCTTGGCCTTTTCATACAGAATTGCTCGGCAGAAACCGTCATAATCGTCACGGTTCGGCACGCCTAAATAATAGCGCTCGCCCTTTTCGCCTGCGTCAAACGTGATTTCCGTCAGATAGCTGCGCGAAAACGCGTCATAATGCGTGGCATGGGTCGAAACGATTCCGTCGTACCGCTCTTTGACAGCCTCTTTGGCTCGGTTTTCCGAAATAAGCGCACCCACCGGGTTGCCGAATGCGGCAAGATAGGAGGACAGGCAAAGCAATGCCGCAGCAATGCCTATGGCAAGGCTTTTGGCGCGAAAAGCGGCACGGCCTCTGCGATAAGTCAAAAATGCACGTTTGGCAAGCAGTGCAAAAACGCTTTGGAATACGCAGGCGATTCCCACAAAAACAGCCCGGCGCGGCGAAAAGCCGAGTAAGGTCGTCACGACTGCCGGCATAACGCCCATGAGCGCGTAAATTTCCCATTTTTCATGGCAAAAGACGCTGGCCGCCAGCGCAAGAACCGTGGCGGCCGGGAGGGTCGAAAGAATACCCGATGTCGGCAGATAACACAAAGCCGCAAGATACGAAGCGACGCCTGCGGCAAGGATCCCCAAAAACGGACGAGCCGGTTTAGCGGTCTTTTTGGGGGTGGCCTGAGCTTTTGTTTGGTTGTTATTCAAAAGATAACCTCCGATCTTTCTTATAAGATTTCACGGCCTGCAAGCCCGGCGCGGGGCTGACAATTGTTTGGACGGTACTTTTTTGCGGCGTGGGGACGTTTTGCGCTTTTGGCCGGCGTATTTTCTTTGGAGAATGAATCCGGAATTTACGGACATAGACGCGTTCTGACACCAATAAAAGTGCAATTCCCGACGTCATGCAAAGCACGGTGACAAAGAACGGCGTACGGTCTGCGCCGCCTGCCGCGCCGATCGTCAAGAGCAAGCCCGAAAAAAAGAGGGTTATGGCAAGTTTTTTCATATCGATACATCCTTTCTGATGAACATTTCCTTTTGGAAGTGTCTGTATTATATCAGATCAGGTGTACGATAAACAGGACTCTGAACTTTGAAAAGCAAAACTTTTTGACACGAGGGACGGGCGAATGAATTTATTTTGCGCCGTAAAACGCAAATTTGCGGCACGCTTTACAGGATCTCTGTTTGTTTTTCCGCCTGTTCCCGTATCATTTGTTTCGGTGAAATTCCGAAATGCGCTTTAAAAACCTTTGAAAAATACAGGGGATCGGTGTAGCCGCTGGCATGGGCGATCTGCCCGACGACAAGACAGCCGTCGTGTATCAAAGACGCGGCATATTCCAGCCGCAGTCTCGCTAAATACGCCGACAGACGGATGGCCGCGGTCTTATGGAACAGCGACGCGATATAACTGGGCGAATAGCCGAACTGCGAGGCAATCTTTCCCGAAGAAAGCGTCGGATCACGAAAATTCTCATCGATGTATTTCTTGATTTCCAAAATCGTATCCCGGTCGGTATCGGGGGCATTTTCGGTTTCCGACGCAACGGGAAGCAACGAAAGCGTATGATATAAGACCGCGCTTGCGGCAAGATCCGTTGTTCCGTACCGGCAGGAATCAAGCATACTTTTCCAAAAAGCGAAAACATCGGTGCGCTCGGCAAGACCGTGAAAGACCGGGTGGTCCGGCGTAAAGCCCACACGCTCCAAAAGCGCACCGGCGCGCGTGCCGGAAAAGGTGACATACATGCATTCGAGGTTTTCTTGGTTTATTAGCGTGTATTTCTTTGCCTGAAAGGCACAGAAAACATCTCCGGGAGCGATCGGATGGGTCTTATCCCCTGACGTAAAGGTACCGTGTCCGGAGGTTACCAAGTGCAGAATAAAAGCGGCAGTCAACTGAGGGGCGGTCTCGTGCCAATTCTTTTCATGGACAAAATTCAACATGACCAATTCATTGTGCGCGTTTCCGGTCGATACAAACCGGCAGATATTATCGTTTAGCACCGTATCGCTCCTTTCACGGGGATTTCCTCTTACAGTATAACGCCAATCGACTCGTTTTGCAAGAGAAAACCAAAAAAATTCCATAAATACAGGGAAATTTTCTATTTTATTTTGCCTTTTGTCATGCTACAATGAATTTGCACGATAAGAAATGTGCCAATTTTCAAAAAAACATATAACCCAAAAAGCGGAAAGAGGGATTTTTATGGAAAACAAAAAAGTGAAAGTCGGCGTTGTCGGCGTCGGCCGCGGCACCAGCATGATGCGTTACTGCGAATGCTCCGGAAACGCTGAAATCGTCGCTATCTGCGACAACTGGGAACAAGGCTTGAAAGATAAGCTTGCCGAATTGGATGACAAGAATATCACCGGTTACACCGAATACGAGGAATTCTTGAAGCATGATATGGACGTTGTGGTGCTTGCCAATTTCGCCACTGAGCATGCGCCGTTTGCTATCAAGGCCATGAATGCAGGCAAACATGTCATTTCCGAGGTTTTGCCGTGTCAGACGCTGAAAGAAGCGGTGGAATTAATCGAAACCGTCGAGCGCACTGGCAAAGAATACATGTATTTGGAAAACTATTGCTTCATGCCCGGACCTTTTGAAATGCGCAAGCGCTATCAGGCCGGCGAAGTCGGCGAGGTGGAATATGCCGAGGGCGAATACATCCACAACTGCGAACCGCAGTGGTTCTCGCTTACCCAAGGCAATCCCGAACATTGGCGCAACAACATGTATTCGACGTTCTACTGCACGCATTCGATCGGCCCCATGATCCATATTACGGGTCTGCGTCCGGTCAAGGTTGTCGGCTTGGAGGTTCCGTACAGCGCAAGAGCCTGCCGTATGGGCAAAAGAAGCAGTGTATGCGGTATCGAAATGATCACGCTGGAAAACGGCGCTATCTGCCGCAGTGTGCACGGCGGCCTTAACAGCCATTCCATCTGGTATTCCATCTATGGGCAGAAAGGCTCTATGGAATCGACGCGTGAAGTGGAAAACAACGGAGGTGTGGAGGGTTTCCATATCCGCACGCACAAAGTAGACGGCGAATACGACAAGGAAGGGTATACGGCGGCCGACTATATGCCGAAAGACGAGCTTTCTGAGCAGGCAGCTGTATTCGGACACGGCGGCAGTGACTATTATTCGATGTATTTCTGCATGGAAAAACTGCTTGGCCGCGATCACGGTGAGACCATTGACGTATATGAAGCAATGGATATGTTCTTGCCCGGTATGTTTGCGTATCGCAGCATTTTAAACGGCGGTATTCCGATGGATATTCCGAATTTGCGCAACAAGGAAGAACGCGAGAAATGGAGAAACGACACCGCCTGCACTGATCCCAAGGTGGCCGGGGACATGCTCATTCCGTGCTATCATGATGGCAATCCGAATGTTCCGAAAGAAGTATACGAGGGACAACAGCGTGCTTGGGAAGCCAATACGCACAGCGGCGCTTATTGGAGAAAATAACAGACGATGGACTATTTGTTGTTGATCCTTGCCTCCGGACTGTTCGGCGGTATGTTTGTATTCCAACAGATGTACACGCGTTCGGAGGGCTCCCTTTTGCGGACGACTCTGCTTTTCGGTTTATTGACCGGTCTTATGCGTTTTCCGCTTGCCTTTGTGCTGTATGGAACACACTACACGTTTCATGTAACCGGCGTTATCATTGCCGTATTGTATGCGGCTGTTGGAATCGGAACGACGCTGTTCAGCGCCAAGGCGTTCGGTGTGACAAACATGGCGTTATATTCCGTTTTTATGATGCTTGGCGGCATGCTTTTGCCGTTTGCGGTGGGGCTTGTGTTCTACAACGAGCCGCTTACGGTGGGAAAGGCCGTCGGGTGTCTGTTGGTTGCAGCCGCAGTAGCGGTCGGCGCGGAATTCAAGAATGGTGAAAAGAAAAGCAGTGTCAAGGGACTTTTCTATTGCTTTGGCGTATTTATCATGAACGGGCTAAGCGGCGTATTTGCCAAAATCAATCAAAGCGCCGAAAACGGTCTTGACAGCGGTTCGTTTTTCTTGGCGGCGGCTGTTACGACGGTTGTGATGAGCGCGGTATTGGTAGGCGTGTTATCGGCCGGAGTCAAGGAAAAGATGTTACACAACCCGAAAAAGGCGATTGTTGCTTCGGTTTTATACGGAATTGCGTCAGGTGGCGGAAATCTACTGCTGCTGATTGCGCTCGAATCGCTTCCGGCGTCGGTGCAATATCCGCTTGTGACAGGGACGACCATGGCGTTTTCGGCATTTTTCGGATTCTGCCGAAAAGAAAAGCTGACGCGCAGAGCTGTTTTATCGGTTGTACTTGCGTTAGTTGCGTCGGTAGTCGTAGTATTTTAAAAAAGCAAGGGCTTATGCCCTTGCTTTTTTTGCTCACGCGGCAGCGTGAGTTTGCCGCCCTGTGAGGGGCGGCTGGGGAGCCGTGTTATTTTTGCGAAAAGTAACAAAAGGGGCACTTGGGGAGGGCTTTTCGTTTCGCGAAAAGCAAGTAAGAGACGTTTTTTGTGTTACTTTTTGCGGCGTGCCCCAAGCCCCCAAAGTCCCCAAGGACGTTTTTACGTTACTTTTTCGCTTGTACGAAAAAGTAACCAAAAAGTACCCCAGAGGTCTGCTGACCTCTGGACTCCCGGGGAGCGGTTCAAAACCCGTG
>CAKSOW010000012.1 GCA_934479825.1 uncultured Eubacteriales bacterium
CTATTATAGCTTAGGAATGAGAACCTGTCGTGTACATCTGGTTGATGTACTACGAATGGCAAAATTTATTATAACAGCAGGTAAAATGGGGGATAAATATGACTATCAACAAAAATTCCGAAGAAGGAAAACTGACATTTGCAATAGCAGGTCGTCTTGACACCAATACGTCGCCGAAACTGGAAGCGGAACTCCGACAGTCTGTTGACGGAGTGACCGAGCTTGTTTTTGATTTTTCCCAAGTGGAGTACATATCCTCCGCAGGACTTCGCGTTCTCTTAGCGGCACAAAAGGTCATGAACCGGCAAGGAAGCATGAAGCTTACCGGTGTAAGCGACGAAGTTATGGAAGTATTTGAAATCACAGGATTTGCCGACATTTTGACAATAGAGTGACGAAAAGACTATGAAAGATTATTTATTGCTCTTCCTTATTTCACTCCTGCCGGTGGGAATATCGGCTGTTATCTACCTTTTCGGGCGCACAAAAGCGGCGGAAAAGATTCCTTATGCCATTCATCAGATACTCATAGGCATACTCTTTGGCATACTGGCGATTACCGGAACTGAATTCGGTATCAAAATTGACGGCGCCATCATAAATGCAAGAGACGCCTCCCCTGTCTGCGCCGGACTTCTTTTCGGCGCGCCTGCCGGCATTATTGCAGGCATAATCGGCGGAGTGGAACGCTGGTTTGCCGTTCTTTGGGGAGCCGGAGAATATACACGTCTTGCCTGCAGCATATCAACTGTGCTTGCGGGCGTTTTTGCTGCCGTTTTGCGCAAACATGTGTTTGACAACAAGAAACCGAAATGGTACTATTGTCTGGCGACCGCCGTCATTACGGAAGTCATTCACATGCTGATGATCTTCTTGACAAACATGTCCGACGCACACAGAGCCTTTTCGTTTGTCCGCGCCTGCTCCCTTCCGATGGTGGCTGTCAACGGACTTGCGGTCATGCTTGCCGGCATTCTGCTGTCGGTTTTGGCCGGCAAAGAAAGAACCGATTCGCGGCACGATTTGAAGAACATTTCACAGTCGTTCCAACGCTGGCTCTTGATATGCGTGACGGCAGGATTTCTGATGACCACGTTTTTCACCTGGGCTCTTCAAACGGAGCTTGCCGAAAACGAAGCTCACGATCTTATTAAACTCAATTTGAATGATGTACGCGAGGACATTCTGGATGCCTCGAACGAAAACCTGTTTGAGTTGGCGGAAAGCATCTCTTCCCGTATCAATTCTGTGGAAAATGTCGATTCTGTACTGCTTGCGTCCCTTGCCAAAGAATACGATGTAGCGGAAATAAACCTGATTGACTCACGCGGCATTATTACAGCGTCAACTCATGCGGATTTTCTGAATTATGATATGCGCGGAGGCAGTCAATCGACAGAATTTCTCGTTTTGCTTGACGGAGAAACCAAGGAATATGTGCAGAACTATCAGCCTACCTCATTTGATCCCTCGATCTTGCGCAAATATGCGGGAATCGTACTCGACAGAGGCGGCTTTGTGCAGGTCGCATACGATTTTGAAAGATTTCAGCGCGATATTGACGATGCCGTCATCGGCGCTACCCGAAACCGCCATATCGGGGAAAACGGAAGTATTATCATCGCTGGCGAGGATTGGAACATTGTCAGCGACAGACACGGAAACGAGAAGAAAAACCTCAGTGTTTCGGGAATTTTCATAGACAAAAAAACCATGCCGGAGGGAATTCCCTTTGAAGCGCCCGTCTACGGCGAAGATTCGATCTGCGCCTACATCGTTTCGGAGGGCTACTACATCGTGGCATCTATCCCAAGGGCAGAAGCGATGTTTTCACGCGATATTTCGGTATATGTAACGGTATTCATGGAATTTGTCGTTTTTGGTATGCTGTTCATCGTCGTGTATGTCCTTATCAAAAAACTCGTCGTTGACAATATGGCCAAGATAAACCGCTCGCTTGCCAAGATCACAAGCGGCAACCTTGACACGGTGGTGGATGTTCGGACAAACGAGGAATTTGCCTCGCTCTCAGACGACATCAACTCAACCGTGCTGACCTTAAAACAGTATATTGCAGAAGCAGCGGCGCGAATCGACCGGGAGTTAGAATTTGCCAAGTCGATTCAGCATTCGGCTATCCCCACCGTTTTTCCACCGTATCCGGGACATGGGGAATTTGATATTTTCGCCACAATGGACACTGCCAAGGAGGTGGGCGGCGACTTCTACGATTTTTACTTTGTCGGAGAAGATAAGTTCGGTTTTCTCATTGCCGATGTTTCGGGCAAAGGGATTCCAGCCGCCATGTTCATGATGACAGCCAAGACCATCATCAAAGGGTATGCCGAATCAGGACTTTCCGTCGATGAAGTTTTTACCATAGCAAACGCCAAGCTCTGCGAATCGAATGACGCAGGAATGTTTGTTACCGCGTGGATGGGGGTACTCGACATTACCACCGGAAAAGTCGAGTTCGCCAACGCCGGGCATAACCCGCCGCTTGTCAAGCATGCAGACGGAACATTTGAATACCTGAAATCGAGACCCGGTCTGGTGCTTGCCGGAATGGAAGGCATCAAATACCGCAAAAATGAACTTCACCTTGCCCCCGGCGATGAAATATACCTTTACACCGACGGTGTGACAGAAGCCACCGACGCAGACAATAAGCTTTACGGAGAAGAACGGTTAAGCATGCTTTTAAACGGTCTGCACGGGCTTTCCGGAGAAGAGATCTGTCACGCGGTAAAGCGCGACATTGACGCATTTGTCGGAAGCGCGCCGCAGTTTGACGATATTACGATGTTGTATCTGAAATATAACGGAGGAAACAGAAAATGAATGAATTAACGATTCCCGCAACTGTTGAAAATATTGAAAAAGTAACCGATTTCGTGAATGAAAAGCTGGAAGAGATCGACTGCCCTATGAAAGCACAGATGCAGATCGACATTGCGATCGATGAGCTTTTCGGCAACATTGCGCACTATGCCTACAATCCGGAAACAGGTCCGGCTACGGTAAGAGTCGAGGTCTCAGAAGCGCCGATCTCCGTCATTATAACCTTTATTGACCGCGGAATTCCGTATGATCCGTTAAAAAAAGACGACCCCGATATCACTCTTTCGGCAGAAGAACGGGGCATCGGAGGACTTGGTATCTTTATGGTCAAAAAGACCATGGATGAGATCACTTACGAATACAAGGACGGACAAAACATTCTCCGCATCCGGAAAGACATATGATTTCAGCCGAAATACAGCAAACGAGGTAAGAGTATGAGCAAACAGCTATTCCGTCAGAAGAGTCTGGAAAAGATCACGTCGCCCGAGCAGATGGGCGACTATATCCGCGTTTCCAATCCGAGTGTGTGGATGATCCTTGTCGCAATCATTGTGCTTCTCATCGGAGTTTGCGTCTGGGGCGTTTTCGGACGTCTTGACACGACCCTGCCAACAGGAGGCGTATGCAAAGACGGACAGCTTACCCTCTATATCAGCGAAAAAGATTTTGATAAGCTTGGCGCAGACACGCTCGTTTCAGTCAATGAGAAAGAGTATGCTCTGTCGGAAATCTCCGAATCCCCTGTGAAATTAGATACAAGCTATGACCCCTATCTGATCCACTTAATGGGACTGTCCGAGGGGGATTGGGTCTATATAGCAAAGGCCGACGCCCCGGAGATAAAGGACGGGACTTATTCGGTAGAAGTCATCACCGAGAGAATAAAACCGATCGACTTTGTGCGTAACTGAGGCAGGAAAATGAAGATGAAAAAAAAGATAAAAGCCCCCGTTACCAAGGGAGTTGCCAAAGTACCTGTCGTTATGCAGATGGAGGCGCTTGAATGCGGCGCCGCCAGCCTTGCCATGATTCTTGCCTACTATGAAAAATGGGTTCCGTTGGAGCAGGTGCGCGTTGACTGCGGCGTTTCGCGCGACGGCTCTAACGCAAGGAACGTTCTGCGTGCCGCACGCAGTTACGGACTTGCCGCCAAAGGCTATCGCTATGAACCGGAAACTCTCCGGAAAGAGGGAAAGTTCCCCTGCATCATTCACTGGAATTTCAACCATTTCGTGGTTTTGGACGGTTTCCGCGGCAACAAAGCCGTTTTAAACGACCCGGCAAAGGGTACCTATACCGTTCCGATGAGCACTTTTGATGAATCTTTCACGGGCATTTGTCTGCTCTTTGAGCCGGGCGAGGATTTTTTGCCCGGCGGAAAACCGCAATCGATGATTTCCTATGCACGGAAGAGACTCGTCGGCGCAGGTGCGGCAATCGCTTTTGTCACTCTGACCACGGTCATATCTTCGCTTCTCGGCGTTATCACGCCGGTGTTTTCACGGATATTCTTAGACAGACTGCTGACACACGAAAATCCCGACTGGCTTATGCCGTTTATTGCTGCGTTCGCCGGTATCGGAATCATACAGCTCATTGTCATGTGGATACAAACGGTTTATTCATTAAGAATAAACGGAAAACTTGCCACGGTGGGAAACACCGCCTTTATGTGGAAAATTCTCCGTATGCCCATGGAATTCTTCTCCCAGCGTATGGCAGGCGACATTCAGGGCCGGCAGTCCTCCAATTCCATGATAGCCGCACAGCTCGTGAACACTTTCGCGCCGCTCGCTATCAATACGGTGATGATGGTCTTCTATTTGGCGGTCATGCTCCGGTACAGTGCCTTTCTCACCTTTATCGGGCTTTTTTCTGTATTTGTCAACCTGGTCATTTCGCGTGTTATTCAAAAAAAGCGTATCAATATCACGCGTGTGCAGATGCGCGACGCCGGTAAACTTGCCGGAACGACTGTCGCCGGCATTGAAATGATCGAGACTATCAAGGCAAGCGGTGCCGAAAACGGCTTTTTTGAGAAATGGGCAGGCTATCAGGCAAGCGTCAATACCAATCAAGTGCGTTTTCAACGGATGAATCAGCTTCTCGGACTTCTGCCGGATCTTATCAACTCGGTTTGCAGCACAGCGGTGCTTATAATCGGCGTTTTTCTTGCCATGAAAGGCGAATTTACCGTCGGTATGATCATGGCGTTCCAAGGATTTCTTTCCTCTTTTGTCTCGCCTGCGATGACGCTGATATCGGCCGGTCAATCTCTCCAAGAGATGCGTACCGACATGGAACGGATCGAGGATGTTATGAAATATCCCTGCGATCCGGTATTTGACAACCATGTCGAAGCAGACAACGGCGAATTTGACAAACTTTCCGGCAATATCGAACTTAAAAATGTCACGTTCGGCTATTCGCGCTTAGCTGAGCCTTTGATAAAGGATTTCAACATGACGCTGAAACCCGGAAGCCGTGTGGCTTTTGTAGGGGCTTCGGGCTGCGGAAAGTCCACGATCTCAAAGCTCATATCCGGGCTTTACCAGCCATGGAGCGGTGAGATACTCTTTGACGGAAAGCCCTTGTCAGCCATTGACCGCGGCGTGTTCACGGGATCTCTTGCCGTAGTGGATCAGGACATTACTATTTTTGAAGATACCATTGCAAACAACATAAAGATGTGGGACAACTCCATAGAGGACTTTGAAATGATCATGGCAGCCCGCGACGCGCAGCTGCATGAGGACATCATGCAGCGTGAGGGCGGCTACCAATATAAGTTGACCGAGGGCGGAAAGGACTTCTCCGGAGGCCAGCGGCAGCGCATGGAGATTGCCCGTGTGCTTGCGCAAGACCCTACCATTATCATCTTAGACGAAGCGACCAGCGCACTCGACGCAAAGACAGAGTACGATGTGGTAAAATCCATCAAGGATCGCGGAATCACCTGCATTGTTGTGGCGCACCGTCTGTCAACCATACGCGACTGTGACGAAATAATCGTCCTTGACCGCGGTAATGTTGTGGAACGCGGAACCCATGAAGAGCTGATGAAGAACGGCGGAGCCTATACACAGCTCGTATCAAACGAATAAGGAGGGCACGCATATGGGTTGGTTTGACGAGCAGATAAGAGACCGCAAAAAGAACGACGACGAAGCCTTTGCGGAGGCGTTTGCCAATATGGCGTCCGCCATAACCGGCAAAAAGATCGATGCCGCCTTAAACAACGATCGTACCGTAACCAAAGACGCGATCGATGAAATTCTTAAATATTATCACATCAAGAGCCGTGAAGTTCCGGACAACATCTCCGATATGAACGAACAGCTTGAATATCTGATGCGCCCTTACGGTATCATGCGGCGCACGGTGAAGTTAGAAGGAAAATGGTACCGCGATGCTATCGGCGCTATGCTCGGCGTGCTGAAAGAGAGCGGCAGAGTCGTGGCGCTGCTGCCATCGGGACTGTCGGGCTATGACTACTATGACTACGAAACCGGCAAACGAAAAAAAATTAACCACCGCACGCTTTCCCTTTTTGAAGAGGAGGCCATTGCTTTTTACAAGCCTTTCCCTTTGAAAAAAATCAGTATTCCGGCGCTTGCGCAATATATCATACAGACATTTTCGGCATCGGATCTTGTTATGATAGCGTTAGCGACGCTGACTCTTGCGCTTGTAGGCATGATAAGTCCGATGCTTAACAAACTTCTTTTCGGCAGTGTCTTACTGTCGGGAAGTATACGGTTACTCGCCTCTATTGCCGTTTTCTCTGTGTGCGTTTCAGTAAGCACGATG
Source organism: uncultured Eubacteriales bacterium (assembly GCA_934479825.1). Lineage (GTDB taxonomy): Bacteria > Bacillota > Clostridia > Oscillospirales > CAG-382 > UMGS882. The sequence continues at coordinate 6,655 of CAKSOW010000012.1, forward strand.
CTCATCACCGCCGTGAAGAACATGATCACCTCGCGTATTGAAACCAAGCTTAATATCTCGGTCGAAGCGGCGACAATGATGCGCGTGATGTCGCTTCCTGCCGACTTTTTCAAACAGTACAGCTCCGGTGAGCTGTCCAGCCGCGCGACCCAGGTAGGAACGCTTTGCAAAATGCTCGTATCAACTGTTTTAACGACGGGACTTACATCGCTGTTTTCGCTTATATACATTTCGCAGATATTTGCCTATGCACCGATGCTTGTTGTGCCGGCGCTTATCATCATTCTTGTGACTGTCGTGTTTTCGGTCATTTCCTCCTTTGTTCAGATGAAGATCGACACCCAACAGATGGAGCTTTACAGCAAAGAAAGCGGTATGACTTATTCGCTTATCACGGGAATCCAGAAGATTCGGTTGGCCGGAGCGGAAAAGCGCGCTTTCGCAAGATGGGGCAATCTCTATGCCAAATGCGCAAGCGTTGAGTACGGTCCGTCAACGTTTATTGAGCTCAATCCGGTCATAAGCCTCGCCATCAGTCTTGTGGGAACGATCGTCATGTACAGCCTTTCGGTAGGATCCGGCATTTCCGTCGCCGATTACTACGCGTTCAACACCGCCTACGGCATGGTTTCGGGCGCGTTTACATCGCTTGCAGGCATCGCTCTGACTGCGGCACAGATAAAACCGGTTCTGACAATGGTCAAGCCCTTTTTCGACGCCGTTCCGGAAGTATCCGACGGAAAGCAGGTGTTGACACGTTTATCGGGCGGCATCGAATTAAACAATGTTTCTTTCCGGTATTCCGAAAATATGCCCCTTATCCTTGACGACCTGTCATTAAAAATCCGTCCCGGACAGTATGTTGCTATTGTGGGAAAGACCGGATGCGGAAAATCCACGCTTATGAGACTGCTTCTCGGCTTTGAGCATCCGAAAAAAGGTGCGATATACTATGACGGCAGAGATCTTGAAAAAATCGACCTGCGCTCGTTAAGACGACGCATCGGCGTCGTTATGCAAAACGGAAAGCTGTTTCAGGGTGACATTTACTCCAACATCGTCATCTCTGCCCCGTGGCTGACCCGGGAAGACGCATGGGAGGCAGCGGAGCTTGCCGGCATCGCCGACGATATAAGAAGCATGCCTATGGGAATGGACACCATCATTTCCGAGGGAGCGGGAGGCATATCGGGAGGACAGCGTCAGCGGCTTATGATTGCCCGTGCGATCGCTCCGAAGCCAAAGATTCTGATGTTCGACGAGGCGACGAGCGCTCTTGACAACATTACGCAGAAAAAGATCTCAGAGTCGCTTGACAGCCTGAAATGCACCCGAATCGTAATTGCTCACCGCCTGTCAACCATCCGGCAGTGCGACAGAATCATCGTTCTTGACAAAGGAAAGATCATTGAAGACGGCAAATATGAGGAGCTGATCGAAAAGAACGGTTTCTTTGCCGAGCTTGTCGCCCGTCAGAGACTTGACAGTGTACCCGAAGTCACCCATAACTAAGCGGCCGGTCTGCTGCAAAAAAATTTTTCAATTTTTAGTAGCCATTTTGGTTTTTCGGCCGTATAAATAAGCAGAAGGGAGAAAAAAGCATGGACAAAAAGAAACCGGAGCCCCAAACAGCCGCTGCTGCTTTTCACGAACAAATGCTTTCCGCTCTCTTTGATTATCAGAAGTTTGAGAACGAACCGTCCCTTATGGCATTGATCGATGAAACCGAGCGCCTGTACGGCGCCGAGATTCCGGACGACGAGCTGTTTGATGTGAGTGCGGCCGGAGAAACGGTACCCGTAAAAAAGTTTAAGAAGCCCGAGGACGACAGCTTATGAATACGATGACGGAAAAAGAAGAGCTGTACCGGGCATACCGCGAAAAGGTGAGCGGCTATGTTTTCTCCAAGCTTCGGAACACAAAAGACGCGGAAGATCTTGTAAGTGAAGTCTTTCTGAAAGTATACCAAAAGTATACAACCTTTGATACAGAACGCGCCTCCGTTTCCACATGGATCTATACGATAACGAAAAACACGGTCACGGATTATCTGCGCAAAAACCGCATCTGTTCCGAACTGCCCGACGATTTTGCGGATGAAGCCTGTCCCTATGACGGAATTCTGCGTGAAGAATCGTTACGGGAGCTCGCCAAAGCGCTTTCAGCGCTTGATGAACGCTCACGCACATTAGTCATTTTCAGGTATTACAAGCAAATGTCGTTAAAGGAGATAGCCGAACGGCTTGGCATATCCTATGCATATGTCAAAATTCTTCACAAAAACGCTTTGCAGACACTTCGGAAAAATCTCGGAATATAGAGATTAAATATTTGTTTGAGGAGGAAGAATCATGGAAATGAACAAGGAACTCATCGCCAAGGCGAAAGAAACCAAGACCGTCGGGGAACTTCTGGCTCTTGCCAAAGAAAACGGCGTTGAGTTTACCGCAGAAGAAGCCGAGACGTACTTTGAACAGCTCCACCCAAAGACAGGCGAGCTGTCCGACGAAGAGCTCGACAATGTCGCCGGCGGCGGATGCTACGCCAAGGATGGCCACCTTTTAACCACGATCGGGTACAAATGTCGGTTTTATGAGGAAAACCCGGTAAAGCCTTATGGCGTAAAGGGTACCTGCTGCCGATGCAAATATTGGGACCACAGGGATCGGAATGGGTATGAAGAAGTAGGCCGGCCCGTCAGATGTTTCAATCCGAACAATATCCGAAGATCCTGACAACAACCGGCAAAAATAACCTTTCGGAAAATTCCGCATCAAGGAATACCGATACAAAACGTAAAAAGGAGTTATCCACATGGAACAAGAACTTATTGCCAAGGCAAAAGAAGCCAAGACAGTTGAGGAACTTATGGCTTTCTCCAAGGAAAACGGTGCCGGGATCACCGAAGAAGACGCGAAGATGTATTTTGAAGTACTTCATCCCAAGACCGGCGAGCTGTCCGATGAAGAATTAGACAATGTGGCTGGCGGCGGATGCTATACCCAGGATGGATATCTTTTGACCACGATCGGACACAAATGTAAGTTTTATGAAGAAATTTTAGCAAATCCCCAGGGTGTAAAGGGTACCTGCTGCCGGTGCAAATATTGGGACACAAGATATCGGGTGGGAATGGAACCCATAGGCAGTCCCCTTAAATGTCTCAATCCGCGAAATATGCGAAGATCCTGACAACAGATTCATAGCAAAGGATAGGAACAAAACGCAAAAAGGAGTTATCCACATGGAACAAGAACTTATTGCCAAGGCAAAAAAAGCCAAGTCAGTCGAGGAACTTATGGCTCTCGCCAAGGAAAATAACGTTGCAATCACCGAAGAAGATGCGAAAATGTACTTTGAAGTGCTTCATCCCAAGACAGGCGAACTGTCCGACGAAGAGCTCGACAATGTCGCCGGCGGCGGATGTTATGCCCCAGGCGGAAATCTTTTGACTACCATCGGGCACGGATGCAAGTATTACGAAGAAGGGCGCAAAACCGGTGCGAAAGGTACCTGCTGCCGATGCAAATATTGGGGAAACGATCCTCACAACAAGGGTTCTCTTTGGACGACGATCGTAGACGGACTTATGGAAGTGATAGCGCCGCGCCAATGCTATCATCCGGCTAACAGAAAATAAAAAAAACAAAATAATACATAGAGAGGTTTAACCATGGAAAAAGAACTCATTGGCAAATTAAAACAAGCACAATCTCCTGCAGAATTGATCACGCTCGCAAAAGAAAACGGCTTGGAAATCACCGAAGAACAGGCCAAAGCATATTTTGAGCAGTTAAAAGCCAAGGCTGGCGAACTGTCCGACGATGAGCTTGCCAAAGTGGCCGGCGGTGTTGCTTTGCGTTTGAAGAAACTCTTTTGATCGCAAAAACACGGATACAAGTATTACGTAGAAAAGCGCAAGCCCGATGCAAAGGGTATTTACTGCCGATGCAGAGATCGGGAAAACGCTCCTCATAAGGGTTCTCTTTGAACAACAAACGCAGACGGACTTACGAAATTGACCGCGCCGCATCAGCGCTGTCATCCGGCTGACAGAAAACAATACATACAATCAGGAGGAATTAACCATGGAAAAAGAACTTATTTTCAAGGCAAAACAAGCTAAATCCCCCGAAGAATTGATTGCTATCGCAAAAGAAAACGGTATGGAAATGACCGAAGAACGCGCCAAAACATATTTTGAGCAGTTGAATCCCACGACCGGTGAGCTGTCCGATGATGAGCTTGACAATGTAGCCGGCGGTGCCTGTTATGCGTATGACGGCGCTCTGTTGACAACGATTGGATACAGATGCAAGTATTATGAAGAAGTCGCGCAAAAACCTTTCGGCGTAAAAGGTACTTGCTGCAGATGCCGCTATTGGGACCATGACGAGGGAAGCGGCTATGAAACGTTTGGCGCTCCTCTCAAATGCCTTAATCCGAAAAATTACAAAAAGGGTTAAACATATGCGCGGCATACAGATAAAAACTGTATGCCGCGTAATAAAACGGAGAAAACTATGCGTTACCTATTGAACCCCCATATAGCCTTACGCTCATGGAAACTTGTTCCTTATGCCTATTACATCAAGGGCGAGCGAAACGCCCAAGGACTGAAAAAAGAGGAATTTGAATTTCTTTGCGCGTGTGACGGCAAAACCGAGCTTCCCTCCGATAACGAAAGCCCTCTTGTCCGCCGTCTCCTTGAAAACGGCTTTATCCATGCGGCAAAAGAGGGAGAAATCCTATCCGATTGGAGCAGACCGCTGGTCTGCTCCAACAGGTATTTTCCTGCCATGAACTGGATGATAACGGGCCGGTGCAACTACAACTGTCTGCACTGCTTCAATGCCGCAGACAATGCGCCGCTTATGAGCGAATGGAGCATGGAGGAGGCGGACAAGCTTCTTGACCAGGCGCGTGACTGCGGAATCAACGCCTTTACCATTACGGGCGGCGAGCCGATGTTCCACAAGAACTTTTTCGATATTTTAGACGGCATTTACCGGCGCGGAATGTATGTGGAAGAGCTGAACACAAACGGATATTTTATAACAGCGGAGACGCTTGACCGCATGAAAAAAGTCGGAAGTATGCCGTTAATGAAGATATCCTTTGACGGCATCGGCTACCACAACTGGATGCGTAACCGCAAGGATGCCGAAGAATCGGCGATGCGTGCGATTTCTCTATGCTTAGAAAACGGCTTCCGTGTCAAGGTGCAGACGAATATGAACCGCCGCAACAGCGGATGTATGTACGAAACGGTGGAACTGCTTGACTCGATGGGTGTGGACGAGACGCGGATCATCCGCACAACGGAAGCGCCGCGCTGGGTGCAGAACGCAGGGGATTCCTGTCTGTCCTTGCAGGAATATTTTGACGAATCCCTCGCCCTTTTACAAAGATACGCACAGGGAAAGCATCGTATGGACCTCACCGTCTGGCAGATTGGGACGCTGTTTCCGCAATCGAAATTCTACACGCTCACGGCTGTAAACTCTTGCGCCGGCCGTTATCGTGACAGTGCGCCGGTCTGCAAGGGTAACCGCGGCATGGTCGCGGTCGGTGCGAACGGGCATGTGTATCCCTGCCACCAGATGTCAGGGTATTATGAACAGCACGGAGATGTTTTAGGCAATGTGAAAGACACGCCGCTTGCCGAGCTGCTTTCGGACAGCCGGTATCTGGACGAGGTCTGCACCACGCTCGGAACTTTGCGCGAAAAGAACGGGAAATGCGGTCAATGTGAATATTTTGAACGCTGTAACGGCGGCTGCCGTGCCATTGCCTTGGCATTAACGGGGGATAAACTCGGTATCGACCCCTCAAAATGCCTGTTCTGGGAAGAACGGTACGACCAAAAAATTGCAGAGTTGCTCCCCGGTTATCAGACCGTTATGTAACGCCGGAGAAAGGATCAGACTTTTATGAAAACCGGAATTCGTATTTCCGCGGCACTTCTTGCCGCCCTTTTTGTCCTGGCGGCATTCGTCTCGTGCGGACAAAACGAAACATACACCAAGGACGCCGTAACCACACTAAGCCCGACCGGCACAGAAAACGGCGAAACCGCCCCTCTGCCAGAAGATATCGTTGTGCTTTATACCAACGACGTCCATTGCGGCATAGAAGAAAACATAGGCTATGCCGGGCTTGCCGCGTACAAAAATCTTGTAGAATCACAGACCGAGAATGTCCTTTTAGTGGACTGCGGCGATGCCATTCAGGGCAACGCGTTCGGAACAGTCTCGAAAGGCATGTTTATCATCGATTTAATGAACCGTGTCGGCTATGATTACGCCGTCCCCGGAAACCATGAGTTCGGTTACGGGATGGAACAGCTTTCGGTTCTGATCGATAACGCAGACGCGACCTATCTTGGCTGCAATATCACCTATACGGGAAAAAACAGCAATCTTCTGTCTGCGGTAAAGCCATATGACATCAAGGAATATGGTGAAAAGAAGATAGCCTGCATCGGCGTGCTCACCCCTGAAACCTTAACCTCGGCAACCCCTTCCGGTTTTATGGAGGACGGAGAGTTTGTCTACGGCTTTTACGGTGAAAGCGAAGAAGCTTTCTATACGCAGATCCAAAAGAATATCGACGCCTGCAAAAAAGAGGGCGCGGATTATGTAATCATTCTTTCGCACCTCGGGGATGAAGAAAACAGCTTATTTTCCTCAACTGCCTTGATCAAGCACACAACCGGCATTGACGCAGTGCTTGACGGTCATGCGCATACTATCATTTCTTCCCGGGTGGTACGGGACAAAGAGGGAAACGCCGTACTTCTCTCCTCCTCCGGAACAAAATTAAATGCAATCGGTCAGCTTGTCATTACCGCCGACGGCTTTATCAGTACCGGCCTTATTACCGACTTTGACGAAAAGGACAGCGAAACCGAAGCGGCTGTGCAAAAAGCAAAAGAAATCTACGACAGTACCTTAAAAGAGGTCGTCGCCACAAGCGACATAGCGTTGTCTGTATCCGACGAAAACGGTATCCGCATGGTAAGAAGCCGCGAGACTGCAATAGGAAATTTCTGCGCGGACGCCTACCGCAGTGTGACGGACGCCGATATTGCCGTAGTCAACGGCGGCGGTATACGGGCGGATCTGCCGAAGGGCGATATAACCTATGCGGATATCATAGCGATCCATCCTCACGAAGATACAATTTGCGTTACCAAAGCGACAGGACAACAGATTTTAGATCTGCTTGAAACAGCCTCCCGCAATACGAGATCCGTCTATGAAGAAAGCGGAAACGCGACCGGGGAATTTGGAGGATTTATGCAGGTGTCGGGACTGCGCTATACCATAGATACCCGGATTCCTTCGTCTGTAAAGCTTGACGAGAAAGGATTCTTCCTCTCGGTCAATGGCGAACGGCGTGTGAAGGATGTACAGGTGCAGGGAAAAGACGGCATGTATACCGCAATCGACCCACAGGCGACTTACGCCGTGGCCTCCAACAGCTATTTGATCAAAGACAGCGGAGACGGTCTCAATATGTTTGCCGGAAACGAACTTTTGTTAAACGATGTTATGATAGACAATCAGGCATTAGTCACCTACCTCCGCGACACCCTGAAAGGCAAGCCCGGCGACAGATACTCTGCCGTCGAAGGACGTATCACCGTCCAATAAGCCGGAAATTATATTACAAACACAGACAGCAACGCCGACCGGAACTTCCGGTCGGCGTTTATGTATTCTATATGCAGTTACTCTGAATCAACCGTTGGGACAGCCTGAAAATAAAAAATCTCCCGTCCGCTTTTCATTTAGAAAAAGGGAACGGGAGTGAGGGAAAGTTACCCTTGCACAGGCAAACTTTGCCCCTTACCGTGCGCCGGAAATCTTATGCGGCTCGTACGGTTCTTCCAAATAGGCGATTTCTTCATCTGTAAACGAAACGTCAAGAGCGCCGCAAGCGTCGTCCAGATAACGCGCTTTGGTCGCGCCGATAATGGGAGAGAGAATCCCTTTGGCGAACAGCCATGCAAGCGAGATCTGCGTCATGGTAACCTCATGTTTTTCGGCAAGCGACGCAACGCGCATGGAGATCTCATGATCGGTCTTTTCGGTTGAATCGTATTTGCGCGCCGCCATGGCATCGGTCTTGCTGCGCTTGGTGTCGGCATGCCATTCGGTGCGGCAAAGCCTTCCGGCGGCAAGCGGACTGTACGGCGTGAGCGACACGCCGAATTGCTTGCAGACCGGAATCAACTCACGCTCGTCCTCGCGGTAAAGCAAATTGTAGTGATCCTGCATGGAAACAAACGGCGTAAGGCTGTTATCACGCGCACAAAGCTGCATATTGTAAAACTGATACCCATACATAGCGGAAGCGCCGAGCGCACGGACCTTTCCGGCCTTGACCAGTTTGTCAAGAGCGTCCATGGTCTCTTCGATCGGTGTGGCATAATCAAAACGGTGAATGATATATAGGTCGAGATAATCTGTGCCTAAGCGGCGCAGTGTGCCGTCGATCTCACGCTGAATTGCCTGCCGCGAAAGAGCGCCGTCGTTGAAATAGACCTTGGAAGCAAGAATCACTTTGTCACGGACGACGTTTCTTCTGATCGCCTTACCAAGATATTCTTCACTTGTACCATGCGAATAGCTGTTGGCCGTGTCGAAAAAATTGATGCCGCAATCCAACGCATGCTTAACAATGTCGTTTGTTTCTTCGGGATCAAGCGTCCATTCGTGAAAATCGGCGGACGGTTTGCCGAAACCCATGCAACCCACACAAAGGCGTGAAACTTCGATGTCTGTGTTTCCGAGTTTTGCATATTTCATGATTATTACCTCCTCTTTTATAATTTCAGTATAGCAGGCAAAAATACGTCCTGCAAGACAAAAATGTAAAGAAACATGCTTTTTTAACTCATTTTTGCCTAAAATGCCTATAAAGAACACCGGATTTGCGAGAGAATCCGCTATTGTGCCGAATTTCCGAAAAGGCCTTGACAAATCGCTTTTTGCATATTATAATAAAAGTGTAAAAGCGATGATGAGGAAAAGTAGCAAAGCAAAAATCCTTTCAGAGAGCCGCCGGGCGGTGAAAGGCGGTAAGGAAAAGCTTGTGCGAAAATCACCTCCGAGCTGAACGCCTGAAACGGTATACGAACAAAAGCATTTGTTCCCCCCAGAATGGAAATGAGCATGGGAAAAGGTTCGTGCAGCCATGCCGCCGTAAGTAAGCGTTTCCGCATGTCTGCGTTATCGGACAGACGCATATCGGTGCGTTACAATTAAAAAGAGTGGTACAAGGATTTGTCTCTTTGGTGAGATGAATCCTTTTTTATTCATACGGCAAAAAATCTTTCATAAGATAAAATACGGAAAGGAATGGAAAAAATGGTCTCCCTTGACAAAATCTATCATGCGTCCTATGTGTTGAAAGACGTTATCCGCAACACAGAGCTCATCCGTGCTCCCAAGATCCGTTCAGACTGCGAAGTTTTTCTCAAACCGGAATGCTTGCAGGTAACCGGTTCTTTTAAAGTGCGCGGTTCGGGTTACATGATAAGCCAGCTTACCGACGAAGAAAAGGCGCATGGCGTTATTGCTTGCAGTGCCGGAAATCATGCCCAGGGCGTGGCGCTGGCCGCAACCAAATACGGAATCAAATCGATCATCTGTCTGCCGGACGGCGCGCCGATCTCCAAAGTCGAAGCAACCAAGAATTATGGCGCAGAGGTCTGCATGGTCAAGGGCGTATATGACGACGCTTATAAAAAAGCCATCGAAATGCGCGATGAATTCGGATATACGTTCATTCATCCGTTTGATAACGAAAACGTCATTGCCGGTCAGGGAACGATCGGACTTGAAATATTGCATGATTTGGACGATGTGGACATCATCGTGGTGCCGATCGGCGGCGGCGGGCTTATTTCGGGCGTGGCGCTTGCGGCAAAAAAATTGAAGCCAAGCGTAAAAGTTTACGGTGTACAGGCGGCCGGCGCGCCGAGCATGTTCAATTCACTGCGCGACGGAAAAATTGAATGTCTGGATAAGGTTTCCACCATTGCCGACGGTATCGCGGTTAAACAACCCGGGGAGAATACGTTTGAGATCTGCAAAACATATGTGGATGAAGTCGTGACGGTAACAGAGGACGAAATATCGTCTGCCATTTTAACGCTGATCGAACAGCAGAAAATGATTGCTGAGGGCGCAGGCGCAGTGTCGGTAGCGGCGGTCATGTTCGGGAAGATTCCGGAACTTGCCGGAAAAAAAGTGGTATGCGTTGTATCGGGCGGCAATATTGACGTGACCATTCTGTCGCGTGTCATCAAACGCGGACTTTTAACTTCGGGACGCTCATGCAGTCTTTGCATTGAACTTTTGGATAAGCCGGGACAGTTGCAGCAGGTCTCCGAGATCATCGCAGGTCTTGGCGGAAACGTCATCAGCGTGCATCATGAACGTGCCAGCGAAACGACGGATATCAACGGCTGTTATCTGCGCCTTGTGCTTGAAACGCGCAATGCCGAGCATATCAAACTCATTACCGACGCGCTGACGGCGCACGGTTTCAAACTGGTATAAAAAACAGAAAATACGGAAAGGAAGATTTTCATGGAAAAAGTTTACACCAATAAAGCGCCGGAAGCATTAGGCCCGTATACACAGGCGATGATAAGCGGAGGACTCGTCTTTACTTCGGGTCAGATCGCTATCAATCCTGGCACCGGAACGGTTGACGCGGCAACGATTGAAGAACAGACAGAGCAGGTATGCAAGAATCTTTCGGAGGTGTTGAAACAAGCCGGAAGTTCGTTGGAAAAAGCAGTCAAAACAGTCTGCTTTTTGAAGAACATGCCCGATTTTGCGGCATTCAACGGCGTATACGGTAAGTATTTTACCTCCAAACCGGCTCGTTCCTGCGTGGCCGTCAAAGAATTGCCCAAGGATGTCTTGGTAGAAGTGGAAGTTATTGCCGAACGGTAAAGTTTCGTGCAATTCCGCGAGCATAATGGGCGCAAAAAAAATCTCCGGCGGCAAAATTGACGAAAAATTTTGCCGCCATAAGCACAAAAACAGGAAAAAATGTCTTGACGAATCGGAATTTGTATGCTATAATAATCCCGTTACAGAAATGCAGGTATGGCGGAATTGGCAGACGCGCTAGATTCAGGTTTTTACACCATTTTTGACGAGTTCCCGATATGCCGAAATATCCCGAAAAGACTGGCATTCTCAGCAGAAAAGCGGTGTGCGGTTGGCACGTAAGATTCAGGTATTCATTCTAAGAGTGAAAAATACTGGGTTTTAGGTACAACTACGGAGGTGTTACCTCTCCGTCAGTAAAAAAGGTAAACCTATATATGCGGGTGTGGCGGAATTGGCAGACGCGATAGATTCAGGTTCTATTGGTCGCAAGGCTGTGCAGGTTCAAGTCCTGTCACCCGCACCATATCGAGTGTTCATAACGAAAGTGATGAACACTCGATATTTTTTTGCCTATATTTCGTTGTTTGGAGCAGGATTTCTGCTCTTTTTCTTTTGTTATGCCGTGGTGGGCAGATAATTCACCGCTACGCCTTGTCTGCTCTCAAGAGTTACCTTGCGCTTTCTGTGCCATTCGGGAATTTGCAGGCAGCCGACAAAACGATAATGGATGACCACGCGCTGTGTGCGGTTCTTGCCCGTTCCCTCAATCTGATAAACTTCAATTTTCTCTATCAGTTCACGAAGGACGACGGGGTTCAGCATTTTCATCTCCATAAAGCTCCGTACCGCCTTAACAAAGTTCTCTTTGGTTTGACGCTTCTCTGCAAGGCTATCGAGTTTTTCGCGTAAAGCAAGGATGTTTTTCTTTGTCTCATCCATCTCTACCTCATACTTGTGAGAGAGCTTCATAAACCATTCGTCCGAAACCTTGCCATTTACATTGTCCTCGTAAATCCTTTCGTATAAGCGTTCGATCTCCTTCACTCTCGCTCTTGCGGTAGCAAGTGAAGATTCCGCAAGCTTTTGCTCGGTGGCAATATCCTTGTTAGTTTTGCTTTCAAGCATGGCAGCAAACTCGTCCTCTTCTTCGTCAAGGAATTTGGCGATGGTTTGCAGCTCCGCGATCACCACCTGCTCAATAGAGTCGGCGCGGATATAATGGGTTGAAGGACAAGTACCGCGATTGGCTCTGTAATTGGAGCAGTTGAAGTATTGAATGGCTTTATTAGGATGATTGACATTGAACCACAAGGGACTACCGCAATCGGCACAATAGAGCAAGCCGCAAAACATATTCTTCTCGCCGTTCTCCTTCTTTGGAGCGCGGCGTTTTGTCTTTGCTACAAGCTTTTGTACCATTTCAAAGGTCTCACGATCAATGATAGGCTCGTGAACGTCCTTGAATACCGCCCAATTTTCCTCGGGATTATCAATTCGTTTCTTGTTGCGGAAAGACTTTGAATAGGTCTTGAAATTGATAATATCCCCGCAATACTCTTGTTGAGCAAGCATCTTGCCTATTGTTGTCTTGCACCACTTGTACGGGTTCGGTTGCGTTTTCTTACCCCCGCGTCCAAGTCCCTTGCTTTGCCAATATGCCTGCGGTACTAAGACTTCGCTTTCCTGGAGCAGACGAGCAATCGTTTCATTGCCTTTGCCCTCAATGCACCACTGAAAGATCTGCCGTACCACCTTCGCCGCTTCTTCGTCTATGATCCATCTCTTTTTGTTATCGGGAGATTTCATATATCCGTATGGCGGCGGAGATAAGGGCTCACCTGCGTTGCCTCTGAGGCGGTGAGAGCTTCTTACCTTGCGGCTGATGTCTTTTGCGTACATCTCGTTCATTACGTTGCGGAACGCGCTGAAATCATCCTCCCCGTTCTCACTGTCGATGCAATCGTTTATGGCTATGAAGCGGATATTGTGTTCGGGAAAGTAATAGTCTGTGTACTGACCTACCTCAAGGTAGTTTCTTCCGAAACGAGATGAGTCCTTGACAATGACCGTTGAGATATATCCCATCTCCATATCCTCAAGCATTTGCTGAAAGCCGGGACGGTTAAAGTTTGTTCCTGTGTATCCGTCATCAACATAGAACTTGGTGTTTGTGAATCCGTGCTCCTTTGCGTATTTGGCGAGAAGCTTTTTCTGGTTGGCTATCGAGTTACTCTCACCCTCAGCCCCGTCGTCACGGGACAGACGGCAATATAGCGCGGTAATGCCTATGGGTTCGTTATTCTGTTTGGTTTTGGTCTGCATATTCCTCCTCTCCGGCAGACTTCAAAACATATTCTGCCTGTATTTTATCACTGTCGGGAGCAACTTGCAAATGTGCCGCAGACTTTTCTATAATTCTCCCAAACTTTTCTTGCGGCATCTTGGCATCTTCGGAATCAATAGACTGAAAACGCGGTTCAACGATATAAGTGACGTTGTTGAAGTTATACTCTCTTGTGCCTCCAAGTACATTTGACATAAGACCGCTGAGCCAACCGTATTTCTTCTTACCTCGCATCTCGATCCTCCTTTCTGCGCATTTGCTCCAAGCGGCGTTTGTGGAGGAGATTCTTAATGTCCGCTACAATATCCTTGGGTAGAGCGTTTCTCGGATAATACTGTCGTATATCGTCCATATAGATCACAATGCGCTCTCGCTGATTGGCTTTCTCCTCGCTCATAATCTCGCGTATAGCGTCCTCACCGAGTGCTCCCTCGTCTGCAAGCTTTCGCATACGGACGGTCTGCGAATAAGAAGGCGTTAGGTCATCCATATCGCAGATCTCGTAGATAAGCCTTTGAGTGAGGTGGTGAAGTTTGGAAAGCTCCACCGCAGGGGTGAGTGCGATTCTGCCCTCATCTACCATTTGAAGTAGCTCGGGAATGAGCCGCGTGAGGCTGATATATCTCTGCACTTGGGTCTTGCTCTCATCACTCTCAGCGGCAATCTTTTCCACCGAGGTCAACCTCTGCCCAAGCTGGGCAGAAGTCAGATCGGTGCGCTCGCCTTGGCGCTTGATGGCATCAAGCTTCATTTTATAGGCAAAGGCTTTCTCGGATGGGAGAATATGATCTCGGTGGAGGTTGGCGTCGACCATTGCAACGATGGCTTCCTCGTCGGTCATATCGCAGACAGTGGACGGAATCTCGGTCATACCGAGCCTTTGATAGGCTCTGAAGCGGCGGTGTCCCGATATGATCTCATAGCCGCCCTCGTCTCGCGGGCGAACAATAATGGGAGAAAGCAAACCGCTTTTGCCTATGCTCTCACACAGCGCGTCCATCTCTGTATTGTCTTCTACTTTATAAGGATGATCCTTGAACGGGTGTAACTCGGAATGAGGAATATTTCTGTCAGTTCCTTTAATCAATAGCTTTCACCTCCGTTCATAATAACCGCATCAAGCTCGGTGGGTTCTGCCATGACCGAGTTCTGCTGCGAGTCATACCAAGCAAACAGAATCTCAATAATCTTGTCTTTGACCTCCTTGGGCTTCATATCGGGAAAGAAGTCAGAGATCTCGTCAAATGCGAATTTTACGCTCTGCTTCTTGGTCGTTTTTTCTTTTGGTTCGGTGGCGTTGCATTTGAAATAGCCGCGAATCTGTTCTTCGTTCAGCTCGCCCGCCTTACTCGCGTTTTTCAGTTCTTCGGTCTTTTCTGTTGTGATAGACATAGATTTTTCCATAAGCATCATCCATACCGTCATCTGCTCAAATTGGCGCAGATAGGAATAGTTCACGCCTGCGGTCAGTGAAACGATGCCCTCGTCCACCATCTTCAAAAGCTCGGGGATAAGGTAGGTCAAGCGAATATATCTCTGAATTTGTCTCGCGCTATCGTCCGTACTTTCGGCAAGCGCCTCGTCGGATCGCTTCGTGCCATCTTGGCACGAACTTCCTTGATGGCGCAGAACGTCCATCTTCATCTTGTAGGCAAAGGCCTTCTCCGAGGGGAGTATTCTTTCACGCTGAAGGTTGGCATCGACCATCGTGAGAACGGCTTCTTCATCGGTCAGATCACGGACGATCACGGGGATGTCAAACTTATTGAGTCGTTTACACGCTTCATATCGTCTGTGACCGGATACGATCTCATATCCACCGTTCACTCTTTTGCGGACGATAATAGGGTTGAGTACGCCGTACTGACGGATGCTCTCAACAAGAGCTGCCATATCTTCATCGTCCTTGACCTTGAATGGATGGTTCTCCATCGGGTAAATGTTGGTGAGCGCGTATGCGCAGGTAGTTTCGTTTCTGTGTCCGTTTACGTTTTCAAAAGGGTTTATCATCTTTGTTTTTCCTCATTTCTTTTAATTTTAGGTTGAATTTTCGCTCCCGTTTCTCTCGGGAACATTTCTTGTTCTTGCTCCATCTCAATTCGGAGCTTTTCTTTTAGATTTTCAATCATCGGGAATATGCCCTTAGCCAAGTTGATATGGTGACGCAGTGCCTTGAGTTCTTTTGAGATCGCTTTGCGCTTACGTGAACATTCGTCTTTCTCATCTTCGGTTGTTGCTCTTCGGCGGCGGTTATCGATCTTGTTGCGTGCAGATATAAGGGCAGTCATCTCCGCTTCTTTTTCATCAATGAAGGCTTGTACTTTATCGGCAGTACCGAGGTCGTTGCGATTGATGAGATTGACCGTCTGCATATAGCGATCTACATAGATCTGCTCTTGTCGCATAGCGGGAGATAGCGGTTCTTGGTAGTTATCGTTCTGAATCACCTTGCCGCTTGTATCAATACCAAACAGCTCAAGCACGATCATAAAGATAAGCTCTACCGTGTTGTGCTGATCGTATTTTCGCTTACGCTCCCAAATCTCATAAAGCGGCGGGTGGCTCGGATAGTACGGTGTTCGATGTTCTCGCCTTGAAAGAATCCTTTTCTCAATGGCTTCGGGTGTGTAACGCTCTCCGAGGCTGTCTATACGGACGGGGCGTTTCCATCCCTTGGCTATTACACAAGGGTGCTTGTATTCCTTGCCTCGCAGACAGGTGTAGCCGCGCCGAGTCAGTGCGAATTGCAAATGGTTTGGCAGCATACAATCCGCGATGGCATCGTCAATATCCATCTTCAATAGCGTTCTGTGAGACGGCTTTCCTTTCTTCTCCGCCATATATGCGACGTATGGTGCGCGTTTCCTCTGTGGGTTCTGAATAACCGACAGATCGTGTTCACGGCAGAGCTTGTCCGATTCGGACGCCATCACCGTGTCGTGATAGTACGGCGGACAATGGAACTTCTCTCCGTCCTTGAAGCTCACGCTATTCAGAATGAAATGGTTATGCAAATGCTCGTGATCTCGGTGGCTGGCAACCAACACCTCGTATTTGTCACCCCACAATCTTTTGGCAAGCTCTACACCGAGCGCGTGGCATTGCTCGGGTGTAACCTCACCGGGTTTGAAGCTCATATAGCCGTGATAGGCTACGATTCCACCGTACTTGCCGTACCGCCGCTTGGTCTCCATCATTCGCTCATAGGCAAGCTCGGGCAGGCAGTTTACTCCACTGATCAGATACCTTTGTTCCGTCTTGTCGGGATTCTCGGCATAATCCATCAACCGGCGTAGATCTTCTTCATTCGGGTTCTCGGTCTTTTCGGGATTGGCGGCATAATCCAAAGCATCCTTGATCGACCGATGCACCGCCCATATCGACGTTACTGCCATTACGCGCCTCCCTTGTAGAGGTCACGGATGAGCTTGATTAGATTTTCTCTAACCTCTCCGTCTGCTCCCGCACAGATGGTTTCAAGCCTTTCAATGGTCGGATACCAATCCATCGGTCGCTCACGGCTCATTTTTACATTGACCGATTGACGAAGGTACTCGGATACCGTGAGTCCGCGCTTTTCTGCGGCGCGTTCGATTTTTGCTTTATGATCCGTCGTTGTCTTGAAGCGGATCACTTCTTCTTTCTTTTTGTTTTCGATAATATTGTCCTCCTGTGTTGTTGATTCCGAGGGTAATAGGGACACCTCCCTAAATTGTCTTTGCGCCGAAGCAAAGACGGGCAAGCTTGGCGTAGCCACGTTTGCTATGCTTGCTACAGTATAGGACAGAGCCCTATACCGTAAGGTGGCGAATCCACTTAGCCCCTCGTTCTTGCCGTCAACCGTACCGCAGACTATGTTGAACCTCCTTCCGTGAAGATTTGCGGAGCGATCTTAGGCGATGTGCATATACACTATGTATGGAGGATTATTGTTTTGGTATGGGTCAATTTGACCCATACCACTCTCTATTTCACTTCGTGCCATCTTGGCACGAGGTTATGATCTTGACGTCCTGCAAGTATTTCTCACTTATATACCGAATCGAAAACGTCAAATTTGTCCTGCGATAAAATATCTCCTCAATTGGTAGCCAGCGAGAACGGCTGTTTTTTGCACTTTTCTCAAATTTCTTTTCACTTTATTAGTTGGGAACTTTTTTCGTAAATGAGCTAAATAATTATTACTCTCTAATAGGTAGCCTACGAAAGCGCATAAAACCCGACACTCCTCTAATATTTAATTGGGAACTATTTTGGGATAATACAAATGGTTTTTATGAAATAAATTCCCCCTCTAATAGGTAGGCAGTGAAAAGGCAATGTTTATAAGGTTGCCGAACAACTTTTTGCTCTCTACTATTCGTTGCTTACTTTTTTGCGATTTGAGCAACATATTTTTGCTGAATTTACAAATTGTTTTCATATTCCCTCACTATTCGTTGCTGACTTTTTTCTTAAAAAATAACCCTGAAGATTGAAAATTTATAAAAAGTTTATATTCTCGAAGATTATGGGGGTAGTATTCTTAATACCGTTAGCGTTAAAATTCGTTCGCTGAAAAAAGTCCCCTCAATAGGTAGCCAGCGAAAACGGCAAAAATATAATCCTTTTAGATAAAATTCATAAATTGTTTTTATCCCTCTACGATTCGTTATTGACTTTTTTGAAGAATGGACGAAATGTCTCTCTAAGTAGTAGCCGCCGAAACAAACTAAAAAGGGCAACCTTCTTCAAACTTCGCGCCATCTTGGCACGAAGCCCTCTAAGTATTAGCCAACGAAACACATCGAAACCCGACACTATTCTAAAAATTCGCAAAAAAGAAAAGCCGCTATCGCGGCGTAGTATTCACGCTTTGATAACGGCTATATTTGATTATAATTTACTGTAATAATGCATTAAGGGATGCAGCTAACATCTTCTTTGGCGGCTTACCTTGAAGTGTATTTCCAAGGATTTCGCTTACGAATTTGCACTCATCATCACTCATATTGACTATGATGCTAAGGCGGAATCTCGCACGCGATGCACCAACATAAAAGACTAAGTTGTTGCCACCTACATCGAATGTATTCCTTGTCACATCAACCAATATTATCGCATCAGCTTCAAGACCTTTGAACTTTCGGCAAGAGGTAAACTTGATTTGACGATTATTAAAAGGATAACTACCGTTAACACAATGAGCAGAAAGCCAACTTTGATCTTCGGTTGTGCAAGTGAGGATTACAATGTCCTCGTATTTTTCGTCAGTAAGCTTCTTCAAAACCTTGTTAAGATACTCCAAGGAATCGACTTCAGATGAAGCGATATGTATGTCGGGCGACGCGCCCTTGACACATCCTTGGAACATCTTGGGCTTCTTGTCTTTTCCAAGTGGGCGCATAGATGTAATAGCTATGTTTTCGGTATTTCTGCAATTCTTATAAAGGGTTAATTTGCAGTCCGAGTCGGCAATGTACTGTGGTATTTGACGCCCTTGAACAAGTTGGTTTTTATCGTAGAACAAGTAGAATGTGCCCTTAATTTCATCACTCAAAACGATGCTTTCCAAAGTTTGAATAACACTTGATTCCTCTATGCGATTTTGCCCAAAGTCTTGCCCTTCATCGATGATAACGTGCTTATATGGGAACACCCCCGAATAGTACATTTCCATCAAAGTGTTCTCCAATTGACCATAATCAGCCGTTGAAGTATTACACAGATAGCAAGCAAGCGCGTCTATCGTATAGTAGTGAACGTTCTCACACATATACTTCTCACGCAGGAAATCACAAAGCTTTCTGTTGAAGCAAAGGAACAAAACCTTCTCCCCAATTTCAGAATGCCTCCTTGCTTTCTCAACGGCGATCATTGTCTTGCCTGTGCCTGCCACTCCGCTTATAACCGCATAAGGCTGTTCTTCAAGGAAGTTTAGTAATACCGACTGCTCTTTTAGCAAACGATTAAACGCATTTCTCTTGACAGCCAACTCTGATGCAACCGCGGGAACCAAGTCAAACGTCGGACACAAAACCATCGACAAAACCTTTTGAGTTTCCGCTTGGTTTAAGCTTGTTTCTATGTTTGCAGGCAACTGTATATCGAATATTTTATCAATCTCCTCTTTGATATTGGTAAGAGATTCTTTAGTCAAGGTTATGCTTTTATCTCCGTCAGAAGGCATCTGTATCATATTCAAGTATGCCCTCGTAATTGAAGGAAACCAAACCGCGTGAAGCACCTTGCACTTATCCCAAAGATTTTGCAGTCCTTTGCGTTGGAAATACTTTTGGAGCTTCCATTTGTCCGAGTCAGCCTTTCTATATGGCCCTCCGTGGCTCATTTCTATACCGGAGCCATACATCCATTTGCCCGACTCACACTTTACTTGTCCCGCCTTTGCCTCAATGCAAATGATTCCTTTTTGCGGATTGAAAACGATAAAATCGGTTTCGCTTTCATACTGCACACCATTGACGTTGTTGATTATAACAAAAGAATGAAAGACGTAATATTCATCCGGCAGCTTTGACAGTGCGATAAACATTTCATCTTCGTGACTGCCAATAGGTATGTCTATGGGTTTCTCGGGTATCATTATTGCCATAATGAACGCCTCCTATCTTTTGATTTTTTGAATAAATGCGGGAATATTAAAATTATCATCAAGACAAAAGCTTGTCCAATTAGTTGATTGAGCTGCTTCATAGCTCTCGGCATTTTCTCTTAAGAAAAGCAATACTTTAGATGCAGGCCAAACCAAATCAGCAATGATCTTGGTTGCGTCTTGTACAGTTGTAATGCTTGCGGAATAGTGTGGCTTGTCATAGCTACCTTCTTCCATCTGAGAAGCAATCGTTTGAATCAATTCTAATTGATCCTCATCCTCAGTATCCTGCGATAAATAATTCCATATTTCATCATACGACATCATTGATTGATCTTGTCCATCGTTATTGAAATATGCGGTTTGTGTCAAAATATCCTCCGCAGGCGGCACAACATCTTCATCTTCAAGTTGAATACCAAAGAAGAAATCTTGTCCATTTTTAACCGAGTTCAAGAAATCAATTGCATAGCGGCGCTGCAAAATGTCGTGTTGCTTTTGATTATAATAGTTACACAAACAACCGTAACAAGCAGTATCTCCTACCTCACCGCCACAAGTACATTTACTTACAATAGCCAAGGCGGCTTCAAGCATTGACATAAACGTGGAAACGTTTCTTAATTGACGAACGTAACCCGCACCACCCGGAGTATTGTCAAAGAGAACGAAACCGTAGTTGCCCATATTGCCCATTGCTTCATTCCTATACCAATGTAAGCATCCCGATAATTCGGTTCGGTCAATATGAAGGCACTTACTCAATCCTTCAAGCAAAGCATACAAAATTGTCCACGCTTCATTAAGATCGACTAAGTTTTCAGAAACGAATTTCAGCAAAACAACGTCTGTTTGGAATTCGTGACCAATAGAGTATCGGGTTAAGATATCGCATGAGCAGTTGTACCCATCGGGCTTTTGATGCTTTTCTTTTTTGGACAAATCGTTGCTATCATCATAAACTCTACCGTATCCACAAGTGTTACAGATGAAGAAGTTTGAAGTATTAAGCACAGCAAGCTCATCCATCTTACTCGTTCCAACCACAACCTTTTTGTTACATACAGAATAGGTGTGGGATTCAATATGTTTACCGTCACCTATATAGGAAATAGAACCTTTGTATGTTCTTTCGGGCTTATCCGTTCCCACGTCAACGGGTTCAGCATTATCAACGACAAAGCCAAATTTAGGAATGATATATTGATGTGTTCCCTTAGGCAATTCGTGTCCGCATTGTCTGCACAACTGAGGAAGCTTTTCTGTCCAAATCGTGCGATTCAGCGTCTGACACGCGCTACACGTAGCATAATTGTATTTAGGCCACGAGTAGCCGTTTAACACACGAACATAACGGCTTGTAATCAGTTTGCCATCCGCAACCACCTCAGAGTCGGGGGCATATTCAGAAATAGCCGAAAACAAATCTCTATCCAAGCGCAGATCTTTTAATTCTCCACCTTTTCCAAGACTTGTAAGTTCAACTGTATCTACGGGAAATCCATACTTAGGAATTAAATTGTTGCGTGAAAGGAACTCAATCAAACGTTGTTCTTTGATAGTGTTTAGCGATGCACCAATGTTGTAAATTCTAAATGTGAGTTCTTTTTCCTCTCGAGATCCCGGTGCGACACCGCGCTGTTCTCTGATACAATCCTTTCTTGCTTTTTCAAGTTCCTCTATGTCGGTACAGTATTTTTTGTATGCAAGCACAAAAACACCGGGAGCATCCGCATCCTCTGAGAACAATCTGTCAACCCAAGCAAATGTATCTACGCCGTAGAACACCTGTAGCTCGTGACTGACAATATTCTGCAAATACTCTTTCAGATCTTCGGGCTTGGACTGTAGATAGCTCTTTAGTTCAGCCATTCCGTTAAGATCAAAGAACTCGCCTATGTTTTTCTTAAACAACTCGGGAGATTTCTTCCAAAAGAACGAAAACGCTGAAGCAAAAATGTGCCTAAGAACAATTTTTTCATTATCCACATTGAAAGCGGGCGGAACAATCGTGCCCTTAATCATATCTACGGGATTTTTGAAATAGTTCAAGTCGTGAGAACTGTTGGGACAATATGTGAGCGCATATGCTGCAGATTTTATACTTCGTCCGGCACGTCCTGCTCTCTGTGCATAGTTTGCGGGAGAGGGCGGCATATTTCTCATAAAGACGGTTTCCAAAGAACCAACGTCAACGCCCATTTCAAATGTCGTAGAGCAACTCAATACATTGATGTGCTCATTTTTGAAATCATTTTGATAAGCGTATGCCTTTTGAGAACCAAGCTGTGCCGTGTGTTCCTTTGCAATCATATCCGTCATATTAAGATGACGATAAATATTATGATAGTGGTCGTGTTCCAACGCATCCTCAAAGTTGTATTCCGTCAAATGGCCATTGCACTTAGGATTACTACAAGTGCCGTCAAGATAGAACGGGGTTACCATTTTACACTCGTTACACTTATAAAGTTTTTCAACGGTTCTTACCGTGATAGCTTTTGTTGAAAGCAAATAGCGATTGTTTACGCTATCACGTTTTATTATTTCCAATCTGAGAAGCGTGCTCCAAATGGAGTTCAACAGACCAACTACCTGTTCGTCGGGCAAATTGGGCAAAATACGTTTGATAAATAATGTTCTCACATTATCCTTGCCCGTAGCGGGCAACCATGGCTCAATGTATTTACGAGTTGTATGATCTTTATCAAAGCCAAAAGAAACACCGTTATAAAATATTTCAGCGCTTTCAGCCTTACTTACTGTAATTGGCAATTCTATGGCAGCCTTCTTAACAAAATACAATGCCATCAGTTTGAAAAGAGCCGTAACTTCGCTTGCGCTCATACCCAACTTTGCATTGTCGGGCATATTGATGTTTATATCAAAATACAATACACCTTTATTCTGCAAAGAGTTTTTCGCCTTATAGTTTGTAAGCTCTTTTATAGCGTAAATCCACGCCGCCTTGTGCCTCGTTTCGGGAGCACCGATTTTCAGCTGCTCCATTTGTTCTTCCAACAAAGAAACAAAATGATCTAAGCTAATGCCTCTGTTAAACTGCTCGATATGATCCTCGCAGATTTTGGTCATTACTCGCTTCATCAAATTGCTACGGTAAGTGGTTTCCAAATAGGATGCAAAGAAAGCTGCCGCTTGGCGGCTATCCGAGAAAGTCAAGAACTGCTTGACTAACTCTTTTCTTTCTTCAATCTCCATTTCTTCGGTTTCTCCAAAGAAATCATCCTCCATAACAACACGCTTTTTAGTTATTTGAGAGTCCGGTAATACATTGTAAAGTCCCGTAGCAATAACCGCCGTAGCCGCTTCGTTACCAAGAAAATATGGTCTTACTATGCTTCTCTGAGT
Source organism: uncultured Eubacteriales bacterium (assembly GCA_934479825.1). GTDB lineage: Bacteria > Bacillota > Clostridia > Oscillospirales > CAG-382 > UMGS882. Next base: position 29,879 of record CAKSOW010000012.1, read on the forward strand.
ATTGATAATATGGCAGCAAGGACAACTGTGCAGAGCATCACCTTGTTCTTTGACCTTCCGCAATAAATTGTGGTACTGCTTATCGTGTCCGCACGATAAACCATCTAAAGAGGTAGCGTGTTTAATAGCACCGCACTTTGCGCAAACCACATATTTATTGTCCGCTTCCGCTTCATCAATCTCTGACTCGTCGTAATCGCCTTCTAAAAGGTAGACTTCCGGCTCATAATCATCGTTGAATTTGGATTTCTGAACCAAATATCCATCTTCCGTTTGACCGACGATGAAAGTAGCATTACAGTTATGGCAGAAAGAAATAGCAAAAACCTTATAACCACAATCATCCGAGAATGGATCTTCCTTGTAGGTTTCCATTTTTCTAACGAACAGATGTCTGTCGGGATTTAGAGTTACGTAAACGCCCTCAATTCCTCTCAAAAACATATGGTATCTTGCTTCAAACAGTTTATCCCCTGACACCTGTGCATTGGATGCTACGGCAATAAAATCCGTAAGATCGTTAATATCCATACGGAGTTCGCTTGCAATCTGATTTAGTGGCTTTGTTTGATTGAGCATCAACGCTCTAAATTCATAGTAGAACGAGTCGCCCAATATCATATTGAACAAGGTTCTTTCAAGAGATTTATTGTCATCTGCATCGGTAGCAATAACAATGCCTTTGGTGCGCAACCACTCCAACACATCACAGGAAGCAATATTATCTCTGATTTTTTCGGAAAGATCCTTGTAAATAGCAAAGTCCAATTTTTCAACCTTAGCAGGCTTCGAGGGTGCTATCGTATGAGAACGTATGATTGAACTTTCTTCAAACCTCGCACTACACAGAGATTGAGCAAAGTTGACAATTTGCTGATTAGATTTGTTATCCCCTAACGTCGCAGATGTAAGTATGAATTGAATATCATCTCTTTTGAGCATAGCTTTAACACGCTTCAAAAGAGTACCTACCTCAATGCCTTTCGCTCCACCATATGTATGCGCCTCATCAAGGATAATCGTTTGCCACTTATCAGCATTTGCTTCGCTAAAGAATGCGACATCACCCGGTCTAAGCAAGAGGTATTCCAACATTGCATAGTTGGTTATCAATATGTTAGGCGGAGTCTTACGCATCTGTTCACGGCATACAAGCTCATTTTTAGGCGGCTCAATGCCTTCACGCTCGACAAACTCATTTCTTGCGCGAGTGAAATCTTCAGCGGTTTCGCCCGTGAACTTACCATAGGTGATAGAGCATCCTTCATAACTTGCGAACAGTTCTCGGAGTCTTCGTATTTGGTCATTAACCAATGCGTTCATCGGGTAAATAATCAATGCCCGCACTCCCGCGCCAAGAGTTCCTGCTTCTTGTTCTTTCAAAAGTTCGTTCAAAACGGGAATCAAAAAGCACTCCGTCTTACCCGAACCTGTTCCGGTTGTAATTATAAGATTTTTCTTTTCTCCTGCTTTCAAAGTAGCTTCAACTTGGTGGCGGTACAATCTTCTTGCATACGGATCAAGTTTGCCGAGATTAAGCATACTTTCACACAAAACACGCTCACCAACCAACTCGGATATAGTCTTTTCTTTTTCGTATGAATCGCTTACACTTACAAAAGGACCGCTTGAAATTACGCCGTCCTTCCTAAGCTCCGCTTCGAGTTGGCTATTATATTTATCATCGGTTGTCTGAAAAGTCGTAAGCAAATAGTTTCTATAAAAATCTACTATCTGCTTTGAACTTTCAGCAGGTCTAAATAGCATTATTTCACCCTCCTAAAATCTACATAGTAGGTTGTTTCATCTTCGTATAGCGGGATGTAGCGCTTGAATTCTCTTGACCTCAAAAGAATGTCGCTATTTTCGCTAATCAATACTTGTGCTGTACTATCATAATACGGAATAAACGCATCCTCATCCTCAATAATGTTCAGCGACAAAACTTGAATTTTAGATTCGTCAAGAACCACCTCAAATCTTACCTTTTCAAATAAGGTACGAGGCTTTTGCTTCGGTACGCCGCCCTTAACCTTTGGAGAGTACATCAGTTTGCCGAAATACACGTTATCCGTTTCTTTTTGTATATCAAAAACAACGTAAGTGTATTGCTGCTTCAACCATCTCTCTTGGTTTGAAATTGAAGTGATGAACATTTTACAATTCGACAAATCTGACACATCTACATATCCATATTTGTGCAATGGTTCGCCCAAAGGAATATAGTTGTCATCAAAGCCAAATTCGTCACTCTCCACCTCATATCTCTTTAGGGTGTAAAGCTTATCTCTGCTAATTTGAGGAAGGTATGTAATCCCATTTTCAAGTTGAGTTCCAACCACTAATTCTTTTGTATCAAAGTCGTAAAACTCCACATACAAGGGATTTCTGCTTTGATACTTTGCATCAAGAGCCATAGCACCATTCTCGCAAATAAGTGCGAAACGGTCTATCCACGGTCTTACTTGTACCCTATATAGCGAAATACTACGCCAACGATTGTCGCAAAACATCAGATTGATATATACCATTGAGCTTGTGGTTTTCTTTATCTCCGCAACAAACTCAGATATATCCAACTTGAATTTGCCATCTTCGTACATATCTCCCCAAATACAATCCGACTCATTTTTATTTAAGTAGAGCTTAACATCGGTAGCTCCGGGTATTGACACGTACAATTCATTCTTTAAGTCGCTGTACCATAAAAATTCGGGACGGATTAACTGCCACTGTTTTTCAAATCCAAACTTGAAAACTCTTAACGGAACTAAAAGTTTATATGTTTCCTTTTGAAATTCAAGTTCAAACTCTCCCGCCTCGTTGCCCTCTAACAAATTAACCACATATTCGCCATATTCATTCATATAGCAATTCAAGGGATTTGTAAGGTAATCACCCGAAAGCTTTATTTCCGCAGTACTACAAAAAGTATATCTTGGTTTGCTTGTCCGACATCTCAATTCTGTCATCAGAATATAGCGAGTAAGCAGATGAGGATTCTTTCCCGGTTCGTCCAAGCTGATTTGATATACTCCGTCCATACACGGCAAGAGCGCACCCAAATCGATTGATACACCTACAACATCTTTTTCGTTTGGAAAATCGAACACAGTAATATTGCAATCATTTTCGATGCTATAAATATCATCATTTACAAACAATCTCGTTCTTGGCAACATTCCCTTATTGATTTTGAAAGAAACAATCGGATGCTTATACGCGGTTTGAACTTGACGTCCATTTTTATAGAGCAAATATTCTTTAGAAACACACTCGAACAATGGCTTGTCAGAAAATTCTCCAATCAAAGACAGCGGTTTGCCGTTGATATAAATTACAGAGTTCTCAGACACATCATCGTAACAATATTCATCCCACAAATCGCAAGCTGTATTAACAAAACGCTCTGTTATATTACCACTGATATACAAGCCTTTCTGAACCAACAAATAGTTCGTGCCTTTCTTCAGCTTGCTGTTTTCGTCAAAGTCCTCGTCGAATACACGGTACTCTTTGCTTGGTATAAGGTATTCTTGGGTTGCATTTGCAGAGATAATCACTCTGTATTCGGCAAACAAGTCTGTAATAGGCAGTTTGATTTCTTCTGAAACCAATACACCGTATGCTTTATACACTTCAAGGTGTTTAGTGATCAACTCTCCACCAACACAAATTTCAACCTTGGCATCATTCACAAAGCCCTCAGTCCTAAACTTTTGGCTTGGAATCATTAGATAAAGTTGGCTATTGTTGCGATCAATCAAGAAGTGCGGCTTGTGGAAGAACGATTCTTTTGCTTTACGCTTTCTGCTGATGCTATCAGAAGCGTTAATTTCGCTGTTCTTCTTTTCAACCCACTCTTGGAATGCTTCGGAAAATCGGTCTGCCTTTGGCGGTAATTTACCGTCATAGTAATAGTTGTCCATCAAAACGAGATGGTCAAAAAACGTATCACTTACAACGGTTGACGTAGATTGAGCTATCAAAGCTCTTGTTGCCTTAAGTAGCTTATATGATTTAGCAGGTTTGTTACCGCTTTTTTCAATAGAAACAACGTCACCGCTTCTGCTCAAAGACTCTGATACGAATCCGATCAAGTCATCAATATCTTCGTCAATTTCGTCTGTTAATTGACGGAACAAGTTTCTATCATAGAACGAGAACAAAAAGTCAAAGTAATTGTGCAGATATTGGTTAGGAACAAAAGCGTGAGCCTTTATGTTTTCTACGTATGAATATTTGGATTGATTTTCTTGTTCCAACTCAAACAATTTGTATTTCTGTATGGTTTTCGCGAAGATCTGCGCAAAATAATATTTTTTGCCCTGTGAGATTTCAACGCCAACTTCCTCGTCGAAATAATCCCAATAGTTACCCTCGGAATATACACGAATGGCTATCTGTACCATCGCCACCGAAAGAACTTCATCTGACGGAACAAGCATTTGAACATATGAGTTTTTATCCTTGTCACGAACGTATTGCAAGAGTTCTTCGTATTCATCGTCCGAGATGGCAATTTGACTTATCAACTCAAAACGTGAAGAAGCAAATTCTTCTCTGATACGTTTTACCAACTCAAAAAGCATTAAGCGATCCTCCGTTCAATTATTTCTCAGCTGCGTTTCCTGCTTTTACCCAAGCATCAACCTCTGACACCTTGAATTTCCAAAGACGTCCAACCTTTGAAGCAGGCATATTGCGCTTTGCAATCCATACGAGCACGGTATCTCTGCTGACACCAAGGTGCTCCATAATCTCTTTGAGTGAATACCATCTTTCCGTTTCGTTAGTCATTTCAATTCTCCTTCGACAAAAAGATACAATTATTTACTCCATTATACTATAATATCATCAATTTGTCAATCAGTTATGATTGTTTATCGTCGGTTTATGACGGTTTATTTGTCAACAGAAATGGCGACGAGATTTCTCCCGCCGCCGAGTGCTTATTCGGTCAGTGTTTCAATCGCTAATTGCATACCGAGTTTGAAAGCATACTCAAAGATAGCAGCTTCTGCCAAGCTCATATACTCGCTCCAACAATCGTGGAACTTTTCGAAGATTTCCTTCTGCTCATCGGTAAAGCTTTTCTCCAAGTCTTCATGATGTCTTGACATATAACCGAGGAGTTCTTTCATTTCTTTTGAGTTTGTGCGACTATCCTCTTGAGGTATGATGTTGCCGTGCCACAGTTCGTTGATAATCGATTTCATTTGTAGACGACCTCCTTGAGAACAAATTCTTCGGCGCTTGCTTTAATGCTGTTCATCATCTGCACCCAACGCATCGGATCGGAGGCTTTGAGTTCTTCTGTTAAACCCATTCGTTCTGCTGCATGTGTTACATAATATTCCATTTGCTCATGCGCCTGCTCGTCGATATTGTGGAGGTGTTCGTTCAAGTGTCCTTCGGTCAGCAGGGTGGTATATGTACCCCGGCGGTGCTTCTTAATAAAGTCAAGGTGAAGGTGTCCATATTTGCCTATTTCGTTGTTGGTTTGCTCGTAGATTTCAAGCATTGGATAATATTGTTCGCCACGAAGCTCGTATGTAATGCCGTTTTTAGTGATGTACTTTTCCATAATCATATTCCTTTCGTTACCTGTGTTTTATAGGCAAGGCACGATTAGAATATGTTTTGAATGCCGTAAAGCAAAGTATTTTGAGTAGTTTCGTTATGAACACTCGTACCATTGACCTTGTAAGCTATTACAGTTTACAAGGTCTTTTCTTTTTTCATAATAAAGGCTTAGATTTCATTCGTAGGATTTCAAAACTCATTTGAGGTAGTCCGACGAGTGAAATTTTTTTATGAAAGGAAGTAATTTATTATGGCAAAAATCAAAATGCAACCTTTAGACGCTGAAACAGTAACATTGGAAGAATGCTTTGCCGACTATATGGCAAAATGCAGAGCTAGAAACCTATCCGACAAAACACTTGAAATCTACGAGGTTAGATTCTCAGTATTTCAAAAGTACCTTAACGGCAAGGAACTGAAACCGTCTGAGATTGACCAAGACGTTATTGACGGCTTTATCCTCTACCTACAAAAGAGAGGGTGCAACGACATAACTGTTCAGTCCTACATAAGGGATATAAGAGCATTTTTCTACTACCTTATGAATAACGGCTTTACCCCCGAATACAAAATCAAACTGCCTAAGGCTGATAAGAAAATCAAGGAAACCTATACTGATGAAGAACTGAAAAAGCTGTTGAAAAAGCCTAACCTTAAACGCTGTGAGTTCAACGAGTACAAAACGTGGGTATTCTCCAATTATTTACTTGCTACTGGCAACCGTATATCCACCGTCCTAAATCTTCAAATTAGGGACTTGGATTTTGACAACAACGTTATTCAGCTTAACAAAATGAAGAACCGCAAGGCTCAAATAGTCCCTATGGCTTCATCGTTAGCGGTAATACTGAAAGAATACCTTACCTACCGTAAGGGAGAGCTTGACGATTATGTTTTCTGTAATTCCTACGGAGGACAAGGGGAAATCCGTTCCTATCAGGAAATGTTGGCTAAGTATAACAAGGCTAGAGGGGTAAGCAAAACCTCAGCTCACCTTTACCGTCATACTTTCGCTAAACGTTGGATTCTCAACGGTGGGGACATCTTTAGACTGCAAAAACTGCTCGGTCATAGTGATTTAACTGTGGTAAAAGAGTACGTTAATATGTTCAGTAGTGATTTGTCCAAGGATTATAGTGATTATAACCCTCTCGACACCTTAGGAACTGTAAGAAATCAAGCAAAAGTAGGCTTTAATAACTGAGGGAGGTTTAGCTGTGAAAGAGTATAAAAACAAGGATTCTCCCGATATAGGCTACACCGTAGCCGTATATATTGCTATGAGTGGAGAGCAAGCAATAAGAAAAGGCTGTCGGCAATGCCTGTCCCCTCAGTTTCCCGATAGCAAACGTGTTTATGCTCTGCTGAAAGATATAGACGGTAAGCTGTGTATTTCTAAGCATATTGGGTGGACTACGGTTATATGCCTGGAAAAGCGGAATTTTGACACCGTTTTGCGTTTTCTCTATCCGTCAGGTATTCCTGAGGGGTGGAACTATAAAGCACTCCTAAGGCTGATAAACGGTAGGCTGGTATGGATAATGGGCTTTGATAACTGAGTATCAGCCTATAAGGTATTACGGCGATACGGCGATACGGCGATAAAATCTTGAAAGTAATAGATTTTTTACTGCTAGGAATAATCTAATACATATACGTTGACTCCGCTACGCTCCGTCAACTGTATATGTATTAAAAGGTTGAGGGGACTTCGCTTACGCTCGTCCCCAAAATATAAGTATTTTACTATAACGGATATACGGAGATACTTTTTGAAATTTAATCAATTTTTATAGGGAAAGAGTATAACGGTTGGGGTGATTTTTCGGCAACGTCCGAAAAATTATCCCTAGTATTAGACTCTTGAAAGAAAGGTAATAAGATATGATTTTCTTAATAATTCTCTATAAAAAATGTGGGAGCATTTTGCTAGGCTTTGCCTATGCAAAATACTCCCTAGTTGCTATGGCGTAAGCCATAGTCAACATACTCCTTTGAGCGTATGAGATTATTTGTTTATAGAAAAATTATGTTTTGTGAAAAGTTACCGCCGTACCGCCGTTGTATATATTTTAAGGCTGATTATACGGATTGTCGATTTCTTCAAGGTCTATCAAGTATCTTGACAGCTTAACCAAATCTCGACCGTCAATACTGCCATCACCGTTTACGTCTGCCCCTTGGTTGATTTCCGTTTCCAAATCCACCAAATAACGAGCAAGCATAACAACGTCAGACCCAGTGATAAGTAAATCACCGTCGGAATCCCCTCGGATGCTGAGAAAGGTAGTGACAGAACCCTGTCGCACCTCCACTTCTACAAGTTCACCGTTTTCGTCGCAAATGTTCTTTGCTTCATAGTCTACGGTAACAGCGTGTTTGCCGATAGGTGCATCTTCACGTACCCTAAGCGAAATAGTGAAAAGAATCTCACTAATGCTTGTTGTATAATTCTCGGTATTATACCATATAAATTTAGGGTTTTCGGTATCCTCGTTGTAAAGGAAAGTACCGCTTTCTATATTGCAGTTTACACCGACAATTTCAAAAATGGAATGGTCAAAAGACGGAGAGAAAACCAAACAAGCATAGCTTTGAGGCTCGTTGACATATACTTCAAGGTCAACCATATCACCGACTTTGCATTCTTTCTCCGTAACAATTAACGTTGGGGGTGCCGCTGACGCTGATATACCCATAGAGAGCATACACGTTGTTACAAGGCATACCGCCATAATAAGGGATAAGATTTTTTTCTTCATAGTTTATGTAATTCCTTTCAGTTCTTTTTTGCTATCCATAAACAAATTTATCATCTCATATACGGCGGCAGCTTCTCGGTCTGTTAGTCCTGATATATCAACATACCTTTTCCCCTCAATACAAAGCAGATAATCGGTAGTTACCCCATATAGGAGAGCTAACCTAATTAAAATGTCATAGGACGGTTGACGTATATCAGTTTCATAAGCACTTATAACGGCTCTTGTAACCCCTACGTGCTGAGCCACTTGTGCTTGTGTAAGATTCTTACTTGTGCGAAGTTCCTTAAGGCGTACAGATAGACAAATAACCATAAACATCACCTCTATAATATGATAACAAAATCAGCGTTTCTCATTGAAACATAGAGGTTTTTTATAGTTGCTTTTGGAATATTTCAAAAAAGCGTTTCTAAACCAGTACAAAAATGTTGCTGATAGTTGCTTTCTTCACAATTTTATGATATAATTTAATATGAGTAATTGGCTAAATTCGGCGGTAACGATTAGCTGATCCTCACTAGGAGGTATTTTTATGACTACAAATCACCCTATCTCAACAAAAATACTTAGTTTGTTCACTATAATTATACTATTGTTTGGACTTGTTAGCTGTAATTCGGGTAGCAATTCTACCGATAACGCTACAAAAAACAAGGATTATGCAAAAGACACTTTTAACTCATATTATTCAGTAAAGGACTCCGACTTGGTAATTAACAAAGATACTGAAAAATGGGGAGATCTAAAATGCGGAGAATGTACCTATTATGAATTTGATTCATACTCTGCGAATAGCACTGAGAAAAACTTGTTTCACAATGTAATGATTATTCGTACTTCCGATAAAGCTATGTCTTGGTTTTTATATGATGATAATGACTTTTCTACATATATGCTGAAAAATAACCTTGATATAGATTCGCATTCGGAAAAGCACAATAATTTAGACGTATCAGGCGGTGAAAATGATACGGATTCTACAGCAGATAATAACGATAACACATCACAAGAAACTGATACAGCGAATAATAATGCTGATAGCACCGAAAACGTTGACTTCAATGTAAATGTTGACGAGAGAATTTTAGTAAGCGGTACAATAATGAGTACTGGAAACCTTACCATTGATATTGGGAAATACTGCTTACAGCTTGAAGAACCTATCACTATACAACTGAATGACCCTTATTTTGCGGATTCCTCAAAGATTTATGAATGCTCTATATTGTATTTCTATGACGATACGGAGCTGATAGACTCCAGCGAAAAGTCCTATTACTTAACTGATGATGATATTGGTAAAAAGTGTAGTATTTTTGCGAGGGTTGAAGATTATAGGGACGGAGGGGATTTATATTTCCTCTACCCCGAAATATGGTTTGATTGATATTACACCCTCTCCGCTGTCCCTTTTGTCCTCAGCGTTGTTTTTAAGGCTTACCCCACCTTACGGTGTGAAAAAGTTAAAACGTGCGGAAAACACCTTAAAATTGCTTTAAGGCTGATATGAAAGTTTAAACACAAAAAAGGAGTTGTCGATATGGGAGTTTTTACAGATAAAGTTGTTAATGGTGACTATAAGAACGGTGATATTAAGGTCAAAAGTTTCGGGAATAAAGTTTTTTTAGTCAAATCGGGTTTTTTAAAGGATGTAAAAATTGAGATAAATAAAAATACAGTAAAATCTATTGAGGTTGTTGATAGAACACAAGGTCTTTTGGATTATGTTGGAACGCAGACCGTTCAAGCTATAATAAATTTCAAAGACGGAAAAAGAAGTATGATAGAGGTTTCAGGTGTTACCTATCAGGCTATAAATAGAGCTATGTTTTAAATTAAGACCGCTACATAAAAGCAATACCGTTACTGATTGTAAAAATCGGTAGCGGTTATTTTATTGTTGCAAAAAACATCTTAATAGCAACCAATAGAAACGCTTTTTATGGTATTCTTTTAGAAAGCATTATAGCTTTGAAAGGAGATAATAAAATGGCTAACAACAATAAGAAAAAGGGTGCTTACCGTATAACAAATTTTGACGATTCTATTGTCTATAAGCTCAGTAAAGAAAAAACTGTAACTATAAGCAAAAACGCTTGGGACGTGAGCGAAAACCACTTGAATTTGTTTGCTGAAAGACCTATGGAATTACCTCAGGTTGAGCCTATAAAAAGTGATAACGGCTTGGATAGACTAGACAAATACCTAAATATATCGGAGGACGAAAAGCTACTGCTAAAGGTGTATTTGGTTTGTTGTTTCAATCCGTCTATATATCTTCCTACTATATGTATAAAGGGAGAGCCAGGAAGCGGAAAAACGGTATTAGCCAGTATGCTTAAAGACCTTATAGACCTCTCAGTAGATAAATTACATTCAGTAAACGGTTTTACTCCTAGTGATTTGATAGTGCTTTTGAGCAATAGCTATTTTGAAATATTTGATAACGTTTACAAGTTGTCCCCCAAAAGAAAAGAAATGTTTTTGTTGGCTATAACAAGAGCTTTTTCTAACCGTGAAAAATATAGCAATAATGAATCTATGCGTTATGATACTAGGCTTTGTTTTACTGGTAATCCCCAGTTCCTCGAATATGTGGATATATCCGCAAGAACACTATCATTCACAATGAAACCGTTAAACGAAAACCGTGTAGAAAATAGCAAGTTGTGTAATGATTTTAATGCTGATTTGCCCTATATTCTAGGCGGTATATTTGACCTATTGGCTACGGCTCTTGATATTCAGCAGTATGTTAACCTTAAAAATCCTATTCGCCTAGCTGATTTTCATAAATTCGGTTATGCGGTAGCTGAGGCTATGGGAGGGTACGGAGATAACTTTACCGATATACTGAAAAATCATATAGAAACACATATAAAAGGCTTGATTTAAGGCTGAATGCAGGAAACAGCAAAAAATCTACCTATTGCACAATGAAAGCTAAATGGCACTACCGATTATTTAGTCGATAGTGCCAATTTTATTGACTTTTAAGCTCTTTTTCGTTGCGGATTTGTTTCTTACAGTTGCAAAAATTGAGGTTTTTTCAAGATTTTCTTGTAAAAATGCCTTATGGGTTTTCAGCTTTACCCTTTATTTATATTGCAGACGTTCAAGAGGGACTTGTACGGCTGACATTATAATTATTTTAGGAGGTACTCAAAATGAGTGCAAAAAAGAAAACCGCCACTAAGGGCAAGAAAGCCAATCAAGAAGATATCTTAATTGATATGATGAAAGGTTATCCGCTGTTAAGGACGGATACGGATATCTTTGCGAAAATCACACGAAACGGAAAGACGTGTAATGTATCCTTAAATAGTGCTGAATTTATATTCTACGTAAAAAGCGAATTTAAGGAACTTACAGGCTCATTTCCTATCAGTACAACTATGAGAGATTGTATTGACTATATCAAAAATCTTGCCTACAACAAGGAAATAACGGAAGCAAGGTATCGCATTTCACCCTACGCTGATAATTCAATTATTTACGACTTATCTAATGGAAAATGCGTAAAAATCGACAAAGACGGTTGGAAAATTGAAGAAAACAACTACCCGATGTTTATTCAAAGCAAAGACCAGTTGCCACAAGTAACACCGATTCGTAGCGAGAGAGGGTGGGAACGTCTATATAAGTACCTCAATGTATCAGCGGAAGAAAAGCTGTTGCTTACGGTATATATAGCAACTTGTTTTAACCCCAGTATTGTATATCCGTCTATATCTGTAAATGGTACAAACGGCTCTGGTAAAAGCACCTTATCAAGAATTGTTAAAAAAATCATTGACCCCTCTATTAGTGATTTGGAATCTTTTCCAGATTCACTTAACAATTTACGAGTAAGGTTAAACGCTTGTTATTACACCGCTTTTGATAATATTTCTAAGTTAACAGATAAGCAAAGTGATTTTTTATGTCAGGTTGTAACTGGAACAAGCAGTACGGAAAGGCAATACTACACAAACAAAGATATTGATTGTACTCATTTAAAGAGCAGTATGTGTCTTAACGGTATTTCAAATTTTATCTTTCGTACTGACTTTGCGGAACGTGTTTTATTCTTTTCAACAAAACTTATTAGAGATAGAAATAGATTGGAAGAAAGCAAAATATGGGATTCATTCAATGAGGATTTGCCGTATATACTAGGCGGTATCTTTGATTTGCTTTCCTCAGCTCTCAAAATTGCACCCAATATAAAAATTGAAAACCCTATAAGATTAGCTGATTTTCATAGATTCGGCTATGCCGTAGCTGAAGCTATGGGAAATAGGGGTAAGGAATTTGACGAGGTGTTGAAGTCTAACAAGGATAGACAAATGGAGATAACTTGCGAAAACGCTATGTTAATTCGTTTGCTTATAGACTTCCTTAAGGAAAATGACGGCGAATGGTGTAGTACTATGACATTTTTATATAAGGCATTAAGGGATTTTATGAACGAAAATGATAGTGATGTTTATCCTAGAGAGGCATACCCTAAGGCTTCCAACCATTTTAGTTCTGAATTAAAAAAATATGAATCCGCATTATCCAGTAAGGGAGTAACCATATTTATTAAAAAGAACTCGGACGGCAATAGTGAAATAAGTATTACTACCGATTGGGTAATAAGAAAGTCTATCAAAATAGGACGTGAGCCGATTGTCTTTGATGTAGATGAAAAACGCAAGATTCTTGCCCAGCTTATCGACGAGTCCACCGCTGATGATGTGGATAATTAAATTTTAAAATTAACCCCTTTAACCATTAAAAGTGTTTAAGTAACACAAGGCTACCATTAAATACGGCTTAAAATGACTTAAAAACCGTTAAAAATGGTAGCCTTTATTTGTGGGCTGAGTATTAAATTTGATATCCGATAAAAAATTTTTACTCACCTTTTGTTGTTTCTTACAGCGTTTTGGTGTATGGTCTTAAACTTCTTAAAAAAACTTTTGGGGAACCACTTTACTTTTCGTAAGACTTTAGATATAATTACTATGAAATGAGGCAAAACGTTCTTGATGAAATGCGAATAAGACTTTCCTCAGGAATCGTGAAGTCTTACGAGTGAAAAAGCGTAATAGTCTTACGCAGGGTTACATTATAGGTACAAAATTTTTCGGATAAGTGGTAGGATAGAACACTCGTAAAATTCAGGTTTTTACACCATTTTTGACGAGTTCCCGATATGCCGAAATATCCCGAAAAGACTGGCATTCTCAGCAGAAAAGCGGTGTGCGGTTGGCACGTAAGATTCAGGTTCTAGTGATAGCAATGTCGTGGAGGTTCAAGTCCTCTTACCTGCACCAAACAGTACAAATCCGAACCCTAAACCAATCGGTTTAGGGTTCGGATTTGTCATTTTCATAGACTATCCGAACTTTTATTCAAAATGCAAAAATTAAATTCGGAGGTTACTTATTATGAAATCCCTAACAAGGTCGAGTGGACACAAGCGGCAATGCTTGCTAAGGTAATGTAGCAGCATCACCCGAATTTGGATAGCCAAATTCAGCGCTTGCTGAGACAGATTTTTAATGTTGATTTTGGTCATCAATAACAAATACCATTGGCGGCGTTGCTTTTTGAATTTCAAAGTCTTTTTGCTCAACTGCTTTTTTAATAAATGCCATTGGTATTGCATAACAGGAATATTGTCTGAATTCTGCAACTCGCCCTACAAGATGTTTAGGAATGTCTATTCTTAACAAAGGAAATACTTCCCGAAGCCAAGGCTCAAACATATTTGCCATTTTATGCATATACTCAATTCGCGTTTTATCAAGTAAACTATATTCATCCGGTTTCAAAATCGGCAGGTCAACAAATGGTTTTCCGTTATTGATTCCTAAAACACCGCATTCTGCTAAGTGCGGTATATCCTCTAAAAACATAGTTTCAAATCCTGCGTATTCAACCGGAATTCCTCTTGAAATAATATAAAGCAACCGAACAAGGACATCATCATGCATTTCAATGGGACCGTGTTCATATTTATTAAGATCAGGCTGCGAATCGTATACATGCAAGTGTATGGACTTTGCTCCTAAATAATTTTCCTCATAGGATCTTCTTTCACCACCGTAACAGTATTTTCCGAAACGATAGTTCCGGGAATCAAAGTTTTGAGGATATTGCGTTCCCATTGCGACCCACCTGCCACCGTCGGGCCGTTGCGGATATTCTTCCTTAGACGGTACAATGCGCTGTGTTGCGGTGTAAAGTGCCGAAGAAAACAAATGTAAAATGAAATAGTATTCAAGCTTTCCTTTCTGCGTTTCGGAAAGTCGTGCAAAAAAAGGTTTTTGTAAGGCATTTAAATAATCGTTGATGAGTTCTTGTATTTCTGCGTAGTTTTTTTCTACCAATGCTATTTCAACATCTAATCCCTTTAATAATAGCTCGGGATTTGTAATCATAAAATCTGTAAAATACTTGTTATTTACTTGCTTCATCAATTCAGAGGAAGTCAAATCCTTAATTGCATTTTCAATATAGGCAGTCGGAATGCCCATAGACCGGCTAATGTCAACTGCGGTTAACGGTTTTTGATATGCGGCAATCAGTATGTTTTGTTTCATCATATCATTTGCCACCAGCGACCACGGCTCGTCATGAAATCCCTGCTTTCCGTGGCAACTGATTTCCAACCTCTCGGGCTGATAACTGAATTTTTCATATAACTCCATCTCTTCAAATCCTTTCCGCATTTGCTCTCTGCCACTTGAAAGTCTTGACAGGACGGTTCCCTTTGGCACTCCGAGACTGTCTGCAATATCTTGAACCTTTTCTCCGTTCAAATAGTGACGAACAATAACCGTGCGATATTTATCGGCAAGATAGGATACTTCACGCCTTACCGAAGCAGAATCCGGGCAGTTTTCAACTTCTTCTGCACAAAAGCATTCCGATTCATCCGGTATAAAGTCTATACTGATTGTCGGCAGCCTATATTTTCTGCGGAGCATATCGTAGTATTTATGGTTCAATACAACCGAAAGCCATGCCTTAATATTCGATATTTCGGCCATAGATTGTAAAGCAGCCAACAATACTTCCTGCGTAAGATCTTCTGCGTCACTTATATTTTGGCATTTTTTCAGTGCGGCATTAAACAAATACTCTGTGTATTTCTGTACTTCGGTTAACTGCATTTGTTCACCTCATTTGAAAGCTTTCACTTATAAGTCGCAGATTTTAAATTTGATTCGATATGTTGTTTTAAATTATTGCAATTCTACAATATCATCAAGAGTACAACCAAGCGTCACACATGTTTTTTCAAGAGTTTCCTGCGTTACGGTTTCGTCACGACCGAGCTTTGCCATAGCCTTTGTAGTTATACCCACCGATTCGATTACCTCCCGAACTTACAATAACTTATATAATAGTATAGCGCAGATTTTATAAAACAGCAATAGATAATATCGAAATATTCAAGAATCATTTGAATTTATCCGATTACATGTTCACCGAGCCTGAAAAATCCGGCTTGGGTTCGGATATTCATGCATTCGCTGCACCAACCATGCAGCTTTCAGCACTTTCACCGTTGACGCTTAAATTTCATTTTTGACGGTAAAAAACCATGCTTTACAGAAAAAGTTGAAATGAAAGATGACACAAAAAAGCCATGCTGGGGCATGGCTTTTCTTTTTTCTATTCGGCAGAATCCTATTTCCGGCCTTTTCTCCGATTTCAACAAAATTTTCCAAAACACCTTGCATATTGCATCAATATGGTATATAATTATTATAGTATGCAAATTCTGATAAACAACGTTAAAAACAGAGGAGGAATTGTTGTGTTGAAAAAAGTTTTAACAGCGATGCTTTGCGCGTTTATGTTACTTTGTACTGTCGCATTTGCAGCCGAACTGAAAGCAGGCGATACCGCCTATGTCGTATACGGCGGCACTGTAAATGTTACCAAAAAACCTACCTATTCAGGGGCAATATGTACGGTCAGCAAAGGGGCCAGAGTGACAGTTTTGGAACCTTATGTGGTCGGAGAGGACAACAGAAAGTTTCATAAAATCCAGCTTTCGGACGGCACAGTCGGATATGTCCTTGCTTATACAACGGCTCGGGAAACAACACCGATACTTGATACCGGCGAGGATGTTGAAAAAGAGTTAAACCAACAATGGGCATCCTCGGATACGGACAAGTATCAGCATGCCATAGAGATGACGTTTCTTTCCGATTACATCTACGGCGGCAGCAAAACGACCGAAGGCACTGAAAGAAATTTCTATGCTAAGGTGCCGACGGAATGGGTAAGACATGATCGTCCCGCTTCATTGCCGCTTGTGGGAATGGCAATTGTACATATAGGCGATGAGGGAAAATACGGCACGGTAAAAGCCTCTTTCTATCCCGGCAATCCGCCGATCAACTATCATGTCAGAAGACTTGATGAACTCCGAGCCATAGGGTATGAGCCCCTGTTTTCTGAATGGACCAGAACAGACGCATTCGCTAACACAGCGTTTTATGTTGCAACAACGAATGAATTTGAAGTTGTCGCCTATAACGAGGATTGGGTTGCCGTATGGAGCGAGGGCGGTGTTGACGAATCGCGCGGTATCATCAGACAGTGCGGCGAGAAAGACGGTACCGCTTTCACAAGCTGGAAACCGGGCGTATATTTCATGCCGAGAAAAAATTGTTATATTTTGGATATTAACAATCAGGTAACAACACCTCCGAATATTGAGGCTGTAGGCAAAGCAACCGGTCTTTTGTTGGTCAAAACCACTCCCGATGATGAGAATTATGTAAAATCCGGCGTTTATAAGATCAATCAGTCGCTTCAGATCGTAGACAGCACTCCGCAGAACGGTCATTATAAGATCTACTATCAAAAAGGTCTTTATTATGTTGACGCCAAGTATGTGAACATGCAGCGCGCAAACACGGAAAAGCCGACAACGCAGTACAAAGCAATAGCGGCCGTCGACTGTGACATTTCCGACGGTTCTTCGGTTGTCGGTTCGGTTAAAAAAGGCGCGGCAATCGATGTTATCGGAATGAACTATGACGGAACGAATTCAAAAATCTGGTTCAACTCCAAGGAATGCTACATTCCGACAAGCAATCTCGAAGAATTCACCAAGACTCTGTCCGCGGCAGACACGGCAGCACTCGGCATGCCTATCGGCGTTCTGTCCGTAGATACGCCTTGGGGTGAATGGGGCGCACTGACCTATTCAGCCGAAGGAATTGCAAAGCTGAAAGCATATCGTTACGGATATATCAACGTTGATGAGAATATGATGTCGGAATACAGCAAGTGGGTTCTTTCAAACAACGGTGATATCAATAAAATACAAGACAGGGAATGGGTAAATGTATACGGTATTGAGGAGTTTTCGTTCGACCGCGACGCGGACATGAGGGATATTCCCGGAATAGATCCTGACGACATAACCCCTTGGATCATAACAGGCAAAATCTATACCATTTTCTATAACGGAGAGATTCGCTATCTGGTTCACGAGGATGATATGCACGATACATTTACTTATTATCCCGGAAACGGATTCAGCAAAAACTCTGTTTCAAAAACACAGACTGTTTGCTTGGATGGCCGCAAATTCAACACCGCCGCCTATAACATCGATGACAACAACTACTTTAAGCTCAGAGATATTGCAAAGATCCTTGACGGAACCATTAAAACCTTTGACATCAAGTATGACGGCGCCACCAATTCGATCGATATGTTAAGCTTTTATGATTACACAGCGGTCGGCGGCGAATTAACGCCGGGCGACGGCACAGAAAGAACAGCTTTTTCATCCTCCGTATTTTTAACGCTTGACGGTGTGCCGATCAAGGCAACCTGCTACAACATTGAAGACAACAATTATTTTAAGCTTCGCGATATAACCGATGCGTTGGATTGCCGCGTTGAGTGGGATGAAAGTACGCAGATGATCTGGGTCATTCCGGGCAGAACTGCATACGATGATCCGGATGAGATAATGGGCTGATTTGTTGAATCTGTAAAAGCAAACGAAATTTTAGCCGATATGAGGTTTGAAGAATTCTCAAACTTTATATCGGCTTTTCGTATTTGAGCATTCGATTACGCTTTACCCGGGAAAGTCATACATCGCTGTCACAGCCGGCGGCAACATTTTCACTTTCTCCCCCAAAAACTCCTCATATTCTACCGAAAAACCGGTAAAAAACAGTTGCAAATTCCATTTAGTTATGGTATACTGTCGTATAGTAAAAAAGGTCCTGATTCGCCCTGATCTGCGAACAAGAATCATAAAGGAGAAAGTTTATGGCAATTTTTGAACCGTACTACAAAGACCCGCGCACGACGTCAGTCGGCGAATGCGAGCCGCGCGCCTATTTCATCCCCTATGCGGACAAATACACGGCGCACACGCTTGACCGCGCCAAATCCCCTTATTTCAAGACGCTCTGCGGCGAATGGAATTTCCGCTACTATGAAAGCCTTGCCGACGTGACCGACGACTTCACAAGCGACGATTTTTTCACCGACGAATACGAATATACCGACACGATAACCGTGCCGCGTTCATGGCAGACCGTGCTTGACAAAGGTTACGACGTTCCCAACTACACCAACATCAATTATCCGTTCCAGGCCGATCCGCCGCACCTGCCCGACCGCATTCCCTGCGGCGTGTACACGCGCGATTTTTATCTGACCGACGAATTCGCGTCGCGTGAGCTGTACTTGAATTTCGAGGGCGTGGACTCGTGTTACTATGTCTGGGTCAACGGCAAATTTGTCGGCTACTCGACCGTCAGCCACTGCACGACCGAATTTGATGTTTCGGGAGTCGCCGTGAGCGGCCGCAATACCATTGCCGTCCTCGTTCTCAAATGGTGCGCCGCTTCCTACATGGAGGATCAGGACAAATTCCGTTTTTCGGGCATTTTCCGCGAGGTCTATCTGCTGTCCCGCGAGAAAAACCACATTAAGGATATTTATGTGCGCCAAAACGTTTCGGACGACCTGTCGCACGCCTCCCTGACGCTTGATCTGACGCTTGCCGGGAAACCGGAAGTGGACTATGTTCTCTTTTCGCCGGACGGCGAGGAGATCGCAAGCGGCGTATACAAGAAAAACACTGTTATTGAACTGGAAAAACCGGTTCTTTGGAACGACGAAAAGCCGCTCGTTTACGGACTTTATTTAACAAGCGGCGATGAGGTCATTTATCAGAACATTGCCGTCAAGAAAGTCCAAATCATCGGGAAAATTTTCTATATCAACGGCAAAAAGGTCAAGCTGCGCGGCGTCAACCGCCACGATTCGCACCCGGTTCTCGGCCAAACCACGCCGCACGACCATATGGTGCGTGACCTTGAGATTTTCAAGCAGAACAACATCAACTGCATCCGCACGTCACACTATCCGAACGATCCGCGCTTTATGGAGCTTTGCGACTTATACGGCTTTTATGTGGTGGACGAAGCGGATATCGAAACGCACGGCATGGTGGACTTCGGACGTTTTTCGGAGCTTTCGGACGGCGAACTATGGCATGACGCATATGTCAACCGTGCCAAGAAGTTACTCGAACGCGACAAGAACCGCGGCTGTGTGGTGTTATGGTCGCTCGGCAACGAATCCGGCTGCGGCAAGAACCAGCATGCCATGCGTGAATACATCCTTTCGCGTATGCCGGAGGCATATATCCACTATGAGGGTGAGCGGTGCGTAGCCGGTCACGCCGATCTTGTGGATGTCCGAAGCGAAATGTATACCGCCCCTGCCGGTTGTCTTGGTTACATCACAAGCAAGGACGAAGACAAAAAGAAACCGTTCTACCTCTGCGAATACCTCCACGCGATGGGCAACGGCCCGGGAGGCATCAAGGAATATGTCGAGCTTATCCGTTCGCGCGACGAATTCATGGGCGGCAATGTTTGGGAATACTGCGACCATTCGGTGGAGGTAACCGACGCCGACGGCAGCAAGCATTACACCTATGGCGGCGATTTCGGCGATTATCCCAACGACAGCAACTTCTGTGTAGACGGTCTTGTCTATCCCGACCGCAAGCCGTCGAACGGCATGCGCGCCATCAAGAACGCCTATATGCCGTTAGAAATTTCCTTGAAAGATGCCGATTCCGGCGAAATCGAGATAAAGAGCTGGCGGTTCTTTGAAACGCTTTCCGACGTGGATTTAGTCTGGAACGTGGAATGCGACGGCAAACGCGTGAAATCCGGCCGCATTGCCGGGCTTGTCATTGCGCCCTCCCGCCGCCGCACCTATAAATTGTACGACGCGTTCGACTTTGAAGAACCCGGCGAATACTTTCTCAACATTCGTCTTATCTACAACACCGACACAAATTTCTGCGACGCCGGTTTTGAAATGGGGTCGCGTCAGTTTGAACTGGGCTCGGTCTGCCTTGACGAAGAACCGAAAGCAGCAAATGGCGGCAAGATGAGCCTTGTCGAAGAAGACCACTTTATTGAAATCGACTGCGGCGAACTGTGCGTGCTGTTTGACAAATCAACCGGCCGCGTGACAAGCCTTGTGCACGACGGCAAGGAAATGCTTGCAAAGCCGATCGGACTTGAACTGTTCCGCGCACCGACCGACAACGACCGTCCGCGCGCCAATGCGGCTTGGTACGCATGGGGGCTTGATAAGCTCGAACAGAATACGCATGAATGCGGCATTTACAAGAAAGACGACGACTATGTGACGCTGTTCTGCGACTTTTCGCTCGGCGCACGCGCCAAAGAGCCTGTCATGCGCGTGAAAGAATATATCACCGTGTCGAACGACGGCTCCGTCAGCTTTGAATTTGAAGCCGAACGCGCCGAAAAGTGCGACGAGCTGCCGCGTTTCGGGCTTTCAATCGTCATGCCGCGCGGCAACGAACGCGTCGAATACTTCGGCATGGGGCCGTATGAAGCCTACGCCGACCACAAGTATCAGTCGCACATCGGCTATTTCCGCACGACGGCCACCGACAATTTTGAGCACTACATCCGTCCGCAGGAAAATTCCTCGCACTGCGACACGCGTTATGCGTTTGTGGGAAGCCTTACCGGTCACGGTCTCGAAATTCTGCCGATGTACGACACCGAGCCGTTTTCGTTTGGTGCGATGCATTACGACACGCCCGATCTTCTTGCCATGCACGACCACGAATTAAAGGCGCGTCCTGAAACCTTCGTTCATGCCGACATGCGCATGACGGGTATCGGCTCGAACTCCTGCGGCCCGCGCACGGAGGAAAAATACCGCTTCACCGAAAAGAGCTTCCGCAGCGGTCTGATTTTACGTCCGGCTCATATTCGTTAAGAACGGAGATAAAGTTATGAGATTCAAGGATCTATACCCCGCTTCGGTCTTTATTGCGCCGGAGGATAAAAGCTGCTCTGCACCCTATATCCGCAAGGTTTTTACGGCAGATACGCCGAAAAATGCAAAAATCACCATCTGCGGACTCGGTTTTTTTGAACTGTACCTGAACGGCAGAAAAGTGAGCGACGATGTGTTCGTTCCGGCCAATTCCCTTTACGAACACCGCGAAAACAAACACCTGAGTTACCCGAATCACGATAAGTTTACCTATCGTACCTATTCGGTGGAATACGATGTGACTGAGTACCTGAAAAGCGGCAAAAACACACTTGTCGTCCTGCTCGGCAACGGTTGGTACGGCGATACCGGCAACCATGACGAGCATACCGATTTCTTCGGCACGGTAAAGCTGTGCTACAAATTAGAGTATGCCGACAAAGACGGTGCGCACAGTGTCGTCAGTGACACATCGCACAAGTGGAAACCCAGTTTTATCGCGGAAAGCCGCCTGTATCTCGGCGAAAAGCAGGATATGCGGCTGTACGATGACCGTATTTTCGACGCAGACTATGACGATTCGTCGTGGAAAAACGCCGTAATTGCTCCGACGCCGGAATGTGAATGGGAGATTCAGCATTTTCCGGCCGACAAAGTAACCGAAACGTTTATCCCAAAAGCCGTGGCGCATCTTGACGGTGTGACCGTCTATGACTGCGGCGTGAATTTGACCGGTTATGTAGTGGTTCGCTGCGACAAACCGGAGGAGAAAATTGTCATTGAGCATGCCGAAGAACTGAACGACGATTTCACACTGGACAAAGTCACCTGCGCCTGCGACCGCAAGCCGGCACGCGATGAATACATTTCCGACGGCATCCACGATATGCACCCATATTTTTCGTGGCACGGTTTCCGCTATTTCACCCTCACCGACAACGCTGTTCCGGTTGAGGCGCGCATGATTCACGCAGACATGAAGATCACTTCACACTTTGAGTGCGACAACGAGATGTTGAACTGGCTATACGAAACCTATCTTCGCACGCAGCTCGAAAACATGCACTGCGGTGTGCCGTCCGACTGCCCGACGCGCGAACGCCTCGGCTATACCGGCGACGGTCAGCTCTGTGCCGATGCGGCACTTCTCATGATGGACGGACGCACATTCTATGAAAAGTGGATGCAGGACATTGTAGACAGCCAATGCTCGCTCACCGGACATGTCACACACACTGCTCCTTTCCAGGGCGGCGGAGGCGGCATCGGCGGCTGGGGCTCGGCCATCATTCATGTGCCGTATGTCTATTACAGCATCTATGGCGACGATTCGCTTATTAGAAAGCACTTTGGCCGCATGCTTTCGTTTATGCGCTATCTCGATTCGCGCTGTGAAGCCGGCTTTATCGTAAGTGAAGAGCCGGGCGGCTGGAATCTCGGCGACTGGGGCTTTTCCAAGCAGGATGAATTCATCATTCCGCAGAACTATGTCAACACATATTACTACATCAAAGATCTGACCGAAATGTGCGAAATGGCGCCTCTTGTCGGCATGAGCGACCTTGTCCCGTCCTACCGCGAAAAGATCGAAATCAGCAAAAAAGCCATGCACGCCGCCTATTTCTCCGCGCAGACCGGCGATTTCTTCGGCGATTATCAGGGTGCAAACAGCTTTGCCGTCGCTCTTGGCATCGGTGACGAACGCACCTATCCGAACTTAGTCGCCAAGTACACAAAATCCCATGAATACGATACCGGCATTTTCGCGACCGACCTGTTGACCGAGCTTCTCTTCAAAAACGGCAATGCCAAACTTGCGTTTGAACTCATGACCGCCGAGACCGACCTCTCGTTCGGCAACATGAAAAACGGCGGCGCAACGACTCTTTGGGAATATATGTGGGGACCGATCGCCAAGACCATGTCACACAATCACCCGATGTTCGGCGCTCTGACGCGTCAGTTGTTCCATGGCATTTTAGGTATCCGTCAGAGAGAGGGCACGTATGGCTACACCAATCTTGTGATCGACCCGGCTGTCATTGACGGGCTTAATTATGCAAGCGGACACATCGATACCGGAAACGGAAAAATCGGCGTTACCGTCAAGCGCGGCAAGACCAATACTTACTACAAATTTGACATTCCCAAGGGCATCAAAGCCGTTTTCCGCTTTGAATACGACTTCATTCCGCTCAAAGAGGGCGTCAATGAATTCGATATGCAGTTGATTCAGTAATCGTATGCCAAAAACTGTGCAAATTTCCTTATAAAGGCATTTTGCACAGTTTTTTTGTGCGTTTTTTTCGTATTTTTAACAAGATATCTTGACAAGCTACCTATTTTATTGTATAATAAACCTGTTAAGGGTACAAAATAACATAATTATTTTTATCATTACTCTACAAGTGCCTTACCGTATAAACGTACGCACTTTATATATATATTGATTTTGACACGGAAACAAAATTTAATTTATATGTAATTTATATGGATAGATCAAAGTCCCTTCTGCTCCGTCGGGGCTTTCACGTTACTTTTATACATTTTTGTAAGACACCTGTTTTGTTATTTTTCTATGACGAAGGAGGTGCTTTTATTTTGGAACTTTTAACAATTATCGGAATCATCGCTTTCGTAATCGGCATTGCCGTCTTTATTGCGTCGGCCGTTTACGGTGCAAGTGCGCTAAAAAAGGCAAAGGCGCGCGGTGCGGAAGCGGAAAACGAAAAGAAACGCATTCTGGACGAGGCGCAGAAAGCCGCCGAAACCAAGAAAAAAGAAGCGTTGATTGAAGCAAAAGAAGAAATCTTAAAAAACAAAAACGAAATCGAACGCGAACTCAAAGACCGCCGCAACGAAGTGGCGCGTCTTGAAAAACATGCCCAGCAGAAAGAGGAATCTCTCGACAAAAAAATTGAGAGCTACGAGCACAAGGAAGAACTTCTTGCCGCCCGCACCCAAAAGCTCACCGAGCGTGAAGATGAATTAGCCGGCATCATTGAGGACGAGATGAAAAAGCTGGAAGAGATCTCCGGCTTTACGTCCGAACAGGCCAAAGAATACATTCTCGACCGCGTGGAATCCGAAGTCCGTCATGAAGCGGCCATGAAGATTTCCACCATAGAACAGGAATACAAGGACGAGGCCGAAAACAAGGCGCGCGGCATTATTTCGCTTGCCATCCAGAGATGTGCGTCGGAATTTGTCTGTGAAGCGACCGTTTCGGCTGTCGATCTTCCCAACGATGAAATGAAAGGCCGCATTATCGGCCGTGAGGGACGCAACATCCGTGCGATTGAAACCCTCACCGGCGTTGACCTCATCATCGATGATACGCCCGAAGCCATTACGGTATCCAGCTTTGACCCGGTACGCCGCGAGATTGCGCGCTTATCACTTGAAAAGCTCATTTCGGACGGCCGTATCCATCCGGCACGCATTGAAGAAATGGTCGAAAAGAGCCGCCGCGAGGTTGAACAGATCATTAAGCAATCCGGCGAACAGGCGACCTTTGAAACCGGTATCCACGGAATCAACCCTGAACTTATCAAGATTTTGGGCAGACTCCGTTACCGCACCAGTTACGGTCAGAATGTACTCGTTCATTCAATTGAGGTATCCCACATTGCCGGCATGATGGCGGCAGAGCTTGGCGCGGATGTAACGCTTGCCAAGCGCGCCGGACTTTTGCACGATATCGGTAAGGCTGTTGACCACGAAATGGAAGGTTCGCACGTTCAGATCGGTGTTGACCTTGCCAAGAAATATCACGAAAACGGCGAGATCATTCATGCCATTGAAGCGCACCACGGCGATGTCGAGGCAAGAACCCTCATCGCGATGCTTGTTCAGGCGGCTGACGCGATTTCCGCAGCCCGTCCGGGCGCACGGCGCGAAAACCTGGAATCGTATATCAAGCGCTTGCAGAAGCTTGAAGAGATCGCTACCGGGTTTGAGGGCGTTGAAAAATGCTTTGCCATTCAGGCAGGCCGCGAAATCCGTATTATGGTCAAACCCGAAAAGGTCAATGACGACGATATGGTATTTCTTGCACGCGATATTGCCAAGCGCATTGAGGATGAGCTGGAATATCCGGGCCAGATCAAGGTCATGCTGATTCGTGAAAACCGTCAGGTCGACTACGCAAAATAACATTCATACTGTCATCGGAGGACTTGCGGCCGCAGCCGCAACGGTCAGAAAAGATGTCGAGTGCGCTCGGTGGGTTTCAACCTGAGCGCACTATTTTTGTGTGTATTTATGATAACAGGAGGGAATAACATGAAACAACGGATTCAGTTATCGGATCACTTCACATTCCGGAATTTGACGCGCTTTGTGTTGCCGTCCGTTGCGATGATGCTTTGTACGTCGCTGTACAGCATTGTGGACGGTTTCTTTGTATCCAACTTTGTCGGCAAAACGTCCTTTGCCGCGGTAAATCTGATGATGCCGGTGCTTATGGCAGTCGGTGCGGTCGGTTTTATGATCGGTACGGGCGGCACAGCCATTGTAGCACGCACACTCGGAGAGGGCAAAAAAGATAACGCCAATCGCTATTTTTCCATGCTTGTCTATGTAGGAATCATTCTAAGCGTGATTATTTCGGCTGTCGGCTTTATCTTCATGCCGGACATTGCGCGCCTTTTGAAGGCAGAAGGCAAGTTGTTGGAGGACAGCATCCTGTACGGAAGAATCTTGTTTGCCTTTAACCCGGCATTTGTGTTACAGAATATTTTCCAAGCCTTTTTCGTAACGGCAGAGAAACCGCATCTTAGTTTTCGTTTTTCGGTTGGCGCAGGCATTACCAACATGATACTCGACTATTTGTTTGTCGGCGTACTCCCTTGGGGGCTTGCCGGAGCGGCTATTGCAACGGGACTTGGGCAGATCGTCGGCGGTATTTTACCGCTCATCTACTTTGCGCTCCCCAACAACAGTCTTTTGCGCTTAACAAAGACGCGGTTTGAAAGCAAGGTTCTTTTACAATCGTTCGGCAACGGCTCCTCCGAAATGGTATCGAGCATATCTTCGTCAATCGTAGGCATTTTCTACAACTATCAGTTGCTCCGTTTTGCCGGAGAGGACGGTGTGGCCGCCTACGGGGTTATCATGTATGTAAACTTTATTTTCGCGGCTATATTTATTGGCTATGCGATTGGTTCTGCACCGCTTGTCAGCTATCACTACGGTGCGGAAAACCATGCGGAATTGACCAATCTGTACCGAAAGAGTCTGTCGCTTTTGGGAATTGTCGGAATTGTGATGTTTGTTCTGTCGGAGGCGCTTTCCGCCCCGCTTGTCAGTTTGTATGTCAGCTACGATGCGGAGTTATTTGCCATGACGGTACGCGGTTTCCGCATTTATTCGACCATGTTCTTGATTTTAGGCTTTAACATTTGGGGTTCTTCGTTTTTCACAGCGCTTGGAAACGGGGTTATTTCGGCAGCGATTTCCTTTTTGCGGACGCTGGTATTCCAATTAGCGTCGCTGATTATTTTGCCGGAGATATGGCACATAGACGGTGTTTGGTGCTCAGCAGTTGTAGCGGAAATATTAGCGTTAGGATTAACGGTATTTTTCCTTTTGCATGGGCGCAAGAAATATCACTATGCATAAAAAGGAGCAAGTGCTGTGCGCCCTTAGAGCTCTTCCACTTTTCTTAAAAGAAAAGTGGGACAAAAGAATTCATATTTTGCCGCCCGACGGTTAGCTGTCGGGCGGCTTTTGCTTTTCCGGAAAGCCCGGAAAAGGGCTTTTAGGGAAATTTTCCTTTTTCAGAAAATTTCCCTAAGGGACGGCTTGGGGGCTTTTTGGTTCTCGAAAAGTCTGGAAAGAGTGCTTTTTTTCGCGAAAAGCATATAAGAGACGTTTTAATGTTACTTTTTCGCTTGTACGAAAAAGTAACCCAAAAGTACCCCAGAGGTCTGCTGACCTCTGGACTCCGGAGAGCGGTTCAAAATTCCGAGCGGTGAATTTTTTGATTAGGCCGCAAGTCTTGTGCTATCAAGAAATTCTTGCAAAAACACCGTCTTGTGCCATGCAGCTCGGAGTATTTTGAACCGGTGCGAGGGGGGGATTTTACTGCGCAAGAATTTGTGATTTTTTATAAAAAGGCAAGTTTTGATTTGGGTGGACAGTAGGTTATGTGTTTCATGGAATGGGTGACCTTGGTGGGAGAGTGTTTTTTTGGATAACAAATTGCTGCTTTTCGGAAAACGGAAAATTTGGAAAGAACTGCGTTTGAGCGGACAAAAAATTGGTTTTTCGAAAAACAGATGGTTTTGTGAGAAAGTGCAAAAACTTCGGTTTTCTACACACAAACAAGTTATGGTTTTACTCTAAGTTTTCTATCTGCGTACACCACCTTCGTGTAACCCCAAGCCATGGTTTTGCACCAAGCTTTCTACTCAAACCACAACAATTTTCCCTTTTCACCGCACCCATTATAACGTGTAATCTTCCTTTTAATCGACTGCTTGCGGCGTCAAGCCCACACTGCAACTTCGATTTTTCGCAAAACCCGATTCTGCGTTAGCGGTACAGTTTCCCTTTCGCACCGGTTCAAAACATGACCGTGCGTATTGCGGCACTAATAGTTTTTTGCAAAAAATCTTAATACTCGCAACCTTTCAAATTTCACCTGAAATCCCACCGCACGGGTTTTGAACCGTACCCCGGGAGTCCAGAGGGCTATTTTGCAGCGGCGCTTCGCCGCCCCTCTGGTGTACTTTTTGGTTACTTTTTCGTACAAGCGAAAAAGTAACGTTAAAACGTCCTTGGGGCTTTTTGGGGCTTGCGGCACGCCGCAAAAAGTAACAGAAAAACATCATCTTTTGCTTACTTTTCGCAGAGGCGAAAAGTAACGTAAAAATTGTCTCTTTATAAGAAAACACGACGGCACAGAATATCTGTGCTGCCGTGCGGTGAAAACGGATGCTTGTCAGTCGGAAACCGTGAATTTTTCCGGCAGGGGATATTTGTGCGGAAGTCCTAACAGATCCATTCCTTTTTTGAGCTTGATACGGGCAGCTTTGTCTTTCTTGTCGGAAAGCTCCGGATGATCGAAAGAAAACCACCCGGCATCCTTGAAATGATAGGCTTCTTCGGCATTTGTCGGACACTCAAAGGCGCAGGGAATCCTGACGCCTTTTTTCATCCGATCCTGCAATTCCGGTAAATATTTCGTATAAACTTCCCTCGGCAGACAGTCATGCTCGCGACAGATTCCGGCGGCAAGACCTGCTGCTTCTCCTAACATGCCAAGCGTTCGCATGACCCGCGCAGACGAAAACGCCACATGACTGGTACTGATGACCCGTCCGCCCAAAAACAGGTTTTCCGCGTCTCTTGCATATAAACACCGATACGGAACCGGATAGGGCGAAACAATTCCTCTGTGATAGGCAAAAGAGCGGAACGGCTCGCCAAAATTTTCCGAATTGTCCGGCTCGGGAAAATGCATGTCGATACTCCATGACAGACAAGCCGTGCCGTCTTCATGATGAATCCTGCTTTCAATGTCTTTCTGCGTCAGAATATAGTCTCCGATCACCCGATAACTCTCGCGCTTTCCTCCGAGAGCGGATACCCATTTCAGATGGTAATCGGCATAATCTGCTTTGTTGTGACAGTGGTTTTTCTGATAGGCCCAATTGGCATAAATCGCCCGGAGACCGTAGTCCCGGATGTATTCGATGTCATCTGCCATGTCGCGGTAAAAACCGGTTTCCTGCTCCCAATCGCCGTTGTAGACGTTCAAATAGTTGCGGTCGTTGAAATCAAGTCCTAACCGGATATCAGGGAACGAACTTGGCTGCGGTTCTTTTTCACTGTACCACCGGATGGAGTGCCCCATGACGATATTTTCGTGTTCCTTGGGAGCAAGACTCTCTCCGAAAACGCTTTGCGCTTCTCGTCCGTACATGGTTTTCGCTCCAGCCATACGGGCTAAAACGGCGTCTCCTGTGCAGTCGGCGAACAGCTTCGCTTTGTATTTGGTCTTTTCGCCCGTGAGAACGTCCGTGCAGATCACGGCACAGATATGGGCGTTATGCATTTCAACGCCGGTGACGCTTTTGTTGAAAAGGATATTTTTGTCATATCCGCCGTCCTCAAAGGCAAACCGCTTGCGGTCGTCTTCATAATGCGCCGCGTCGAATATGGTCGGATGCCCCGAAACCGGCGCAATTTCTTTCACGACATTTCCGAGATTGTCATAAGGCGCAAGCCCGATCATGCCGCCCATGCATACGCGGATTTCCGAACTGTTGCAGCCGCCGAGCACTCCTCGGTCATGGATCAAAAGCGCGTTCGCACCGCCGCGAAACGCCGCAAGAGCCATGCATATGCCGGCCACTCCGCCTCCGACTACAATGAAATCAAAGACGGTGTCATTTTCCTGCACAGCATTTTTTCCTAAACGCGTCCGGATTTTGTTGGCAGAATCCGGTGTTTCCGGACGGTCGGATAAATATACCGCGTCGCATCTGCCGTTGAAACCGGTTAAATCATGGAGGGCAAGCGTGTGAGCGCCTTGTTCCAAAAAGATCTTTCCGGCGGATTGCCAAGCCCAGGTTTTCCCGTTTGTGCCAAGCACCGCCGGAAGAGCCTTGCCGTCCGCCAGAATTTTAAAAGTCCCCACACTTTCGGGAACATTCCATACAGCTGTCCAATCGCGCGTAAGTGCCCAGACATAATATTCTCCGGCGTGATCGACGTGAAGATCCGTTACGGCGTCCGTAACAGGAATTCCCATTCCATGCGCCATAATGTAAGAGGAATGCAGCGTCTGCATGGACTGCTGATCGACGACCCAACCGCCGAGCTCACGGAAACTTTCCGCTTCTATAAAAATTTCATGCATATCATTTTTCCCTTTCCGACTTTTTCTTGACTGCTATGCGTATTTCCCATTCAAAATCCGGTTCATCCATGTTTTGCGGAAAAATCTCAATATTCGGAACAGACTCGTCTTTTTCATAAAGACCGGCTTTCAGACAACGCCACAGAATGTTCTGATAGAATTCGTTGACTGTTGCATCGTCGCTGCCATGCAGGGTAAAACACATCCATAAGGCTTGCGAAATGTGTATTTTGCATAGTTCTCCGTTTTCATAACCGCGTGCCCCGATTAAGCATTTGACGCTGTTTGCACCGTTTACATAAACGGCGTAAAGCTTGTTATCGCAGGCGTTTAAGACCGTTTCGGACAGACTGTTTGCGTAAAAGGAGCACCAGGCGTCCTCGCAGCATTCTGTGTCGCTTATATCGGAAACCTGCAACAGACCGCACACGTCAAAGTCCGGTTCCTTTTTTAAAGTGTAACGGATTTCCGTTCCTCCGCTTACTTTGGTTTCAAATTCGAGAGGAGCAAACAAGCCGAGCGTACAGTCCGATTTTCCCAGTTCTGTCGGTGTGATCCCATGGAATTCCTTGAAAGCGCGCGAAAAGGAAGAGGGGGCGTCATACCCGTATTTGATGGCAATATCGGTAACGGTCGCATCCGGTTGCAGCAAGTCGCAGGCAGCGCACGACAGACGGCGCTTGCGGATGTATTCGCTGATCGGAATGCCGGCCGCGAAAGAGAAAATGCGCCGGAATTCGTATAGGGAAAGACCGGATTTCCGGGCAAGCAGTCCGATATCAATGGTGGAATCAAGATGGTTTTCGATATAATCGATGATTTCGTTGAGACTGTTGAAGTTATTCATGTTATAATGGCTCCACAACCTGGCTTGTGCCCCATACCGTCATTTCCTCGACAACGGCGCGCGGCGGCAGGGTAGCCGCAAAATAAATGGCCGAGGCGATATCGTCGGTACAAAGGGAATCTTTTGTTTCGGCAAGCTTTGCCGCGCTCTGAAAACCGGTGCTTGCCGAAGCGGGAATTAAGCAAGTCGCGCGGACGCCGTATTTTTGCAGTTCAACATACAATCCCTTGGTGAAGGCTAAAACTCCGGCTTTGGCGGCGGCATATACGCTCCAAGCGCCCCAGGCATGTTTGGCGCAGACCGAAGAAACGTTGATGATGACGCCGTCTTTCTGCTGTTTCATCACATCGGCGAAAATGCTTGAACCGTAGATGACGCTGTTTAAGTTCAGTGCAATAATAGCGTCGATGTCTTCTTTTGTCTGCTCTGTCGTTTCTTTGATGCTGATACCACCGCCGGCATTGTTAACAAGCACATCGATTCTGCCGTATTTTTCCAAAATGTATTTTTTGAAAGCTGTCCATGCGGCATAATCGGTCACATCCAGGGTATAGCCGTCGTCAAAATGATTCTCGCATACGACCTTTTTGACTTTTTCCTCATGATGCGAAGCGATAATGACGGTGTATCCGTTCTGTTTGAATAACCGGGCTGCTGCGAGTCCATAGCCGCTCGTGGCGCCGGTAATAATGACCGTTTTTTCTGACATATGCATTCCTCCTTATTTACCATTATACCTGTTTAAGGAGTGCAATTCAATACATTTTTTGCACGATATTGTCTGCTGTTTCAACAAAAAACCCCGACCGGTTACAAACCGTTCGGGGCAGAGTGTGTCATAGCTTTGCGATATAGGCATGCACAAACGCGTCATATTCTTCCGCGGAGATTTCTCCGCGTTCTTTTTTTTCCTTCATTTCGGAAAGACTCTTTTCGTCCGCAAGCGAAAGGGGCGTTTTGTCGGTTGACTTTGTTAGTTCCGGGCAGTCGGCGGCAAACGCTTCAAAGTACCGTTTACCGAAAGTGCGTAAAGATTCGGTATTGAAGTGCAGATTGTCGTCTTTGGCCGTAAGGCCTGCGGCGCTTACAAAACGGATATCGTCGTTTTCGGCGGCAAGCGTGCGGAAAACCGTATTCATGCCCTCAAAATGCACCAGATTCGGGTCAACATCATTTTTGGCAAGATAATCGCCAAGCCCTCCGACATAAATGCGGATATCCGGCAATTTTAAATCTTTTTTCAACGTATGGAACATGTTCAAGAATTTCGGCGCATATTGCGCGGCGCGCGCCGGGTTGCAGTCGGCCTCTCCCTGGTGCCAGAGAATGGCTTGGATATCGCTGATACGCATGGCAAGTCGTGCTTCGCTTAACGCATGATCATACAGCGCCTCGCCCGGCTGCCATTCGTCAATGGAAGAACCGCCGTCCGAAGCCGGAATCAATCCTACCTGTTTGCCGGTCTTTTTGACGTATTCGAGCGCAAACGCCGGCGCAAGGCTTGCTCCGGCAAACGGACGATCCGCCGATAAGGGTTCCCACATGGTTTGCCAACGTCCGTTGACCAACCGTAAAATGTGTCCGTCACAAATGCGGTTATCCGCTGTTAAAAGACCGCGCCCGGACATGTTGGACTGACCGATGAGAAGAAAAGATGAAAGCATAAATAAGCCGCCTCTCTGTATGGCTGAATGATACTTTCATTATAGTGAAAAATATGAAAAAAGTCAAGAAAATTTCGGAAAAAACTAAAAAATCAGCGCTTATTGTATATCGATCAACGCATTTAACGTGACAAAACCCTGCGGATTCCGCCGCATGAGATCCCAGATAAAGCCGCCGGCAAGGCCGTATTCCCGGATCAGATTCACTTTTTCCCGATAGCTTCGCGCGTCCTCAAACCAGACCACATGCTCTCTCCCGTCGTCGGCCGTGTAGTAGAAGTACGGAGAAGCTGCCTGTTCGTCGAATTGAATCTCTGCACCCCGTTCAAGCGCTAAGTTTACGGCTTCCACAGTGGAAAGAGAGGGGGCGACGCTCTCGCCGCGTACATAGGGGAGCATCCAGTCGTAACCGTAGTTGGAGATACCGAGTATCAGCTTTTCTGCCGGAATCCGTTCGCGCGCGTATTCCACAACGCGGCGTACCGAATTTATGGGCGCAACCGCCATGGGAGGTCCCAGCCGATAACCCCACTCGTACGTCATTAAAAACAGAAAATCAGCCGCTTCTCCGAGTGCGGCATAGTCGATTCCCTCATACAGCAACCCTGCCTGATTGTCCGAGATCTTGGGCGGAAGAGCCACGACGCAAATATAGCCGTTTGCGTTGAGCAGCGCTGTTGTCCCGGCGATGAAATCCGCATAGGCGTCCTTATCGTTGGCAAACAGGTATTCAAAATCCACATCCAAGCCAATATAGCCTTTGGTACGGATATTTTCCAAAATCTTCTGCTGTAAGTTTTCGATGGCGGCCGGATCGGCAAACAGCGCATGCGCCGCTTCGTTGCTGAAATAGCCGCCGGGCGTGAGGGTGGAAAGATGCATGAGCGGCTTGGTTCCGTACCGGTTGGCTGTCTCAATCAAACGGCCGTCGTCGGGCGAAACCAATTCTCCTGACGGCGAAAATCCGTATGTGAAAGGCATAAGATAGGTCATATAGCTGACGACCGATTCGAGAAGATTCTGATT
This sequence comes from uncultured Eubacteriales bacterium, assembly GCA_934479825.1. Taxonomy (GTDB): domain Bacteria; phylum Bacillota; class Clostridia; order Oscillospirales; family CAG-382; genus UMGS882. Next base: position 63,944 of record CAKSOW010000012.1, read on the forward strand.
GATGAAATCGTAGGCATAGCCGCCCAAAAAAACGTTTAAGGTCGGTGCGTCTTCATACCGGATGACTACGTTGTCGCCGGCGGCAAGTGTGGTTTTTCCTTGCAGAAACCAGTTGTTGCGTAACAGCTCGCGTTCGGTAGTTTGATAGCGGCCTGCAATTTCGCCTACGGTTTCGCCACCCGATGCCGTGTAGGTCTCTGTCGGAAATAAAAAAATAAGGCTTTGTCCGACGACCAACAGACCGTCCGGCGCAAGTCCGTTGTCGGAAATGATGCGGCCCGGGTCAAGTCCGTATTCCGCGGCAAGCGTATTGACCGTATCCCCGAGTCTTACGGTGTAGATTTGCAAAAAAATCCGTCCTTTCGTGTTTTATCACTTCTACCGTATGCGCAAAAAAAGCGGAAAATGAAGGACATTTTGGCTTTTTCGCGCATAAAATAACAGTAAATCACAAAAAACGAAAAGACGGAGGTAGTGACATGTTCTGGATGTTTTCCAACATGCTGTTTTTGTTCTTGAAGCTTAGCGGCAATGCGAATTTTCCGCCACCTTTAAGCAAGGACGAGGAAAAAATGTATTTTGAAAGGTGCGGAAACGGGGATCCCGAAGCGCGCAGAATTCTCATTGAGCGCAATCTGCGGCTTGTGGCGCACATTGCCAAAAAATACTATTATTCCGGCTGTGATAACGACGATTTAATTTCCATCGGCACTATCGGGCTTATCAAGGCTATCGATTCTTTTCATCCCGAAAGCGGCACGCGCTTTGCCACATATGCCGGAAAATGCCTGCAAAACGAGATTCTTATGTTCTTCCGTTCGCAGAAGAAACAGGCTCTCGAATGCTCGCTTGGCGATGCGGTCGAAACCGATAAAGACGGAAATCCGCTTACTTATATGGACATTATCTGCACAGAGGACGATATCGCCGAACGAATTGATTTGAAAATCAAGATTGAAAAAATGATGAAAGGGATTACCGCGCTTCTGACGCCTACCGAAAAGCAGATCATCGTGCTTCGGTACGGACTCGGCGGCGCAAAGCCGGTTACCCAACGCGAGGTGGCGGAAAAACTCGGCATTTCGCGGTCGTATGTATCCCGGCTGGAATCAGGCGCTATCGAAAAACTGAGGACGCACTTTGAAGAGGACAAAGTGAAGTAAACCGCTATTTGTGATATTTGTCGCCGTTCTGAATGCAAAAGGCGCGGTAGATCTGCTCGACCAGCATGACAGCCGCAAGTGAGTGTGCAAAAGTCATGCGAGACATGGAAAGCCGCATGTCGCACTCTTTTTTGAGCGATTCGTCCAGTCCATAGGAACTGCCGATCAAAAACACAATATCGGAAACGCCTTTTTCGGGCAGTTTTCCGAGCGTTTGTGCCAATTCTTCGGAGGAAAGCGATTTTCCCTCGATACAAAGCGCAATCTTATAGGCATTTTTGGGGAACGCGGCTTTTATCTTCTCCTTTTCGGCGGCAAGCGCCCGGACGATCTCTTTTTCGCCGGGAGAAGCGGGGAGCGGTTCGGGTTTTAAGCACTTCTCGGTAAACCGGCAGAAACGTCCCAAACGTTTTTCGTATTCGTCCAACGCTTCCCGATAAAAGTGTTCTGTGGGAGCTCCTAAGTAGAGAAAGGTGATATTATACATAATTTATCTCCGAAATTTGTGTAATCCGATTCAGATTGTTTGGTCTCGTTGACAGGCGGCAAAAAGGATGTTATAATGAATCACGGTAAAAACATTATACAGAGTTCGTTCGGAAAATGCAAGTACGAATCCGAAAATTTGTATTTTTTTGTAAAAAGAAAGGACAGATATCATGGAAAAGAATTTTAGAACCGTTTGTTTCGGTGAGTTAATGCTTCGGTTACAGCCGAATCTTTACACCCGTTTTTTGCAGGCGAATTCGTTTGAAGCGACTTTCGGCGGCGGAGAAGCAAACGTATCGGTCTCGCTTGCCAATTTTGGCCTTGATTCGGCATATGTTTCCAAATTTCCGAAGCATGAAATCGGCCAGATGGCGGAAAATTCGCTGCGGAATTTCGGCGTAGACACATCTTCTGTGGTACGCGGCGGCGACCGTATGGGCATATATTATATCGAAAAAGGCGCGTCGGTACGTCCGTCGAAAGTCATTTACGACAGAGCCTATTCGGCGATTGCGTTGGCTGAGCGGGAAGATTTTGACTGGGAGAAAATTCTGGACGGGGCCGATTGGTTCCACTTCACCGGCATCACGCCGGCTCTCGGAGACAATGTTGCGGAAATCGTGCTTGACGCTTTGAAAGTCTGCAAGCAAAAGGGAATCAAGGTCAGCTGTGACCTGAATTACCGCAAGAAGTTATGGACGCGTGAAAAGGCAGGCAAAGTCATGGCTGAGCTTATGCCGTATGTCACGGTATGTATTGCCAACGAAGAGGATGCCGGAGACGTATTCGGCATTAAGGCGGAAAACACGGATGTAGAAAAAGGCGTTGTCAATCATGAGGCGTACAAGAGCGTAGCCAAACAGTTAAAGGACAGATTCGGCTTTGAAAAGGTTGCTATCACGTTGAGAGAGAGCCTTTCGGCCAACGATAACCGTTGGGCGGCGATGTTATATGACGGCGAGAACTATTGCTTCTCAAAGAAATATGATTTACATATTGTGGATCGTGTCGGCGGCGGAGATTCGTTCGGCGCAGGGCTGATCTATTCGCTCCTGACCGGCAAAGACACGAAAAGCGCAATCGATTTTGCCGTTGCGGCGTCGGCTTTGAAGCACACGATTGAGGGGGACTACAACATGGTAACGGTTGCCGAGGTGGAATCCCTTTTGAAATCCGGCGGTTCCGGACGTGTCCAGCGGTAATATACCGGCACATGGATTTGAATATTTTACGCCGCACGGTACAAATTTTTGTACCGTGCGGCGTTTTTATGTTTTTCGTTTTCCGAAAAGCATAAAAGAGGATTCTTGGGTTACTTTTCGCCTTTGCGAAAAGTAAGCAAAAGGGGGACGATTTTTACGTTCTTTTTGCTTCTGCAAAAAGAACCAAAAACAGCCGTGAGGGTTGCGACCCTCACGACTCCCGGGGTGCGGTTCAAAGCTCTACACAAGTATGCTTTTTATAGAAATTGAAGTGGTTCGTGTCTAAAATAGCTTTCATGCTTTGAACCGGTGCGAGACGGCGGTTTTACTGCGTAAGGATTTGTGGGTATTTATAAAAAGGCATGGTTTGATTTGGGTAAACAGTAGGCTATGTGTTTCATGAAATGGGAAAGTTT
>CAKSOW010000013.1 GCA_934479825.1 uncultured Eubacteriales bacterium
GGAAATGCTGTTGGAATCCAACGACATATCTGCCGTAAAGACATGATATTCGCCGGTGGTCGTCGTGTGGTTGCCGCCGCCGATCTTGTGCTCGCCGCCCGGCATGTAAAATCCGCCGTAGTCGTTAGACGGAGAATAGTTGATCGCAAACCACGGAGTGGCGTTATCTTGCAAATCAGCCGGAGTGAGTTCTTCCGGAGCAGCCGCTTTGGTGGAATCAACAGCCTTTACAATCTTATAGCAGTAGGAAACCATGTTGTATTCGCGCGGATCGAAAGAAGCAACTGTGTTGCAGTATGCCGGGATCAAGAACATACGCTGGTCGTTCAAGTATTCTTTGCCGTTCCATCTTGAACCGGGCTTCTGCCAATAGCGCAAAACCGTGCGGTTGTCATCCGTGATCACTTCGACGCCTGCACCTTCGGTACCCACGCCCGTGGAATCGCCTTCATAAGCGTAACCAAGAGCCGGAGCTTCGGCATTCTGGTGATATGCCGTGAAAGTTTTGCCGGTAACATCCGCTTTGCTTGCCACAGCGCCGGAGGCATATTTGGCGCCGGTTTCTTCATTATACCAGGCAAGAAAATCCGTTTTATCGTCCGGTTCCGGGAATGTATAAGTATCCTCCGTAAGCGTGAGAAACGTCCGTTTTGTACCGTCAAGCAGTCCGATTTGATCAGCGTCAACGGACGGATTGCAGTACACACGGAAGTTATCGTAATAATACGGTGTTGTCTCACTCGACATGCGGCGAGCAGCAAATTGTGCCATAGCCTGTTTTGCTTCGGTTATCTCAACAGACCATGCATATGTCTGCCATTCGCCGGTCTTGGTAGCATAAGCCTGCCAAGGGTCTTGCCATCCATCTCCGCCGGCTACGCCCTCATAACGTCCTAAAACACCAGGTGTGTTGGTTCCTTCGGGGAAGAACAAGTCCACGACGATCGTGTACTTACCGGGCTGTTTATATTCAGGAGAATAATACTCCAAAGCTGAGTAGTTGCCGCCGGCAACCAATTCCAAGCATTTGTTATCGCCGCCCGTGGGATCTTGGGCAATAGTTATCGAACTGGTGGAAACTTGATTCACACGTGCGCTGACGCCCTCTTTCAAGTAGGTCGGGGCCTTGTAGTCATCCTGCGTATCAAAGTTGCTGTACCAGATGAGGTCGCCGTACTTATCATCGATCAGCGGAATATCGATATCTTCCGTTAAAACGGCACCGGTCTCGGCAGGCATGGGTTCTGCGGCGTTCTCCACCGTTTCAAGTCCGAATGCACCGGCATTCAGCGAAACGAGAAGTGCGGCCGCGATGGATAAGAATGTTCGCTTTTTCATGTTCTTTGTACTCCTTTTCTGTTTTTTATTTGCATTTTTGGGATAACAATGAAAACGCGGTTGTTTTTCTACAATAATCATACAACACTTTGCCCAAAAAGTAAATGAAATTTCAAGACATCTTATTCTCATACTTGACTTTTCACGACATTTATGGTAGAATTTTAGTAGAAATCAAACAAGAAAAGGAGTTTTAGTATGCCGAATTCCGTCAACAAGTACGCCGCACCGGCTTTTTACCGGCAATTTTACAGTGCCAACATGAGTAAGGACAAGCTTTTGCAGATTTTGGCAGAGGACTCCGAGCGGCTCATGCACCGCGGCGTTACCTTTACCATACATTTAAAAGATTATGCCGATACCAAGGAAGTACATGTTGCGCCCATTTACACCAACAACTTCACGCCATACCACGACCACGATTACTATGAATTAAACTATGTGTTTTCCGGCGAACTGCTTGAATACATCGACGGACGTCCGTTTGTGTTAGGGCGCGGCGATATGCTCATCATGGCACCGAATGTGCGGCATGTGGCAAATCCGTACAAAAAAGCGCGGTGTTACAACATTCTCGTGTCGAACCGGATCGTAGAAACCGTTGCGTCACAGCTTGCGCGCTATGAGGAAAAGAACTATTTGTCCGAGTTGATCAAAACCTCCGGTTTTCTCTTTTTTCACAACGTACACTCTGAGGTTGAGCCGCTGATCGGCGATATGCATGATCTGGCACGCCGCAGCAAGGTGAAAATGCAGTTCCGGGTACCGCTTTTGGAGTGTCTGGGACAGGAGCTTTTGATCCGGTTATGCGCTTTTTCACGTGAGATCTACATACGCGAAGAAAATGTGTTACGCGAGAATCTCACGGAAAAGATACTTGCCAAGCGGATCCTTTCGTATATCCGCGACAATCTCTCATCGGTATCGTTGGAGCGGTTATCGCAGTATTTCGGGTATTCCAAGCGGCAAATCGAGCGGCTTGTGGAAAAATACAGCGGTCACAATTATGCCGAATTCGTGCTGAGCTATCGGCGCACCTTAGCCGGTCGAATGATAGCAAACACGGACATGTCGATCACGCAGATCGCCGCAAAACTGGGGCTTGGGAGTCCGGAATATTTCTGCCGGTGGTACAAGCATTGGTTTGGCTGTACGCCGACAGATACCAGAAAGCGCTCCAAAGTGGTAGAGACCCCGGAAGAAATCCGACAGGTTGTAGAGGGCGAGAGCGTTGATCCGATAGACCTGTTGTTTGCGTCGGAAGAGACGGAAGAAAACAGTTAAGGTGTTTTGGACATTTTGACATGAAATTTGCGAAGCTCTACAAGTTCGTTTCACATTCCTCCTTGGTTTTCGGTTGTTTTTTCTAAATTATACCATGCTGTCAGCCACCTGACAATTTTGTAAGCGGACATTTTTTGAAAAACATGTCACTTTTTCAAAAATGTCCGCTTTTTATGCTGCTTTTCGGCGTGTCCCAAGCCTCCAAAAAAGTCCCAGGACAGGCTTTGATTTGCACAAACAGTAGGTTAAGACTGTTGGCATAGGGGTATTTTTTTACGAACAGTTTCGGATACTTAAAAATTTCTATCAAAATAAAGGGCGCGCGGCGGTCTGAGTATTCAGACCGCCGCACGCCAAAAAATAAAATTCTTTTGCCAGGCTTTTCTTCTAAGAAAAGCCGCGTCTCCCCTTCGTCTCCCCCTACGTTTCCCTTTCGCACCCCTCCGCCCCCTCGTTTCTCCGCTAACCGATCTCCGCCAAACGGCGTTTCAACTCCGAGCGATACTTTTGCTTGTAGCTCTCAACTTTGGCGGCAATCTCCCTGTCCGCCTGCTCCAAGAATTTTTCACCCTGTTTTCCGGAGGCGTCGATTCCATTGTTCAACAGCCATTCCACAACGTTTTCGCGCTCCTTTTCCGCTTCGGCGATCTGCGCGTTCAAAGCGGCAGACAGCTCGCTTACCACGCCCTTTTGTTTGGCAAGCTTGCCGCTCACCGTAACCGTGCGCTTTTCTTTGGGCGCGCCCGCCGCGCCGGAAGAACCGAGCAGCACATCGGCATAGCACGTCTTGTTCACCGATTCGGGCGAAATGCCAAGCTTTTCGGCGTTGGATAAGTTGTACGTATAACTGACACGGTCGATCCAATCGCGCTGTTCGGATGTGTCAAGTCCTAACTCCTTTCGGGAGTTTATTATGTCAGCCGAACGCGCGATCTCGCTTTCATAGACCTCCTTGTCGCCGCCGCGGATCTTGTTTAAACGTTCCGATGCCGGAAGCGAGGCATATTTCCATTTTGATGCCATATTCTTTTCCTTTCCGAAGTATAATCTTCTATTGCTTTTTCAAAACGCGGTAATCCACACGCAGATTCATAAGCCCGACGTTGGCATTTTCCCCCGAAATGACAAACCGGAACCTGTCCAGAGCATACCGCGGAAGAGATACATAAACCCGTGCAAGCCCGTCTTTTCCCGGTTCAGCCGTGATTTTTTCATGAAAATACGTCTGCCCGTCGGCATAGAAAGCAAAATCAAGCGGCGTTTTCCGGCTCGTTTTACATTCAAGGGCGAATTTGTAAACCTCTTTTTTTACATGCGCTTTTCCCAAGTCCATTCCGCCGGAATCAAGCACAAAGCACACTGTTTCGCCGCTTGCCGGTTTTTGTATCTCGCTTCCGGTCGCCGTCTCATGTAGAACCGCCACTGTCTCGCCGCACGCTAAAAAGCGTTTGTTTTCCATGCCGTCAAATTCCGTCCAGACTAACCTCTTTTCGGCTTTTGCCGGGTCGGAACCGGAATAATCCGCCGCGCCGAAATCCCACACAAACGCCGCGTCTCCGGCGCAAAGCAGATATTTTCGGTCAAACACAGTCCCTTTTGCCTTTTTCCGGTTTTCGGGGCTTTGGGCAAAATAACCTCGTTTACCAGTAAGATCGGTGATGTTGTGCGAGATCGGAACAATATTCATGCGGTCGAACAGCTCGGTGCTGTCCACCAAATAAATTCCCGAAGAGCTGTTTGCAAACACAGTCCGGTTTCCGGCAAGAGCCACGCTTTCCGGCACATCACAGCCTATCATGGCATGGATGGTTTTTGTGGAAAAGTAACCGCCGTCGCTCGATGAATAATGATAGCTCATGCGGCTCACGGTACTTTCGGTAAAAACTAACAGTTCCCCGTTCTGCTTGGAAAACGCCGTGATGTTTCCGGCGCTTTCGCCGACCGTGCCGCCGTTTCCCTCATAAAACGCAAGCGGATCGGCAAGCTCGCTCATATAGTACGCACCGCCATTTTCCGGATTTCCGGCTAAAAACACGCGCGTCCCCTCCAGCATTCCGCCCCCGAACGCCGTTCCGACCGTGCACCCGGAAAGTGTACCGCTGATATCCTTAGAGGCCAGTGTGGTATAATAGCACAGCCGAACCGAATTCTTCTCGGTCTGTTTGAGTGTTTTGAAAATAAAGCGCTGTTCTTCGACGGTATATTCCGACGGATGGACAAGTTCGCCCTCAAAATACACGTCAAAGTGGCGCGACTTATCCATGTCGCCCGGAAATTTGTAGCCGCGGCTGGTGCCGACCGTGTTTTCACTGTCATAATCGATGGCAATATACGGCGCAAGCATATTGGGCTTGAACGTTTTTACAATGGTTCCGACATCCGTATTGCTCTGACAGCTCTCGCGGTATAACGGCGCGGTCGGATAGACCTCCTTTGCCGCAAAAGTGCGGTCGACACAGTAAATATGCGTGTGGCAATACAGATACAGTTTCCCGGAAAATTCCACCGGAATGCTTTTGGCATCGGGAAGTCCGCTAAACAGCGGCGTTGCCGCTCCGCTTTCCAAACGGTATAAAACCGACCCGACATGCAAAAGCATGCTTCCGCAGAATTCTTTTGTCATATGGAGCGCGCCGGTCAATTCTTCCCCGGACGAACAAAATGCCGGGCGCGACTCCGGAATGCCGCCTCTTAACCACAGATTCTGCGCCCTTTCGTTTTTTTCGCCGTCCGACAAGCCTCCTGCGGCATAATCCACCCCGCCGTCCGCGCTGTATAATAAGAGCGAACGCGTGCCGGAGGAAGAAAACGAAGGCGGCGCATGAAAAACATATCCCATGCGCTCACCTGCCCGTCCGGGAAAAGATCTTACGCAAAGGCGAAAAATCCGCAAAGAACGTGTTCCGCTTTTTCACGGACGGCACAGCATTGTACACGTTGTAAGCAATGTCGCGGTAGCCGTAAAGCAAACGCGCGTAGCGTTCCGCTTCTTCGGACGGGCACAGTTCGGCGGCCGTTAAGTAAATGAGCGCGTCGCATGTGATGTCCGGCAGCTTTACCGGTTCTTCCCAATCGGTGTCTTCATCAAAGGGGTCGGGCATAAACGCATACACAAGCGTTGCCGGTTCGCCCTCTTTTGCATCGGCAAAGCAAAGCCGGCCGTTCTTCACGCAATACCGTTCGGCAGCAACCGGTTTTCCGCTCACGGTAAGCGAATGCACGGCAAAAAGGTTCTCCGGCAAAGCGATATATGCCGCCCCGTCCGACACTTCAAACGTGCAGACCGCCGTCTCCGCCAAAAGCGGAAAGCTCATGCACACACGCCGCATACACATATTGAGCGCCTGCAAAAAGGCTTTATCCGTATCCGCCGCCGCGCCCATGGAGACCGAGACGCGCTTTCCGTTGGCCGAATAATCGCCCATGGCTTTGTAGATGGCGTCGTGAAGCGTCCCGTAGGTATAGTGGCTCTGTCTATCCACCGTCATTTCATCCTTTCTTTTTCCCTGACGGCGAACAAAGAGAGACGGCTCTCTTTGTCCGCGCGTTTTTACAGTCTCTTACAGTAAAGAAGCCGCACGTCCGCCTCTTCCGCTTTCAAGAAGAAGCGTCCGCCAAGCGTCACACAGGTTCCCGAAGCGAGTATAAAAGCATCCTCATCGGGAACATCTTTGTCGGTCTTGATCAGAACATCGGCACTTTTGGCATAAACCGTTACTTCCAGTCCCTCAGCCTCCACCCCGACAGCCTCTCCCGAAAGGGAAAGCGAACCGGTCTTGACCGGAATTCTCTCATTATACATGGTTTTCCTCCTGATCTTATCGTTACGCCGGATTGGAAAAGATGATCGGACGTGCGTCGCCGAAGCCGAACGCGAAGTCCACATAGCCGATATAATCGGTTATCAGCGGATTATCCTGCGGAGAAACCAAAACAGTGGGCTTGGTGATATAGACAAGCTTCAACACCTCCGACAGCATAAGCGAATCCGCAACCGCCCACTGTTTGCCGGTAAAGCCGCTGTTGCCGCCGCCGACGACAAGATATCTCATGCCGTAAACGGGGTTGGCCGCATTGACCGGTGCGTCGGCGTCGGGATTGGCAGTCGGGCAGAGTTTGGCGTCCGGACCGCAGATCTCGCGCGCCTTTGCTTCAAGCTCCGGGCTGACGAGCAGCAGGTCGAGATTGCAGGAAAACGGCAGACCGTCGGGCGTGACAAAGCGCGATGCACGGCTTTGCGCGTCGGTAATGGCGCTTACTGAAAGATTGGCTTTCATGAGATTGGAAAACGTGCCGCTGTCGCTGTCACGGCTTACCGGATGCGCGTCGCTCGCCCACGGCACGCCGTCGGCTCCTTTTCGGTTTGCGTCAAACGCACCGCCGAACAGACGGTAAAATTCATTCAGCACCGTCATATACGCGCTGTCGGCAAGGCGCGTGCCGATCTTAGCCGCTTCGCCGGAATAATCAAGCTTGGCTTTTTTGTAGCTAACCGTCACTTTAAGCGCATGTTCTTTGGGCGTGATCGTCGTGATGAAAGTGCGCTTGGAATCGGCGCTCGGAACGACCGTACCGTCGTAAACAGGCAGTTCGCCATAGCCGCCCACGCCCTCCAAACGGTAATCGATATCATCGCGGCAGACCACATCGGTCACGCGGTCGATAACATCGAGACGTTTTGCATAGCGAAGGTCGAAACGCTTTTTGACAAGCGGATACAAGTCATTGTGCCAGGTATAAATATCGTTCATAATCCTATTTCCTTTCTTGAATCAAATCAAACAGATAAAAAGTCCGTACCCGGTAAAATCACGCAAATACCGGCGCTTTGAATTTCACACCGACCACGCCGCGCTTTTCGTCGGCATATACGCAAACGAATTTTACCGTCGCACTGCTGCGGTAGAAGCAAACGCCGTCGCCTGCTGCGTCCAAATACATTTCATCTCCAACATCGGGAATCAGCATGTATACGTCGCCTGATGCCGGTTTGCCGCCGCTTGCAAGCGTAAGGGTTGCCGCAGAACCGGAAACGGCGCAGGCGCTGATGCGGCGCGAAGCACCGACTTTGTCGGTGTTCGCAGAACCGGCCGCCTTGGAAACAAGTACCGCGCGGCCCGATGTAAGGGAGGTCGAAACGCCGGACGAAGCGATAATAAGCGTCGTCGCACTGCCGCCGGTGGCGGTAAAGCACGGCAGAGCCGTCTCATACACCGCAGACGGCGCAATGTTGACGCGGATCTTCCTGCCGTCGGCACGGGTATTCAGTTCATCGTGTTTTCCGGTATGTTCCTCGGCGCTCACGCCTAAAACATGATCGCCGCTCTCCGCTTTGACGACCGTGTTGTCGGCAATGCCGAGCGCTTCGCCATCCTTGACGGCTGTTGAAGCGGCGATATCGTATTCGCGGATGACCGGCGCATTGGCGCCGGAAACATTAAATGAAAATTTCATAAGATTGTTCCTTTCTTTTTTGTCTGACCGGAAAAACCGGTCTTTTTTTCGCAAAATTCTGCTTAGTAACCAAAACTTTTGCGTCCCGTACCGTGCGGCACGGAATTTAAAAGTTCGGCATATTCCCGGTAACTCATACCGCTTTTCCGGGCAATGAGCATTTGTCTTGCCGTGAGCGACATTCCGTAATCCACCGGCGGCGTTCCGCCCGGATAGCCGCTGTATGAGCGAACCGCCGGTTCCGGCTCATATTTGGGTTCCGGCGCAGACTCCGGCTTTTCGCTGTGACTCTGAGCCGGCGCAGTCTCCCCCGTCTTTCTTTCCGGCTTGGCGTTCATCTCACCAAATGCCTTGCGAAACGCCAGATATTTCTCGTAGATCGACGTGATATCGCCGCGTTTTCCGGCCGCAAACAGCCGAAACGCTTCGGATGAAACATCCTGCGCCACATCGTTTTCGGGAAATTGAGCCGCTAACGTATACAACGCCCCGAATACGTTTTCCGAAAAAAGCTTTTCCTCCCCATCCGCCCGGGCGTCTGTTGCGGATTCGTCCGGCGCGCCCATCGCCGTTTCTTCTTTTTTCTCATCGTCTGAACTGCTCGAATCCGTCTTTTCCCTGTTTGTTTCGGCTTTTTCCCATTCTGTCCGCTCTGAGGCCGGCTCGGTTTTCTGTCGATTCTCCTCTTTCTCCGGCAAACCGTTTTTCGGCGATTCAGCGGCCGCATTCAAACGTTTGTTCTCTATTTTTTTGTTGTCGGCGGACTTTTCCGCCGCGTTCTGCTTTGCCGCAGTCTGTTCTTCGGCCTTTGTTTCTTTTTCCGGCTGATCATTCATGTTCCGTCCCCTCTTTCTTGTCCGTCTTTTCCGGCAAAATCGTTCCGACAGCGCTCAAAAGCGCTTCTTCCGCAATATCTTCCGGTTGCCCGAATTTCTTTTCGATAAACGCGCAGATTTCCGCACGCATCGGAAGTCCCAAAGCCTCGACATACGCCTCCACTAACTTATAGTTGTCTCGGTCAATGTTCATGCCGACTAACGAACTGATGGCCGACACGGTAAACGCCTTGGAATTGACAAGCCCGTCGCCAATGTGGATTTTGATATCCAACGCCGCAAACCGGCCGCTCTTTTCGTCGCGGAATTCCTCCGGCTCAAAACCGAATCCGTTTTCCGGCGTATCGACAAAACGTCCTTTTTCATAGAATTCCAACGCCGTCGCGTCAATCAGACGGTATAACCGGCGAAAGCCCTCGGTCCGTCCGGCCTTTTTGAGCGACTGACGGCTGGCAGAGCGTTCATTGAGTAAAGCAATACCGGTCGCCGTCGTCACGCGCGACGGTTCTTTGCCTTGGTTGATGTCAAAGTTGCCGGTCGTCTGCTCCATCATGTTCTGAAAACGTGCATAGCTGGATAAAAGTCCGCTTTGGGCAGCCGAAAGATTGCCGAGTCTCTGCACCTTGCCCATCATGCCAGGTCGGAGTTTCCAGACTGCACCGGGTGAATTATCCGGCGTTTCGCCGTCGGAAAACGCGTTCTCTTCGGCCAAAATCACGTCGTTGGAACAAAAAGCGGCATTGAGTTGGGCAAAGGTCAGATCGCGGTCAGCCGCATCGATCAATCCAATGATCGGTTCAAGCTCACTCTTGCCCCAAAGGCTGTTTTCGTTCGGAACTTTGTGATAGATCACAAACGGATAGCAGCTGCAATCGGTTTTGAGCCAATATTTCGGAAGATATTTCACTTCTTTTCCGCCGATCAAAACGCAAAGCGCAATATCGCCGGCCGCATAGACCACACCGTTTTTTTCGCCGCTTGTCGGCTGACGGAACCAGAATTCCGTCACGGTTACGGTATCCTCATCGGCATAATCGTCCCCGCTCACAAGGCCGCGCGGCGTGCTTTCCAGATAATCCGCAAAGCTCTCCCCATGCTCGCGCATGTCCTTTTCAAAAAGCCGATAGGCGCGTTGACGGTGCATGCGGTAAACAAAGGCAATGTATTCGCAGGCATCCACATCGGACGCCGTCGGATCGGCATAGATCTGTTCGGGCAACGGCGCCTCAACCGTCACCTCCACCGTGTCTTGCGGCGCGGAATCGACCTTTCCCCAACCGATCTTCCATACCGCACTGCCGTAAATACCGAGTCTGCGTTCATTTTTCGTGTTCAAAACGGCAAGGTCGTTGATGTCGCAAATGCGCCGAACCGTTTCTTCCCTCTTTTTCGCGGCCTCCGCCCCGAAAGAGGCACGCGGCGAAAACTCAAATTCCGGCAGATTCGGGTCTATCTGGCTTTCAACATGCACATACCCGTCGGTTGCCTGCGCCGGCGTCCACGGCAGATTCATATCCTCCGAAAAACTGCCGGAAAAATAGCCGATGTCGTGAACGCCGTCATAATAGCGCCGCATTTTGCGCCAATAGACCTCGGTCGTCTGACGCGCAAGCGCGCTGTTATCGACAAGCGCACAAATCGTGTCCTCGCGCAAAGCGGCTGTCGAATAATCGTACAATCCGCAGTTCGACGCTACCTCTTTGCCAAATAGTCCGTATTTTTTTCTCATACTGTCGTTTCCTTTCTTCCTTTCCGCTTTATGACCCAAGCGTGTCAATGTCCGTGCGTTTTATTTGTTTTAAACGCCGTTTGCGGCTCTTTTCCTCTTGCGGCAACAGAACAGCGGCCAGTCTCTTGGGCGGTTCGCCCACCGGAAGCGTCTGCGGCTTTCCAAGCCGCGACGCCGCAAAATAGCGAAGCGCGTCGGGCGCATGCGTGATTTCATGGGGTTTTGTCGCCGCGTCTCCCGGATGCGCTCTGTCGTATAACAATAACGGCAGACAGCGGATCAAGTTGGTACAGCGGCGCAAAATGTGTAAATGCGTATGCAGGGAACCGTCCGGTTGCCGCTCCGTTTTTAACCATTCCTTTAAACAGCTCCACCCCTGTATGCGTTCCGATGCCAGTTTGGTCAGATAAACGCCGTTTTCCCCAAAAAGCTCCGCCATGCTCTTGCCGCTGTCTTTTTGCCGTGACCACAGATCGCTCGGCGCAATGAACGTGTCTACCCCGGCCGCCTTGGAACGGATGAGGCTTGCCGCCTCGCTGACCACAAGACCACTCTTGTAAATTTCGTCATACACATACGCCTCGCCGTTTCCGTCAAGCGCAAGAAAGAGCGCCGCCAACATGTCAAGCCCATAATCGATCGCGCAGACCTTGCGCATGGAATCCTTAACGGCAAAATCCGCCAACGTGTGAACCTCGTAATCAAATTCCGGAAAAAACTGTCCCTCAAAGCCGCCCCAACTGCCGTCAAGCCATGCGTCGCGCAAGCCCTTGGGCAGACTTTGCAGCTGTTCGAGATAACCGGGATCAGCTTCCAGAAGCGCCGGATTGTCGTAAACGCTCGCACGGATAAAGGCGTAATCCTCCGCTTTTTCTCCCTCACGATATTCTTTATCAACAAAAAGCCGTTTGACCCAACCGTGCCCCACACCGCCCGGATTGCAGGTCAAATACATACGTTTGGGGTATCCGTTTGTGCCGCGAAGCGTCGCTTTTAGCGTCTGAAACTGATATTCCGTAAGCTGGGTCGCTTCGTCGATCGCAATAATATCGTATTCCGTGCCCTGATACCGCGCTGTGTCGTTTTCATTGTCCAAATACCCGAGCCGCAGAACCGAACCGTTGTAAAACTCAAAGCATTTGCGCGAATCGGTATATTCGGCAAGTCCCGACAGCTCCGAAAGCAATACACGTACATGATTGGAAAGAAGCTCCCCATACGTCCGCCGCACCAGTAAAACCGAAAGACCAGGAAACCGCAAACACATAAGAACGATTTTCCGGCGTAAAGCCCAGCTTTTTCCGCCGCCGCGCGCTCCGCCGTAGGCAATGTATTTGGCGCGTGCCATGAAAAATTCCATTTGCCTTTCCTGCGGCGTTCCCGAAAAACGAATCGCTCCCCCTTCTTTGTCCGGATGAAGGGCACGCTTTTTCCGTGTTTTCTTATTCGGCAAGACGCATCATATCCTCATCCAACACAATGCGTATGTTATGCGGCATTTCTTCGGATGAAGTTTTGGCACCCCAGCCGAAATTGTATTTTAAGCTGTTGACCGCGGCGCTTGCGGATAACGTTCCGGCAAGCGCGTTTTCCTCGGTGAAAGCCTCAATGCGCGAAAGCGTCCGGGATAATAACGGCTTGTAACGCGGCGAGGCATGTAATTTTTCAAATTCGTTTCTCGTAAGACCTAACGCTAGCAGCAAGCCGGAAAGCGAATACGGCTTTTTGACTTTCTTCTCTTCTTTCTTTCCGTCTGCCGGAGTATTGAGCGCATCACAAACTTCAAAATACGCTTCAATTTTCTTTTCCAACTCATCGACATCCACTAATTTCTTTCTTCCCATCCATTTTCCTCCTTTCCCTTTTTGTTATACTAAAATTCGCTTTGCACGAAAAATTCTTCCGCATTGTCCGCCGCGTAATCTTCCCAACAAGCGCGGTGAATCCGATCTCCGGTGTCGGAGACGGTCACGGACTCGTCGTCAGCATCAATGGCAAAACCGCATTCGGCACAACGGCCGACAATGCCGGTCTGCGTGCGGAATGCTACGGAATCGGTTAAATCGTTTAAATATACGCTTCTCAAAATGTCTCCTCCTTGATTCTTTTACAGTCGTTTGTTTTTGCCATGCCTTTCAGGGGTGAAAACCGGAGCATGATGAGGTATTCTCCCTCAATCGGTACAAAGCACAAAACAGACCTCTTTTATATGATTAAAGAACATTTGTTCTTTTTGCCGGTTTAAAAATGTGCTATTATTGCAATAGCACAGGAACGCGTGTCCGAATTTTGTTTCATAACACACTCGAATTTGTTTTTCTCTTTTTAATAGCCCATGCGCCAGCATGGCGGGACGAAGTCCCGAAAGATTTGTTTATCAAATCTTTCTGCGTATATTATAACATGAGTAAAAATGCTTGCTCGCAAGGGCATTTTTGCGAAATGTTATATGGCGCACCCATGCGCCAGCATGGCGGGACGAAGTCCCGAAAGATTTGTTTATCAAATCTTTGTCCCCGTATATTATAACATGAGTAAAAATGCTTGCTTGCAAGGGCATTTTTGCGAAATGTTATATGGCGCAACCCATGCGCCAGCATGGCGGGACGAAGTCCCGAAAGATTTGTTTATCAAATCTTTGTCCCCGTATATTATAACATGAGTAAAAATGCTTGCTTGCAAGGGCATTTTTGCGAAATGTTATATGGCGCAACCCATGCGCCAGCATGGCGGGACGAAGTCCCGAAAGATTTGTTTATCAAATCTTTGTTGCGTATATTATACCACAAATCAGCCGATTTGTCAAGAGTTTTTAGAACAAAAGTTCTATATTTTAAACTTTGGAAATAAATCTATTTTGTTTCTTTACCATTCCTGTTCAAATTCAGATTCATGCTCCTTGAAGAAATCAAAATACGTTTTTGCGACTTCCAACTCCTGCCATGGCTTGACATCCACCGGGTTCTCATCAAAATCATATACCTTGGCACGCCTTAATGAAAGGAAAAACAGCGAATGCGTCGAAAGAATAAACTGACAGCCGAACGACAGCGCCGACGCCTCGATATAGGCGGCAAGTTCAAGCTGTTTTGCCGGGGACAGACTGTTTTCCGGCTCATCGAGCAGGTAAAGACCGCCGTCCTTGATGACTTCGGCAAATAAATGCAGCGCCGTTTCCCCATTGGAATGCGTGCGCACGTTTTTCGGCAGACTCCGGCGCGTGAATTTGGATACCGTCTGCTTTCGCGCGGCGTTCAAGCGTTTGAGCTTGTCGTAATCCTCCATGCCCTCAAAGCGGAAATCCGAATATTCCCCCGAGGAACGCAACCGATAGTATTCATCAAAAACGCTGTCGCGGCTCGTATCGATCCGGTCGTTCACATGCCGCAGATCCAACATATAATCAAACACATCGTCGCTTGTCAAGATACAGCTTTGCGTCGGAATCGTCTCCGACTGAACCGCCGTGCAAGCATCAACATAATCCATGAAAAAATCGGTCTTATTGTACGCACTGCGCCGCTTCAAGCGCAATTTTTCGGCAATCACGTTTAACGCCGTCGATTTTCCCGAGCCGTTTGAACCGCTTAGCACCGTGATCGGTTCAAAATCTAATCTCGAAAGACGCGTGCAGAGCGTTTGGTACGGATAAAACGATGTGTAGCAGTTCGCGCGCTTGCGCATAAAAAAAGCATGCTCCGCATCAGCGTCCGGGAACGTAAAAGCCTCTAAAAACATGATGCCCTCCGTAATAACTCATTTTTCCTTTGATCAATGCTCTTGGGATAGAATCTCGCCGATTGCTTTTTCCGCGTCGCGAATCTCTTTGTGAAAGGCCGCCGCCGGAATGCGAAGTGCTCCCGAACCGAGAATGATCATCTGCTCCGAACCGTCGGAGGTAGCAACGCGGACTCTGTGATTTTTGCTTAACTCATGGCTGACACGCTCGATATACGTATCCGCCGTTTCAGCTTCTTTGGTATAAACCACGCTGATATTGCGGAATTTCTCCACCGTTCCCGGATTTTTCTTGACCTTGTAGGCGTCGAAAACCAGAATGATCTCACAGCCGCTGTACCCTTGATAACTGCATAAGCGCCGTATCAGTTCTTCACGCGCAATTTCCAAGCTCTCCGTTGCCGCCTTGGACAGCTCATCCCATGCAAAAATGATGTTGTAGCCGTCCACTAACAAATATTCCTTTCCGGAATACGTCGGCGTTTTGGAAATTCGTTTATCCGGGGGTGTTTTTTCAGCCGTTCCCGTGACAGACGGATTGTATACCGGTTCACAAAAGTCGCGACGTTTGATTTTACCGTAAGTCCGCTCAAAAATGGCCATTAACTCTTTGTCAGTCGCAGCCTTTGCCAGATAATCGGCGGCACGTTCTTTCGGCGTGCGTTCGGTGTCGGTTTCCGGAGCGGCCGCACGGAGCACGCTTTCTATATGCATATGCGCTTCAACTTCGTTCCATGGCACCAAGAAGCCTGCGCCGCCGGCGCAGAACACGGAGTCCGCACTGTTTTCCACGTCCGCGTCAACGTCGTAGCCAATCGATTTTATCACTTCTTCGGCATTGTGGCAAACGTCATAGCCGTAAAAGGCAACCGATAGCCGCCCTTTGCCGCGCGTGTACCCGGCAAGCTCCGACGCGTAGTTGCGCATTTCACTCACCGGCGCCGTGCCGGCCATCACCGCCTCCGCAGCGTCGGTATTCGGGGAGGTAAAACGCGCCCCCATGAGCGAAAGATCGCTCAAAGCCCTGCCGACATTTTCGTTCGGCACGACCAGTTCAAAGCTGTACCACGGTTCCAAAAGCACACTTTCGGCGCGTCTTAGCCCCTGCCGCACGGCACGGTACGTCGCTTCGCGGAAGTCACCGCCCTCTGTGTGTTTTTTGTGCGCACGACCTGCCACCAGCGTTATCTTCATGTCCGTGACCGGCGAACCGGTCAACACCCCAATATGCGTTTTTTCCGCAAGATGCGTCAGAACAAGGCGCTGCCAGTTCCGGGAAAGCTCATTTTCCGTGACATCGCTCGCAAAGCGCAAACCGCTGCCGCGTTCCCCCGGTTCCAGTACCAAATGCACCTCGCTGTAATGCCGCAAGGGCTCATAGTGCCCGATTCCCTCCACCGTGTCGGCAATGGTCTCCCGGTATAGGATCCTTCCGGTCTCAAATCGCGGCGTGAAACCAAACCGCTCGGTTATCGTGCGCGACAGAATTTCAAGCTGCACTTCTCCCATGACCGATACGCCGATGCTTCTTAGTCTTTCATGAAAAGTAAACCGGTATACCGGTTCCTCCTCTTCCAGCTTTTTTAAGTCGAAATAGATTCCATGCGCGTCCTTGTCCTCCGGCACCGTCATTTCATAGGAAAGCACCGGCTCGGCAAGCGGAGCAAAATCCGCCGGCTCAAAGCCTAATCCCTCGCCGCAGGCCGTGTGCGTAAGCCCCGTCAAAGCGCAAACCGTTCCGGCAGGCGCTTCTCCCACCGTTTCAAAGCGCGCCCCCGAATAAAGCCGGATCCCGTCCACTTTTTCGTGCCATTCGTTTCCGGCATGATCCACCCCGGAAAGCTCGTCCTTAACATGTAAAACGCCGCCGGTGATCTTCATGTGCGTCAACCGTTCACCGCGTTCGGTGTGCGTGATCTTAAAGATCCGCGCACCGAATTTTTCTCCGTAGACCGGTTGCGGCGAAAAGCTTATAAGCGTGCGCAAAAGCTCCGGTACGCCCTCGGTTTTGAGAGCTGAACCAAAGCAGACCGGGAAAATTTTCCGTTTTGCCACCGCTTTTGCAATATCTGTCTTTTCAATCGCTTTTCCGGCAAAATACGCCTCCATGAGCGATTCATCGCATTCAGCTGTCTCCTCGTTGTTTCCCAACTTTTCGGCCGCCACACAACCGTCCGACAGCGCCCGTCGGATATCCGCCAAAAGGACCTCCCGTCCGGCATTCGGCAGGTCGGTCTTATTGACAAAAATGTACACCGGTACACTATGCCGTTCCAACAGTTTCCATAACGTGCGCGTATATCCGTTCACGCCGTCCGACGCACTGATAACCAAAACCGCCGCATCCAGAATGCATAACGTCCGCTCTGCCTCCGGAGAAAAATCCGAATGGCCGGGCGTATCGATCAACGTAATTTCGGTGTCCTCTGCCGTAAAGATTGCCTGCTTGGAGAAAACCGTGATACCGCGGTCGCGCTCCACGGCATAATTATCAAGAAACGCGTCTTTTTTGTCCACACGCCCCAAGGCGCGCAGGCATCCCGAAAGATATAACAGCGCTTCGGAAAGCGTTGTTTTTCCGGAATCGACATGTGCAAGAATGCCGACGGTGAGTTTTTTCATGTTTGATCCTTACAGTCCTTTGTTTTTTCGCCACACGGCGTCAATTTTCAAATTGCGCCATGCCGCATGTTTCAATCGCCTTTAAATAGGTCTTGTAATCGATATCCGGCATACCGGCCGTATAGTGGTTGCGGCCGCTTTCATCGCCCTGCCATTCAATCAGATAGAAATGCATTCCGCTTTCTGCCGGAAGAAATGCAACCGTCTGCGAAGAATCCGCTTGTATCTTAGCTTTTCCGGTCAAAACAGTCTGACCGGTCAGAACGTCTTTTACCGTATAGGCCACCGATTTTTCTTCGGCTAAGTCATTGACTCCTACAAGCCGCAGCAGACCCTTTTCATCCGGTTCGTCGAACATAAAGCAGACAGGCGCCTGCGAACGCTTGATGTAGTGGTACGCAAGCTTCTTTGTGTAGTACCAATCTACGATCGCATCGGAGACCTGCGGCCAGCCGTCCACCAGGTTCCACCATAGAATGCCGGTTCTTCTCCATTTGCCGATGCGGAAACGTTCGATAAAATACTTTTTCGCCTCAGCCTGGGAAATCTGACTCTGCTTGACAAAATCCGAAAGCTCGTCTGCCGCGCCCCCAAACAGCGTTTCCACCTGCGAATAGGCAAGGCGGATGCGATAAGAGTATGGCCCGTTGGGGTTGGTTTCCATCATGGCGGCATGAACGAGATATTCGTCGGTCGGCGTGCCGTCCGGCTTGAAAATGACCTCCGGATTCTTCAAAAAGCGCGACAGCGACGAAACCGACGGGAATCCGTGATACCCGGTCTCACTGGCAAAATGGCTTTGTGCGTTCCGGTAAAAATTGCCCTTGAAATAGTCGCGCGGCCCCCATAAATGATCCTCGCTAGTCGGTTTTCCGGTCTTATAGGCCTCCTGTCCGACATAGGGCGAGCTTGCCAAATACGGACGCGCATAGTCGTGCGCATGAACCGCACGCGCCACCGTCTCGCGCGTCAGGAAGTTTTCATTCGGGTCTTTGCGGTATCCCATCCACTCCATATAAGCAAGGTCGTTCTCGTTGTCGCCTGCCCACAGAACGATGCACGCATGTTCTCTTAAACGCTTGACTACTGCGATAATTTCTTTTTCCAGGCGTTCGGCAAATTCCCTCTCTTGGGGATATACGCCGCACCCCATGCCGAAATCCTGCCAAACTACAATGCCCTTTCGGTCGCAGAATCTGTAAAATTCGTCGGATTCATATACACCGCCGCCCCAACAGCGAACGGCATTGCAGCCGATATCCTCCAACATTTCAAGCGCTTTGTCCAGTCTTTTTTCAAACCGCGACGGGAATGCGTCTAACGGCACCCAGTTTGTGCCGAGAAGAAACGTCTTTTTCCCGTTGATCTCAAAGCAGAATTCGCCGTCGTCTCCGGCACATTCGGTCATTAAAAGTTTGACGGTTCGCACGCCAAGCTCGGTTGTTTTCACGTCGCACAATTCGCCTGCCCGATATAGTTCGACCGTCACCGCATACAAATTCGGCTCGCCTTGCGGACGCGGCGACCAAAACCGGCAGTTCTCTATGTGAAAATCGAACGCCCCATCGGTGTGCCACGGCACAGCGTTAAAATCGAACTCACTTTCGCCGCATTGACCGTGCACCTTGACCGTATAATCGCGTGCAAAATCTCCGTCAAGCGCTAACCGGTAGTGAAACCGCAGCGACGCCGTATGCGCTTTCGTATCCACACGGTTGGTCACAAAATAAACTTCGTTTATCCGGTCTTTCTTGGCTGGCGGCAGAAGTTTTACCTCTTTCCAAAGTCCAGCCGAAACAATGCGCGGCATGATGTCCCAGCCAAACATGTACGAAGCCTTGCGTAAATATAACGACGCATAATTGTACGGCAGCGCATGGCTCGAAACCGGGAGCGTGTAACCGCGCGCCGCAAGGCATGCCGGCTTTATGTGAACGACTACCTCGTTTTTGCCTTGCCGAAAGCCCTCGTTTATTTCATATGGCAGGAACATATTGTCCGTCTGGCACCGAAGCACCCCATTCAGATAAATGTCAGCCACCGTGTCAATTCCCTCAAAGCGCAGAATGCCCTCGGCGTTACTCTTTTCCGGCATGTCAAAGCACGCATAATACCAGACATGCATGCTTTCAAGCTTTTCCGCTTCCAGTGTGTCTGTCGAAAAATACAAATCCGGCAAACGTTTTTCACGCATCAGGTCAAGTTCAAAATTTCCGGGGACTTCCGCCGGGATTCTCTCATATCCGAGCGCCTGTAATTCCGCAATAGTTTTCGGGTTTTCCTTTTTGCACTTTTCGTGCGGCGCATAACATAAAGTCCATTGAAACATCGTTTTTACTTCCTTTCAGCCCTCCCTTTCCGGGCGGCATTTATAAGAAAAGTATAAGGCAAAACCGTTTTACTGTAAAGTCGAAAAGCACGGTAAAAACTAAGAAAATCAACAGTCGTCCTCTCGCTTTTGCTCCATAGTGCGGTACATGCCCGGCGTCATGTCAAAGAAACGGCGAAAGACGTATAAAAAGTATTCCGACGAGGCATACCCGGCTTCAAACGCAATCTGTTTTACCGGCATATCGCTTTGAGAAAGCAGTGCGCAGGCATATTTCAAGCGTGTCCGGTTCAGATATTCGTTAAAGGATACCCCCGTCGCCTTGTGGAACGACGAACCTAAATAATTAGCCGAAACGCATAGCGTTTTCGCAACCGACGAAACCGTTAGATCCTTTCGGAAATCCCGCAGAATGAGCGCCACCGCGCTTTGCACAAGCGACGGGTCATGCGGCACGCGTCCTTTTTCAAACGCCGACTGCCGCAAGAGCGAAACGATCAAGTCGTTCAAAAGGCCGCGGCAGATCAGCTCATAAAAAGGCTTTTTTGCTTTCTTTTCGGCAGCAAGTTTTCTGCATATTTCTGCCAGACGCTCTCTTTCACTATCCGGAAAAACGGCGGTGCACCGCCCGGCCGCTCTTGCAAGCGCCGCGTTCAGTTCATCGGATAAAACGCTTTCGGAAAAACGCACATTGATAAGCGAAATCTGGGTATCCGCACGCAAAGCATGAAAATCGCCATAGGTAATCAGATACGCGCTTCCGGCGCCGACCGAATAGCTTTTGCCGTTATAAACGTGCGTGCCGTGCCCGTCCGTAATCAGCTCCCACTCCAAATAGTCGTGCCAGTGCGGCGGCCAGAACCGCCCCTCTTCCAATGTCGATTCGCGCACCAAGAATCCGTCCTCCAACGTCCCATCCAATTCCCAAAGCATGGACTTTTCGCCGTTTTTCCGGATCTCCGCCCGGACACTCTCCGGTTTCTTTCCGCGCTCTGTCATACCGATTCTCCGTTCTCCGCCTTTTCCGCTTCTTCGCGTTCCAAAGCCTTGACACGGCGCGCAATTTCACGCATATCGATCAACATATCTTCTCTTTTGGACGCGTCGCGTAATAAAGCCGACGGATGATAGACCGCGCACATGTCGTAACCGCCCTTTTGAAACCATTTCCCGTGTTCGGCAGTAATGCGGAATTTCGGCTTAATCAGCCGGCCGGCGGAAATGCGGCCGAGACACACTAAAATTTTCGGTTTTACAAGCCGGAGCTGGGCGCGCAGATGATTGATGCAAACATCCTCTTCCTCCGGCAGCGGGTCGCGGTTGTGCGGCGGACGGCATTTAAGAATATTCGCAATATAAACGCTTTCGCGCGGCAGATCGACCGCGTCAAAATAGCGGTCGAGCAACTGTCCCGACGCACCGACAAACGGAATTCCCTGTAAATCCTCGCTCTCGCCCGGCGCTTCGCCGATAAACATAATACGCGAATTTCTGTTTCCGCAGCCGAATACCGTGTTTGTCTTTGTTTTGTATAAGGAACAGCCTGTGCAGTCCGCGCACTTCTGTTCAAGCGCCGCCCATTCCGTTTCGATTTCTTTGTTTTTACTTTCCAAGCTGTCGTTCATGCGCCGCAGTTCTCCGTTTTTTCCGTTTTTCTCAAAATCAAAGCTGAAAAACTCGTTTGTATAATCGCTATAAACAGTATACATGGTTTTGATGAAAAAATCAAGTCCCGGAGAAGGCTCCCCATAAAGTTTCCACAGCCTTTTCAGAAATCAGATTTTTTCCGTGTTCCGAAAGCTTTGCAAACGTCATGCGGTCGGCAAAAACAACATCGGCATATTCGCCGAGATAAGAAAAACGATCCGCCTCGTCATCAGGGAAATTCTCTGCGTTCTGTATAAAGCTAGGCAATCTGCGCGGAAAGCAGATCCACAGATAATAACAATCGTCAAGCATATACAACGCCGATTCACCGCGGAAGTCTCCTTTATGCATGCGCACACACAGGTCGGCTAAGTCATCGATCTCTTTGGACACGGCTATGTATTCTTTCCGACCGCGGTCGTCGCCGGAAAAGCGATATTTTTTGCGAAAAACGCTCTTTTCCTCCTCCGGCTCGGGCAGGATCCGGCTCCGGCGCGTTAAAAACAGTTCACAGCTCCCGTCAGGCGCCGGAAAAGCCTGTACATAGATCTTGGCGTGCTTTGTATCGAACCCGGTTTCGGTATGGGCACGGTCAAGAAGCCGTCTTAACGCTGTGCGCGAAAAGCCGGAATCTTCGGGAGCGTTTCCCGAAAGTCCGAATTCTTTCATGTCCTGCGATGACAGCATAATTTTTAATTTTACCGAATTGACGAGGATGAATTCCATAGATCGAACAAAACCTGCCTTTCCGCTTTGGGCGCAGTGCCGCAAAAGTTCCCTGCACGGCGCCTTTTTTAATATTATAATCGAAAACAGGCGGTTTTGTCACTGCAAAATATATGGAAATACGGCGAAATCGGTAAAAAAGAGGCGGTAATTTCCGCTACTTCCGAAAGCAGTTGACATGTCAGCCGGAATTTTCCGGAACAGCCATTCTTTCAAGTGTTTTTCGCCCTTATTCTTGACAAACAGATATTTTTATTGTATCATTATAGAAGTTTCCAAAAACAATATCCAAAGAAAGGATCTCCCCCATGAACGACAAAATTTTAGCAACCGTAGCCGGCAGTCCCATCACCGAATCAGAGGTATCCGGCATGATAGGCGAGCTTGCCGCACGCGGACAAAACTATGATAATCCCCAAGGACGCGCCGTCATTCTCGAACAGCTCATCTCCAACAAGCTTCTTCTGGCCGACGCTCGCAAGAATCTTTATGAGCATTCGCCGGAATTCAAGGCACAGCTTGAAAGAGTCAAAGAGGACATGCTTGTCAACTTCGCCATGGCCAAGGTTCTCGAAACCGTAAAGCCGGTGACGGACGAAGAAGCAAAAGCCTATTTTGAAGAGCACAAGGAAAAATTTGTTTCGGGCGACACCGTCAATGCAAGCCATATTTTAGTCGATTCCGCCGAAAAGGCAACCGAACTTTTAAACGACATCAACGCCGGAAAAATTTCGTTTGAGGATGCCGCAAGAAAGCACAGCTCCTGCCCGTCGAGCGAAAACGGCGGCAATCTTGGCGAATTCACGCGCGGACAAATGGTTCCCGAATTTGATCAAGCTGTTTTCTCTATGAATGAGGGAGAAGTGAAAGGCCCGGTCAAGACGCAGTTTGGGTATCATTTGATCAAGCTCAACAGCAAAAACGCTGCAAAGCCTTTTGAATTTGCCGACATCAAGGATCAGATCAAACAGATGATATACAAGGAACGCCAGCAAAAGGCCATTCAGAGCAAGATCAACCAATTAAAGATTCTCTATCCGGTAGACAAGGCGTCCACCACATCCGGCTTTCAAATATAAGGGCTGCTCGCCCTTAAACCTCGTCCGCTTTTCTTAAAAGAAAAGCGGAGCAAAAGAATTTGAATTTGACCCACGATGGTTTGCATACTCAAACCATCGTGGGTCTGTTACTTTTCCGGAAAAGCCCGGAAAAAGGCTCTTAGGGAAACTTTTCTTTTCTCGAAAAGTTTCCAAAAGACTTGGAAAGAGTGCTTTTCGTTTCGCGAAAAGCATATAAGGGACGGTTTTAATGTTACTTTTTCGCTTGTACGAAAAAGTAACCAAAAGAGACATTTTTACGTTCTTTTTGCTTCTGCAAAAAGAACCAAAAAGCAGCCGCGAGGGTTGCGACCCTCCCGACTCCCGGGGAGCGGTTCAAAATTCCGAGCGGTGGATTACTTGCTAAACCGCAAGCTATGTATCTATCAGAAAACTTCTACGAAAATTTGCAACCTTGTGCCATACCGCTCGGAGTATTTTGAACCGGTGCGAGACGGCGGTTTTACTGCGTAAGGATTTGCGAGTTTTTATAAAAAGGCAGGCTCTGATTTGGGCGGACAGTAGGTTATGTGTTTCATAAAATGGGGGAGTTTGGTAGAAAGTTGTTATTTTGAGCAACAGATTATAGCTTTACAGGAAAAGAAAAGCTTGGTGAGAGATTTTTTTGCGAACAGAAAGTTATTTACCGAAAAAGGGATAGTTTCAGGTGAGAATGCAAAATTTCAAGTTTTCTGCACAGAAACGCATTTCGGAGGAATCAAAATTTTTTTACCTGTCCGCATGGCTTTGAGGTACCCCCAAGCCATGGTTTTGCGCCAAACTTTCCACCAGCCCACATCCCGTTTGTGTTATGCTAAGCCTTGATTTTGCTCCAACTTTTCCACCAACCTACGCCAATTTTCCACTCCCACTGCACCAAAGATAACGTGCAGTTTCTCTTTTAAACAACTGTTTGCGGCGGCAAGCCCGCACAACACTTTCGATTGTCCACAAAACCCGATTCTGCGCTTTATCCGCAGTCACCCTTTCGCACCGGTTCAAAACATGGCCGTGCGTTTTGCGCACTAACAAACTTTTGCAAAAAATCTTAATGCACTGAACCTTTCAAATTTCACCAATAATTCCGCCGCACGGGTTTTGAACCGCACCCCGGGAGTCCAGAGGGCCGCCGCCCTCGGTGTACTTTTTGGTTACTTTTTCGTACAAGCGAAAAAGTAACACAAAAACCGTCTCCTTTCTTGCTTTTAGCGAAACGAAAAGTACGTATATTGTCCCTTAGGGAAATTTTCGGGAAAAATCAAATTTCCCTAAGAGTCTCTTTCCAGGCTTTTCGAGAAACGAAAAGCACTCTTTCCGGGCTTTCCGGAAAAAACAGCAAACGCCCGATGGTAAAACCATCGGGCGCACAAATTTGCATTCTTTTCCCACACACTTTTCTTAAAAGAAAAGTGTGTGCAACCTAAGGGCAAACAGCCCTTGCCTATGCCTTTTTGCGGATCGTGTATACCGCATTTCCAAGCGGCGACAGGCGTCTGTCCACTGTCTCATAGTCCGGACGGTCGGAACGCTTCGTGAAAATATAACCGTTTGGCAACGCCACCTCGCCAGCCACTCCGTCTGCCTTTTCCACCGTAAGCTTAATCTCGTCCCCCTCTCGTACCCATGAAACACTCACCTTTCCGGCAACCGTCTCATAGAAGGCCGATGCATTGTCAAGCGTCGGAATAAAGGCCGGATTGACGCGGATATAGGCCGGATTGTCCTTGTGCGGATTAACTTCAAGCCCTGCAATATGGCGGATAAAGAACCCGGAAATGTCCGACATAAAGTGATGATTGAGCGAAGTCTCATAACCGTTGACCGTCGCATTGAATGTCTCCGGATTGGAAACAAGACCGAATTTATCCACCCAAATACCGTAAGATGGCGCGTCTGTGCGCGTAATGAGCTTGTAGGCAAGCTCTGCGTCGCCGTGAAGCGCCAGTGTGCGGAATAAGATGCGCACTCCGATCATGCCGCAGTTAAAGTGATCATCCGCCTCGTGTACAAATTCCAGAAGCCGGCGGTATGCCTCCGGCTTTTCGCCCTTTTCAAAAATGTCATAGTACAGTCCCATCGCCTGCGCCGCCTGACACGTTCCGCGCATGGTCATGGTATCGTAATCGATCATCCGGCCGCGCACAGCCGCGAGGAGTTCTTTGCCGAGGGTGTCGGCAAAGACGCTTTGCGCTTTCATGCCGCATACGTCAAATAAAAATTTCGCTTTGCGGCAGATATTGACGCAGGTAATCGTGTCGGAAACCTCTGTCGGGCAGACATGGTTGGAACCTCCGGCACGCATGGCATGACACCAGTCGCCAAGACCGATACAGATACTGCCGTCCGGACTGCGGCGCTTGGCAATATAATTGAGATAGCGCATGACCGCCGTCGAACAAAGCTCAAACAATTCTTTATTACCGCGGTAAATATACGCCTGATACGGCAGTTCCACGATCACCTGATCCCAGACCGGCCCGTTGCCCCAGGCATAGCCCCAACCGCTGGTCGGAATGATGCCCGGAAGCGCACCGTCCTCACGCTGGGCGGCGCAGATCATCTTCAACCATTGTTTCCAGCTGTGCTCCACAGCAAGATTCTGTATCATGTGTTCAGCCGACATGCCTGCGTCGCCCGTCCAACCGTTCTTTTCCCTGTGCGGACAATCGGTCGGAAAATAGACAAAGTTGGCAAGGTCGCTGATACGTGCGTTGCGCTGTAAAGCGTTTGCAATGCGGTCAGAGCAAGAGAAATTGCCGCGTTCGGCTATGTCGCTGTTCTGCACCAGCATGGTAACCGTCTCGTCTGAAATCTGTTCTTTTTCCGCACCGATCAAGAAGAAGTAGCGTGCCCCGTGATAGGTAAACGACGGAATATATTCCTCCACGCCCTCGCCTTTGCAGATATAAATATCTCTCTGGCAGAAACCGAACGGATAGAACCTCTGAATGTTTTCATAGCAAACGCCGCCGTCTGCCTCACAATATTCCGACGCCTGTAAAATGATTTTTTGCCCTTTTTTGCCCTTGATCCTTAGACGCGGCACACAAGCCGTGTTTTCGGAAAATTCAAAAACATAGCCTTTTTCGTCTGCCTCCGGTTTGTAAAACGTCTTTTGGGAAATTTCTTTGGCGTCCGGACGGATAGCCTCCGGGCATTGGATCGGCATCTGATAGCCCTCATAAATCTTTACCGGCTTCAATTCCTTGGTGACAACGATCTTGTCGGTATCGTTATAGCACGTTTTGCCGCGTGCCGGATCGGTCGGAAGAGCCGCGCACCACCCGCTGTCGTCAAAACCGGGTAAATTCCAGTCGTCTGTTTCTTTGGTAGCGTCGTAAAATTCACCGCTCCGAAGATCGTCAAAATAGATGGGCGACGGTGCGCATTTGAAGCTTTCATCCGCTTCAAAACTCATTTTTTGCTCGCCGATTTCAGCCTCAAAACCAAACGCCAGCTTGGGAGCAGAACGGAACAGCGCCTTTTCAAAATCCCAGATAAAACCGCCGATGTTGTTGGACATTCCGTTGCCGAGTAAGAAAGCAAAGCAGTTTTTTCCCTCTGTCAGATAGTCTGTCACATCATAAGTATCATAAAAAATGATATCATCGGGATTGGTGATACACGGAGCAAGCCGTGATGCGGTAAGTTCCGTTCCATTGACCCAAAACCGGTAAAATCCGGTTGATGTAAGGGTTGCCGTCGCTTTGTCCGGCTTTTTTTCCAAAGCAAACGTTTTTCGTATGTACGGCGCGTTTACCGGCTTTTCGTAGGTGGCGAAAGCGTTTGTCGCCTTGATAAATTTTGTAGAAATCATTGATATTTCCGCCTTTCGTTTATAAACGAACTCTCTCCAACACCCATTGTATCATGCCGGAACGCATTTGTAAATATGGGATTTTCGCCAAAAGAACCGCTTTGTATTTGTTAAAACCGCCTAAATCTTTCCGAATCGCAGGTGCTTTGTATCAAGCGGAATTTCTTTCATCAAATGGAACGAGAACAGAAACGCCTGCTTGACCGGCGCTTTGGTCATATCCTCCACTGCCCGGCAGTAAAGTGCCAATTGATTGGAATATCGGTCGATCAGTATTTGCTCATCGCCTTTTCCGACTCGGTCTGTCTTGAAATCGATAACCGTAAAACTGCTGTCCGCCTCTTCGATAAAGCAGTCGATAACGCCCTGCACCAACACAAAGTCCTCTGTTTGCGGAACACCGGAAAGCACCTCATTGGCCGGAACTTTGAGATTAAACCGCAGTTCACGGTAAATGCTGCGTGCCGAACGGATTCGTTTATACAACGGTGTTTGGAAAAAGCCGTCCAAACGCTCGAAATCCAATAACTCCAACTGTGCCGCCGTCAGAAATCCCTCGTCGGTCAACCGGTTCGCTTCGGCTTTTGCGCCCTTTGTTTCACACGCCGCAAAATCGGCAAACTGCATGAAAACATGCATGGCGGTGCCGCGTTCGGCCGCGTTTTTTTTCTCCGATTCCCGGATAAAGTCCGGCACTTCACGAATCTGGCGTTCACCAAGCACCGCAAGCGGCGCATCTTCGTAATCGATCAGTCCCTCTTTCAAAAGAGAAACCGTCAATTTGGGCGGCACAGCGGATATCCGGTCAAGTTGAGCTTTGCGCGTCGCAATCGACGTCCGGATCTTTTCAAGGAGCACTTCATCCGGCTCAAACGCCGTCTGCGCAGTTTCCGTCACGGATTCCTCCGAAAGCGGCTGCTCCGGTTCCTGGGTACAAAGAACCGTGCGGATATCGAAAAACACCCGTCCGGTTTCGTCCGCAAAGGTCGCCGTCTGAGAAATATCCGGATGGGCGGCAAGCGTTTCAAACGCTTTGTTTTCAGCCGCATAGCCGAATATCCAATCCAAAAACGTGTCGCCCTCCGCAAGCATGCCATCCGCATCTGCCGCCGCGTCAAGAACCGGTGCAAGAGAGGTTGCCTCTCCGCCATTCTGCGGCTTGACCGGGCGCGGGGATGCCGTCAGATACAGTCTGTCCCTTGCGCGCGTCAAAGCCACATACAAAAGCCGCTTGTATTCCTCGGTCTCGCTTGCCGCAAGCTCCTCAGCCGCCAGATTCTTGAACGGCGTATCCGCCGCCACAAACCCGTCGTTTCCTGCCACCGAGCGGATGTCGGCATAGCCTTTCAGCTTGAACGTCATGCCGTACGCGTCGGATAAAAAGCAAACGTCCTTGACCGAAGATTGGTCTCTGTCAATGTTGAACAAAAAACAAATCGGAAATTCCAAGCCCTTGGAACGGTGGATCGTCATAATGCGGATGCCGCCCGACGTGTCGGCACAGCTTTTCATCTCACCGCCTGCTTTTATGTCGTTCATGTAATCCAAAAACGCAGAAATGCCGCGGAACACCGTGCTGTCAAACGCACGCGCCCTATCGTATAACAGCATGAGATTTTTCTTGCGCGCTTCGGGCGAAAGCTTTCCGAAGAGCGCTTTGTCCCCTGCCGCGCAGATAGCCGGCAAATCGGTAAGCGCATACATTTTGCGCAGGAATTCCGATGCGCCGCAACCGCGCGCGGCCGCCCGGAGTTCGGATAAAAGCGATAGGAAACGCCCGGCTTTTTCTTTTAACCCGCTCTTCTCGTCCGATTCCTCAAAAAAGCCGCATAACGCTTCATACAGCGACTTGTCCTTGGCTTTCCGCCGGATCTTCACAAGTTCGTCGTCATCAAAGCCACCGATTGGGGAACGGAGCACTCCGGCAAGCGGTATATCTTTCTGCGGATTGTCCGCCACGGCAAGAACCGCAAGCGCAAGCCTTATTTCGCGCCGCTCGAAAAAGCTCTCTCCCTTTTCACAGACAACCGGCAGATTCCGTTCGGAAAAATACCGTTCCAACATCCGCGCCGAATCCCATTTGGCAGTGAGTATCGCCATATCCGAAAGCGTATAATGCTTTCCCAACGTGTCTTTGGCGTCCGGATCGTTTAAGATCGACAGAATCTCCCGGTACAGCGTCTGCGCCTCGGCAAGCTGACGGTTTTCTTTGACTGTATCTTCAAGCGCGTCCGTGTTGCATAAAAGGAGATGTACCGGCTCTTGCAGGGCCGCTTTGTCGGCACGCGAACAGATGAGCCGCTCGTTGCTGTCGTAATGATCGAACACCTTTTCAAAAACCGCATTGGTGAAATCGATCACGCTTTGCGAACAACGGAAATTGTCAGACATGAAAAGCTTCCGGCACGGCTCGCCGTCCGCATCGCACGGTGCAAACGTATCGCGGTAGCCGACAAAAATTTCCGGCGTTGCACCGCGGAAACCGTAAATACTCTGTTTCGCGTCGCCTACCAAAAAGCGGCCGCATTCCGTTCCGTCCGGCGTTTTTCGCGAGAGGGCGAGAAAAATGCGATCCTGAATCGGGTCAACATCCTGGTATTCGTCAATGTACAGTTCGTCAAAGGAGCTTGCCGCAGCGTCAGCCAAAGTGCTCGGAACCGTCGCCGCCGGGTCGTCGTAAAGCAGTTTCAATGTCAGCCGCTCCACATCCGAAAAGCTTAAAACGCCGTGAGAACGCTTGACCTCCCATAGCCGCTCCTCGGTTTTTAAGAGCAGTTCTTTCAACACTTCCGCCACGTGCAGACAGTCTGCCGCACACAAACGGAACAACTCCGGGGAAACCGAAAAATATCGTTTTTTTAATGCCTTGATTTTGTCAAGCGCTTTCCTGCGGCGCGCCATAAGCAAAGGCGCCTCCGGATTTTCCATTTTTTTGACGGACGGCGCACGTTTGAATTCCAAGCCGGAAAAATACTCCGTCGTCGCCCGAAAACCGGCGTCTGCGCTGGAAGCAAGATTTTTCAAGGTCTCCCTGTCATTTTCGAGAACCGGCGAAATCGTCTTGTGCATCTGCTCGTCGCTGTCACAGGTCAAAAGCCCGTTTTCAAGCACCAAAACTGCTTGGGAGATAGCCTTTTGCAGAACCGCTTTCATGCCGTTTCCGTAAACCGTATCAAACGGCTCTTCTGCGTTTTCTCCCTCCCGATACAAGGCACAGGCTTTTTCCAAGAATTCCTTCGGCGACGGACGGTGCAACAGCGCGCCGTATACGCTTTTTAACGTCTTGATAAAGGCGTTGTCGTCGCGCGGCGCAGAAAACATATCATAAACCGTGAGAAAATAATCTTCTTTCCCCTCACGCCTGTTCTTTTCACTTTCCGCCATTTTTTCTTCAATCAGCGCGTCCAGAATGCCATCCATTAACACATCCATTTCCGTCTCGTCGGCAATGCGCAATTTGGACGGCAAATCCAGACGTTCCGCATGTGCGCGCACGAAATCATAGCAGAACGAGTCGATCGTGCAGATCTTTGCCTGCGGCAGTAGCGCAAGATTCTTTACAGCCGCCGCCCTTGTCGCGGCGTCCGGCGCATTCTCCACCGCCTCGGTGAGCGCCTTTCGGATACGTTCGCAAAGCTCGCCGGCGGCAGCGTTGGTAAACGTAACAATCAAAAAACGCGTGATGTCAGTCGCTTTTCCGGCGGCAGGCTGTAATAAGCGCCGTACCACACGTTCGATCAACACACGCGTTTTTCCGCTTCCGGCTCCTGCCGCAACAAGTAACGAATAATCTCCGACCGCAAGAGCTTTGCTTTGCGCGTCGGTAAACTCAAATTTCATACTTCCTCCTGTATGCCTTTGCCGGGAATTGTTTCAAGTTTCCTTTCCGAATGCCGAGCCTGTCACCGTACAGACCGCACGCCCTGACGTCAGATCGGCTAAGAATGCCCGAAACCGCTCAAAATTTTCTTCCTTGGCGCGAAGAAACAGCGTCACACCGGCGGCAAACTCCGTGTTGTCGCAGACAACACCGAATTTGGGCAAATCATGCATAACTTTTTCGTATCCGGCATAATCCACCTCTGTCTTAAACGCCGTATAAGGCACAAACGTCGCCTGCCCCGCTGCCTCCAATGCGATTTTGGCGCCTTTGGCATAAGCGCGTACAAGTCCGCCTGCCCCAAGCAGAATGCCGCCGAAATAGCGTGTCACCACGATACAAACATCGGAAACGCCCTCGCGCTTGATGACCTCCAAAATCGGCATTCCGGCCGTGCCGCCCGGCTCTCCGTCGTCCGAAAAGCGCGAAAGGCCCGTGCCTTTGAGCAAATACGCATAGCAGTTGTGCGTCGCGTCGGAATGCTTGCAGCGTATGCGTTCGATAAAGCCCTTTGCCTCTTCTTCCGATTCGACGCGTGCGGCATAACCGATAAATTCCGATTTTTTCTCTACAAACGACGCTTCGGCAAACTCTTTTTCAACGGTTTTGTAGCTTTGGATCAAACGCATAACACCTCTTTTATAACGCGCGTGTCGCAAAACTATGTTTTGCGACACGAAATAAACCTATCCCTTGTGCCACACGCTTTCAAACACACCGGGCACTGACAGATCTATCGGAAAAAGCTTTGTGTACGAACACACTTTAACGCCAGTTGAAGGTTGCGAGTCCATAAACGTAAAGCAAAAGGATAACCACCGGTACAACATAGGCGAACACCGGACGCATCCAGTCTTTCACCTTTAAACCGTTGCCCTCGTTGGCCGTTGCCCTCGTTGGCCTCCGCTTTGAGAGCCTCCCAGCCCCAACCGTAACGCTTGTTGCAGCAGAATACGGCAATAACCAGCGAACCGAGCGGCAAAATATTCGTGCTGACAATAAAGTCCCAAAGGTCAAGCCAAGCACTGCCCTCGGCGAACGGAACAAAACCGGAAAACGTGCTGTAACCGAGTGCCGTTGTAAGTGCCAGAAGGAAAATGCCGATACCGCAGACAAGGCAGGCAGCCGGTCTTTTCCAACCGGTCATTTCGCGTACACAGGCTATAATGGTTTCACATACCGCAAGCACGGTCGAAAGCGATGCGAAAACCATAAACAGGAAGAACATTGCTCCCCACCAACGTCCGCCGGCCATATTGTTGAATACCGACGCCATCGTGTCGAATAACAAACTCGGTCCGGCGCCAACCTCAACATTAAACGTGAAGCAAGCCGGGAAAATGATAAGACCTGCCACAACCGCAACAAACGTATCCAAAAGAATAACGTTCAGCGATTCGCCAAGGAGCGAATGATCCTTTCCGACATAACTGCCGAAAATTGCCATTGAACCCATACCGAGACTCAGCGTAAAGAAAGCCTGGTTCATGGCCGCAACAATGACTTCACCGGTAATAGCGGAAAGATTCGGAACAAGATAGAATTTGAGTCCCTCTGCCGCACCGGAAAGCAAACCGCTGTGTACGGCAAGAACAATCATAAGAACGAAAAGAATCACCATCATGTATTTGGTGACGCGTTCCAAACCATTTTGCAGATTAAAGCAAAGAATGCCGAACGCTAAAATAACCGTAACTGCCAGATAAGTAACATTAATCGTAGGGTTGGTAATCATGGGCACGAAACCAATGTTTGCATTGGAACCGGTCAAGAACTTGACGAAGTAGTAGATCATCCAACCGCAGACGACCGTGTAAAACGCCATAAGGCAAATATTGCCAAGTAACGCCACATATCCGTGAATGTGCCATTTTGTACCGGGCTTTTCCAGTTTATGATACATACGTACCGCGCTTGCCTGGGATGCGCGTCCGAGAGAGAATTCCATGGTCATGACCGGAATTCCGAGTACAATCAGACAAATCAAATAAATCAGCAGAAATGCGCCGCCGCCGTATTGGCCGCACATCCACGGAAACTTCCATACATTTCCGCAGCCGATGGCACATCCGGCTGAAAGCAGGATAAAGCCAAGTCTTGAACCGAGTTTTTCACGTTCCATAATAAAGCTCCTCTAAAACTGTAATTTTCCAATGCTAATGCATTAAAAACTTTTCATATATTATAACACATTATTTGCAATATTGCAAGCGCTTTTGCATAAATTTGACAAAAAACGACGATGTCGCTGTTTGCATGACTGCGTGAGCGGGCAGAAACGAAAAGTCCGCGGAATGAAGATTCCGCGGACTCTCACTTTTTAATTAAAAATCAATTAAAGATACTTGGCCGTGTTGACCTTGATGCCCGGGCCCATAGTAGAAGCAACTGCACAGGTCTTGATGTACTGACCCTTTGCAGCAGCCGGCTTTGCCTTTACAACAGCACCGATGAGAGCGTCAAAGTTTTCAGCAAGCTTTTCCTTGCCGAAAGAAGCCTTACCGATCGGGCAGTGGATAATGTTCTGCTTGTCGAGACGGTATTCGATCTTACCGGCCTTGGCGTCATTGACAGCCTTGGCGACATCCATGGTAACCGTACCGGCTTTCGGGTTCGGCATGAGACCTTTCGGGCCGAGAACCTTACCGAGACGACCGATAATACCCATCATATCGGGAGTAGCGATGATAACGTCGAAATCAAACCAGTTTTCCTGCTGGATCTTGGCAACATATTCTTCTGCGCCAACGTAATCTGCGCCAGCCTCTTGGGCTTCCTTAGCGTGATCGCCCTTGGCGAAAACAAGAGTACGGACGGTTTTACCGGTACCGTGCGGAAGAACGACCGCACCGCGAACCTGCTGGTCTGCGTGACGGGAGTCAACGCCGAGCTTGATGTGAACTTCAACCGTTTCATCAAATTTAGCAACCGAGGTCTTGCACAGAACGTCAAAAGCCTCAGCAGTATCGTAAAGCTTGGATTTGTCAACCAGCTTTGCGCTTTCAAGATATTTCTTTCCCTTTTTCATGTCCGTTTACCTCCCTTATTCTTCCACAGTGATGCCCATGCTGCGAGCAGTACCCGCGATCATGCTCATGGCAGATTCGACGGAAGAAGCGTTGAGATCGGGCATTTTGGTTTCGGCGATCTGCTTGACCTGCTCTTTGGTGAGCTGACCGACCTTGTTCTTGTTCGGCTGACCGGACGCACTTTCAAGACCGAGAGCTTTCTTGATAAGAACAGCTGCCGGCGGAGTCTTGGTAATAAAGGTGAAAGAACGGTCTGCATAAACCGTGATAATAACCGGAATGATAAGACCCATGTCTTTCTTGGTGCGCTCATTGAATTCTTTACAGAAACCGGCAATGTTAACGCCGTGCTGACCGAGCGCAGGACCGACCGGCGGTGCGGGGAGCGCCTTGCCTGCCGGGATTTGAAGCTTGATATAGCCTGTAATTTTCTTTGCCATGTTAATTTACACCTCCGAATGTGGTAAAAAGATTTCGGAACAGAGTTCCTCCCACTGACGGCATCTGCCGTCCGTCCGGACGAAACCGGACAAAAGCCGCGCACCTATCCGTCTGGCAATCCGGATAGCAAGCCACAGACTTTTTTAGATTTTTGATGTTTTTTGCTTTTGTAACAAACCGGCGTGAGGGCGTGTTATGACTTCAACGGCTCTACTTCGTTTGCGTCAAGCTCCACGGCTGTTTCTCTGCCGCCGATATTGGCCTTGATTTTGATACGTCCCGCAGTTTCATCGATCTCCTCGACGGTTGCGATAGAACCGGCAATAAGACCGGCAACGACCATGACGCTGTCGCCGACTGCGTAGGCAGGCTTGCGGACATGAACCTCGACGCCAAGCGCCTCCACTTCCTTGTCGGTAAGCGGCACCGGCTTGCTTCCGGGGCCGACAAAGCCCGTCACGCCGCGGATATTGCGGACAATATGCCAGGTTTCATCGTTCATGATCATTTTTACGAGAACATAGCTCGGGAACAGTTTGTGTTCCGTCGGCTTTCCGGTTTTACGCTTTTTGGGGGCGTTTTCTTCATCCTCGGTATAATCGTCGCCGTTTTCCGTCTCGGAATCGGTATCGTCCTCATCGACATAATCGTCGGTTTTGCGATACTCATCTGCTTCCTCTTCGGAATCAACTAAGATCTCAGTCGGAATACGCGTTTCAAAAATCAGATTTTCGAGTCCGCGCGTTTCAACCATACGTTCGATGTTGGCAGCCACCTTGTTTTCATAACCGGAATATGTGTGGATCACATACCAGAGCGCTGCTTGTTCGTTCGACATGACAGACCTCGCTTAAATCAGTCTGCCAAGCGCGGCAAACGCATTGGAGAAGCCGAGATCAAGTAAGAAAATCGCAACGCTCGCCACAACAATCGCCGCAATAACCACGGCGCTCATGCGGAGCGTGTCGTCCTTGGACGGCCATACGATCTTTTTGAATTCGCTCTTATAGTCTTTGAAAAACTTGGAAACTTTGGATTGCTTTTGAACCTTTGTTTCTTCCGCCATGAAAAATCCTCCTTACTATACTTGTGAATCCTTACTTGGACTCTTTGTGAAGGGTGTGTTTACGGCAGAACCGGCAATACTTTTTCAGTTCAAGACGGTCAGGATCGTTCTTCTTGTTTTTTGTAGAGTCGTAATTTCTTTGCTTGCATTCGCTGCAAACGAGTGTTATTTTCACTCTCATTCTGTACACCTCCCGGTAAATTTAAGGTTTTACCTCCCTCGACGAAGGCCGTTTTTGCCGCATCTTTCTGCCGGAAACAAAAGCAAAATCCCGCAAAAAAGCGCATAACAAAAAAACTCCTCCAACAGAGGTAAAAGCAGTATATCACATTTCTGCCGGTTTGTCAAGAGTTTTCGTCAAATTTTCGTATAAGGTCGTCAAGAAAGCGGCGCGTTTCTCAAAAAAACGGTATGAAAGAATAAAATTTTACATAAATAATAAGGAAATAACCCGATTTCTATTGAAATGCGCCGCAAGGTGTGCTATAATACTCTGTAAATTGATTCATAAGCCCCCTTATCTTATCTCAAAGGACGTGACGGAATGAAACCCGAATTCAACAAAAAATACAACACCATCGCGGCATACGTTCTGATTGTCGCCGCTATCCTTGTATCCTACATTCTCGTCATCATCTATTGGGATAATTTAAGCAAGGCACTGCGCACGGTTTTGAATACCCTGAATCCGTTTTTCTACGGCTTTGCCATCGCTTACATTCTCAACCCTATCTATAAAGCCTGTACAGGCGGCTTTGCCAAGCTGTTCGCCAAAAAGAAAAAGCCGTCCTCCAAAGGCGTCAAGGCCTGCTCGCTGATCAGCACCTATCTGATTGCCGTTGCTTTTTTAGCGCTTTTCTTTTACATCATCGGGCCGCAACTGTGGCTCAGCGGTCAAAAGCTGATGACAAACTTCCCGAAATATATCCAAGCCGTCGAAAGCCGGCTTGACATCCAGCTGGAAGATACTGTTTTCTTCTCTTCCCAAGCGGTCAGCGACTTTTTGAGCAACACGGAAAACAACCTCGTCGATTGGCTTGAAAAGCTGTACAATACCGTCACCGCCTATACGCCGAAACTGATTTCGGTGTTGACCGACATTGCCGCGCAGGTCTGGAATTTCGTGCTCGGCTTTATCATCTCCATTTATATGCTTGCCGACAAGGAACGCTTTGCAAGACAATCCAAAAAGCTGCTCTATGCCATTTTCCGGAAAAGTTCTGCGGAAACGATTATTACAGGCGTGCGCAAAATGCATGTCACATTCGGCGGCTTTGTCAGCGGCAAGATCATTGATTCGCTGATTATCGGCGTGCTTTGCTTTTTCGG
Organism: uncultured Eubacteriales bacterium; assembly: GCA_934479825.1. Lineage (GTDB taxonomy): Bacteria > Bacillota > Clostridia > Oscillospirales > CAG-382 > UMGS882. The sequence goes on from CAKSOW010000013.1 coordinate 36,363, forward strand.
CATGACAATTTTGCAGATTCCCTACACGCCATTGGTCAGCGTGGTCGTGGGTGTGACTAACGTCATCCCCTATTTCGGCCCGTTTATGGGCGCCATTCCCTCGATTTTCATTATCTTACTCGACAACCCGATCAAAGCAGTCTGGTTCGGCGTGTTCATCTTAGTCCTGCAACAGCTTGACGGAAACCTGATCGGACCGAAGATTATCGGACAGAAAATCGGACTTTCCTCATTCTGGGTGGTCTTTTCCCTGCTTATCATGGGATCGCTCATGGGCGTGGTCGGATTGCTTCTTGCCGTACCGATCTTCGCTTTGATCTACGACTTCATCTCTTACCTCTGCAACCGCGCTCTCGCCAAAAAAGGCTTGAACGATGACGGCACGCCGCGCGAAGAACCGGTTGACACTTACAAAACCGAAAACGGAGACAAATAAAATATGTTTACACTTTTCAACCAAGGTTTTCTTGCCACCCTCATCACACACATGGACTCCACAGCCGGCTTTGCCATGCTTGTCGCCGGAATCGTGCTTTGCGCACTCATCGGCTATCTGCTCGGCAGTCTGAATTTCGCCTTGATTTTATCGGGCAAAATGTATAAAGACGATATCCGCAAGCACGGCAGTAAAAACGCCGGTACGACCAATATGATGCGTACCTATGGCAACAAAGCGGCAGGCCTTACCATTCTCGGCGATATGCTGAAAGCCGTCGTTGCCGTAGTAATCGGCGCACTGATTATGGGACTGTACTACGGCGGCTACGCGGCCGCGCTCGGCTGTGTTGTCGGACACGTTTTTCCGGTCTTTTTCGGCTTCAAGGGCGGCAAAGGCGTTGCAACCGCCGCCGCCGCGATTTTAGTGCTCAATCCGCTCGCTTTCTTATGCGTTTTAGGCGTATTTCTTTTAAGCGTCCTGCTCACCCGTTATATTTCGCTCGGCTCGGTGCTTGGGGCTGCGGTATTTCCGCTCCTCACCTTCTACACCTGTTTCGGCAATCAGACGATCGCCTCCGGCAGCGGCTTTGCTTTCCTTTGCGCTTTTATCATAGCCGTCATCGTCATTGTCAAGCACCACGCCAACCTCTCGCGCCTTGCACACGGAACAGAATCCAAATTTTCGTTCAAAAAGAGCAAGGAAACCAAAAAATAACCGATATTTTCTAAGATACAGATATTCAATCCCAAGGAGAACTTATGTCAAAATACATAGAAAAAGTTGAAAACGGCGTCTATCCCGTTATACCGCTTCGCGGACTTGTCATTTTTCCCGGCATTCCGACAAGCTTTGAGATCAATAACAAAAAATCGATTCAGGCGCTCTTAGCCGCCGCTTCTTACGAAAACACCGTCTTTTTATCCGTTCTCGAAGAAGCCGAGAACAGCGATGCCGTCACCCTTGCCACCACCGGTATCACCGCGCGCATCAAGCAGTCCATCAAGCTGCCCGACGGCAATTACCGCGTTCTCATCGAAGGCAAGAGCCGCGCCGAATACACCGAGATCATCGACGGCGACGATTTTCTGCGTGCCCGGGTGCTCATCAAAAACGTTGTCGTTACCGATAACGGCGGCGTCAAGGGTGAGGCACTCCGCCGCGAAGCCATTGCCACCTTTGAAAATCATATCAAGCTGTTGCCGAAAATGTCGCCGGAAATTATTGCCTCGGTCGGCGCGATCACTGACCCCGGAATGCTTGCCGATTTTATTGCCTCGAACGTTCTTTTCGACTTTCGCGACAAACAACGCGTCTTAGAGGAAATCGACCCGTTCCGCCGGTTGGAGACATTGGTGGAGCTGTTAAACAGCGAAAGCAAGATTCTTGAATTCAAGAACGAGCTTCATTCCAAGGTGCGCGAACGCTTGGAGGATAACCAACGCGAATATTTCTTAAAGGAACAAATGAAGGTCATCCGGGAAGAACTCGGCGATTCTGCCGAAGAACAGGATGAAAACGGCTATGTCGAACGCATCAAGACGTCCGCCTTTTCGGATGAAATCAAGGAAAAACTGCTCAAAGACTGCGACCGCATGAATAAAATGCCGTTCGGTTCCTCGGAAAATTCCGTGCTCCGCAGTTACCTGGATACGGTTCTTGAACTTCCGACCGGCATTAAGACCAAAGATGTGTATTCAGTTGAAAAAGCAAGAAAAATTCTCGATGAAGACCATGACGGCTTAAAAAAGGTCAAAGACCGCATTCTCGAATACATTGCCGTCAAACAGCTTGCCCCCGATTTAAAGGGACAGATACTTTGCTTGATCGGCCCGCCCGGCGTGGGTAAATCGTCGGTGGCGGTGTCGGTGGCACGTGCGCTCGGACGCAAATTCGTGCGCGTATCCTTGGGCGGCGTGCGCGATGAAGCGGACATCCGCGGTCATCGCAAAACCTACGTCGGCGCAATGCCCGGCCGTATCATCACCGCTATCACGCAGGCAAAATCGGAAAACCCGGTCATTCTGCTGGATGAAATCGATAAGCTGACCGCCAATTCGCAGGGCGACCCGGCCGCGGCTCTCTTGGAGGTCTTGGACGTCGAACAGAACAAAGCGTTCCGCGACCATTATATCGAAATTCCGGTCGATTTGTCCGACTGCATTTTCATCGCCACCGCCAATCAGGCCGACACCATTCCGCACGCGTTGTACGACCGCATGGAGATCATTCATCTGCCGTCCTATACGTCCAACGAAAAGGTATCGATTTTCAATAATCACCTTTTACCCAAGCAGCTGAAACGCCACGGACTCACGCGCCGCAATGTGAAAATTTCCGACGACGCCGTCCGCGAACTGATTGAATACTACACCAAAGAAGCCGGCGTGCGCACGCTCGAACGTCAGACCGCCGCGCTGTGCCGCAAAATTGCCATGCAGATTGCCGAGGGCGGCAAAAAGTCGGTGAACGTCACGCCGGACACCATCCACGAACTTTTAGGGCCGCGCAAGATCAAGCCGGATGCCTTGCTTGACTTTGACGCAGTCGGCGTTGTCAACGGTCTTGCCTGGACGGAACTCGGCGGCGAAATGCTGCAGGTGGAAGCCCAGAGCTTTGAGGGCACGGGAAAAATCGAACTTACCGGAAATCTCGGCGACGTCATGCAGGAATCCGCCAAAGCCGCTGTCAGCTTTATCCGTAAGCACGCGGAATCTCTCGGCATCGATAAAGAATTCTATAAAAACCGCGACATTCACATCCATGTACCGGAGGGTGCCGTTCCCAAAGACGGTCCCAGCGCCGGTGTTACCATGATCACCGCCTTGGTTTCGGAATTGTCCGGAACTCCCGTTCGTCACGACATTGCCATGACCGGCGAAATAACGCTCACCGGCCGTGTGCTCCCGATCGGCGGACTGCCCGAAAAAAGCATGGCCGCTTTCCGTAACGGAATCCGCACCATTCTCATTCCGAAAGATAACCTGTCCGACCTCGACGAAGTGGACGAGCTTATCAAATCAAGCGTTACCTTTGTGCCGGTAAGTTTTGTTTCGCAGGTGTTGGAAAACGCATTGGTCAAGCCGGAAACAAGCAAGGACAGCTTCGACCTGCCCCACGGCGCCGCTCCCTTTTCTTCGCCGGAAAAGACGCTTCACCTGTAAAACCGTAACAGTTTATTAAGGTGCTTATATATTATGGAAGAAAAAAAACTGAACTTAAATAAAACCAATCTTGTCATGACGGCAGGACTTCCCTCCCAGTTGCCCGGCATCCTGCGCGGCGATTTGCCGCAGATTGCCATGTGCGGCCGTTCCAACGTCGGAAAATCCTCCCTCATCAACAAGCTCCTCGGGCGCAAGAGTTTAGCGCGCGTCAGCGCCGAGCCGGGTAAAACCATCACCGTCAACTGCTACGACATCGACAGCTCCCTGTACCTTGTCGATTTGCCCGGTTATGGCTATGCCAAACGCTCCTTTTCCGAGCGCGACAAGTGGAAAAAACTCATTGACCGCTATTTTTCCCTTGAAGCACCGCGCCTGTATTTGCAGCTTATCGATTTAAAAGTGGGAATGACCGCCGACGACCGCGCCATGCTTACGTTTTTGGTGGAAACGGGACTTCCGTTTGCCGTCGTCGCCACAAAATCGGATAAAATCAATACCACAACGCGTCTTGCCAATATCGAAGCGCTTCATAACGACCCTGCCATTCCGTCCGACGCGGAGATCTTGCCGTTTTCCGCTAAAACCGGTTCCGGTGCAGACGATATCTGGCGTGTTATAACGGAATTTTCCGCCGCCGTTACCGGTGTGCAGTTCATCTTATAATCCATCCCCTACCCAAGAAAGGCAAATACTCATGAAAACCGTTCTTTTACACGACAATTACGGCATTAACGCCGCCGGTCACTTCACAGTCGCCGGAATCGACACCGTTTCGCTCGCCAAGGAATACGGCACGCCGCTGTATGTTCTTGACGAGGACAAAATGCGCTCCATGTGCGAAAAATACAGACAGAGCGCGGCGCGTTATTTCAAAAATGCCAAAATTCTCTTTGCCAGCAAAGCGCTTTCCTTTAAGGAAATCTACCGAATCGCCGACAGTGAGGGACTCTGCACCGACACGGTTTCTTCCGGCGAAATCTATACTGCGCTTGCCGCCGGATTCCCACCGGAAAAAATCTATTTTCACGGAAACAACAAAACCTGCAGCGACTTGGAATATGCCGTAAAATCCGGCGTCGGCTGTATCATTGCCGACAACCTGGCTGAGCTTGACGATCTGGAAGAAATCTGCGCGTCCGAGGGGAAAACCGCCAAGGTAGTGCTGCGCGTCACCCCCGGCATCGACCCTCACACGCACGTGAAAATCTCAACCGGCAAAGTCGATTCCAAATTCGGCAGCGCCATTGAAACCGGACAAGCGTTGGAGGCCGTTAAGTACGCGCTTGGCAAACAGCATGTCCGCCTGATCGGAATTCATTGCCATGTCGGCTCACAAAGCTTTGATCCCATGCCCTTTTTAGATGCCGCTGACATCATGATGCGCTTTCTCGCAAAAATCCGCGAAAAAACCGGCGTAACACTGTCCGTCCTCAATCTCGGCGGCGGATTCGGCGTACGCTATGTTCCCGACCAACAGAATTTGGACATCGATTATATGTTTCGTGAGATTGCCGCACGTGTGCGGAACAACTGTGAGATCTTAGGAATGGAAGAACCGGAACTCAACTTTGAGCCCGGCCGTTCCATCGTCGCCGCCGCCGGCGTAACGCTGTATACGGTCGGCAACATCAAGACCATTCCCGGCTACAAGAGCTATGTGTCGATTGACGGCGGTATGGCAGACAATCCGCGCTATGCGCTGTATCAGGCGCCCTATTATTCGCTGATTGCCAACAAAGCCGACCGCGATATGGATTTCGTGGCCGACATCGCAGGCAGATGCTGTGAAAGCGGCGACCTCATCCAAGAGCATACGCTTCTCCAAACGCCGCAAAAAGGCGATATCTTAGCTGTCTGCGTAACCGGCGCTTATAACTATTCCATGGCGTCCAATTATAACCGGCTTCCGCGTCCGGCCATCGTCATTGTCGGCAAAAACGGAACCCGTATCGGCGTGCGCCGCGAATCGCTCGAAGACCTCGTCCGCAATGATTTATAAAAAACCATATTAACTGATAAAGGAATGGAACACTATGAAAAACACCGAAAAAACCATGGATAAGATTGTCGCGTTCTGCAAAGGCCGCGGCTATGTCTACGCCGGAAGCGAAATCTACGGCGGTCTTGCCAACACCTGGGATTACGGCCCCTTGGGTGTGGAATTCAAGAACAACATCAAAAAAGCCTGGTGGAAAAAATTCGTTCAAGAGAATCCCTACAACGTAGGCCTTGACGCCGCCATTCTCATGAATCCGCAGACATGGGTCGCTTCGGGTCATTTGGGCGGTTTCTCCGATCCTCTTATGGACTGCCGCGAGTGCCACGAACGGTTCCGCGCCGATAAAATCATCGAAGACTGGTGTAGCGAAACCGGCTTTACGCTTAAAAAGCCGATCGACGCTTTTTCCAAGCAGGAAATGAAAGATTTCGTTGAGGAACATAATATCCCCTGCCCGAGCTGCGGCAAGCACAACTTCACCGATATCCGTGAATTCAACCTTATGTTCAAGACGTTTCAAGGCGTTACCGAGGACGCGAAAAACACCGTTTATCTCCGTCCCGAAACAGCACAGGGCATTTTCGTAAACTTTGCAAACGTCCAGCGCACCACACGCCGCAAACTGCCGTTCGGTATCGGTCAGATCGGAAAATCGTTCCGTAACGAGATCACCCCCGGCAACTTCATTTTCCGCGTGCGCGAATTTGAGCAGATGGAGCTTGAATTCTTCTGCAAACCTAACACGGACCTTGAATGGTTCAGCTATTGGCGTTTGTTCTGCCGCGACTTTTTGCTGTCGCTCGGCTTGAAGGAAGAAAACCTGCGTCTGCGCGACCATGATCCCGAAGAGCTCTGCTTCTATTCCAAGGCAACCACAGACTTTGAATTCTTGTTCCCGTTCGGCTGGGGCGAATTGTGGGGCGTAGCCGACAGAACCGACTATGACCTCACCCAGCATCAGAACACCTCCGGCAAAGACCTCACTTATTATGACGCAGAAACCAACGAACACTATATTCCTTACGTCATCGAACCGTCGCTCGGCGTTGAAAGAAGCTTCCTCGCTTTCCTTTGCGACGCCTACGATGAAGAGGAAATTGCCGAGGGCGACACCCGTACCGTGCTTCGCCTGCATCCGTTCCTTGCTCCGTTCAAAGCCGCCGTTCTTCCGCTTTCCAAGAAACTTTCCGAACAGGCGACTGCACTCTATCATGATTTGCAGAAAGACTTCATGGTGGATTACGACGAAGCCGGCAGTATCGGCAAACGTTACCGCAGAGAGGACGAGATCGGCACACCGTTCTGCATCACCTATGACTTTGAGTCGGCAGAAGATGGCTGTGTAACCGTCCGTGACCGCGACACCATGACGCAGGTTCGTATGAAGATCGAGGATGTCAAGGGCTATATCGCCGAGAAGATCAAGTTTTAATTCTTTGTAAGAAAATTTACAGCGGAGTTCGTAACAAAACTCCGCTGTTTTTGTAGATAGGAAAAAAGGAGGACGATACCATGACCGAGGAAATGGTCGCGCCCGTGCTGACGGAAGAAGCCGTTCGCACGGAAATACCGGAAAATAAGAGTTCTTCGCCGCCGGAAAACGCGGGCATAAAAGAAAAATTCTATGGCATTGAACTGCTTCGTATTCTCGCCACCTTTTACATTATATTACTTCATGTCATCGGTCAGGGAGGTATAGCCTCCGCTGTCGGGCAAGGAAGAATTGCAACAGCCGGATGTTCTCTGCTTTTGGCGCTCGCCTACCCTGCCGTCAACTGCTATGCACTCATCAGCGGTTTCGTCGGCTGTAAAAGCCGGTTCAAACTGTCAAGACTGCTTTTGCTTTGGGTATCCGTCGTGACAGTAAACTTGGCCGTTTGGGGTTTCTTTCGTTTGTTTGCGCCATCGCTCGCCGCACATTTCTCTCTTTCCGCCTGTTTTAAACCGCTGATAAACAACGAGTATTGGTATGTTACAGCATATTTCGGACTGTCCGTCCTGACCCCGGCCCTCAATGCCGCCGTGCTGAACCTGCCCAAAAAAGACTTCGCCCGTATGTTGATCGGTTTCTTTGCCTTGTTCGTGCTCTTGCCGGTCATCGCCGATAAAGATCTGTTTTGGAGCCATTCGGGATACAGCATGCTATGGCTAACGCTTTTGTATGTGACCGGCGCATATTTCCGTCTGCACATACAGCCGGCAAAACCCGGACATGTCGCCGGCGCAGTGTCTTTGACCATATACGCCGCCATTTCCGCTTTTCTCGCCGTGCAAAAGCAAATTGTCGAAAAACAGCTCCTGTCCGAAAATGTGCCCAATCCCATTTATATCAAAAATTTTTCCTATACCTCCGTGTGGATCGTCCTGTCCTCTTTGGCCTTGTTTTTCTTTTTCATGCGGATAAACGTCCGGAAACCAGTTGTTTGTAACGTCATTTCTTTCTTTTCCAAAAACTCTTTCGGCATTTACATTTTCCATACGCATCCCCTTGTTTGGAGCGCCCTGCTTTCCGGCACATTTTCCTTTTTTGCCGTCTATTCCGCACCGGTTATCGTGCTTTTATGCCTTGCTGCCGCGCTTGGCATTTTCCTGTCCTGTACATTTGCCGAAACGGTGCGTGCGTTTCTCATCCGGATTACCCGGATTGAGTGGCTGATAAAGCGCATTCCTTTTTAACATCCACATACATAAAACCTCCTATGGAATGTCATCCATAGGAGGTTTTTGTGCGCCCGCACTCCATGCAGAATGCTGACGCGAATATTATCACTTTCTAAATGGCTTAAACAACACCGTGAGCAAGCATAGCATTGGCAACCTTCAAGAATCCGGCGATGTTCGCACCGGCTACCAGATTGTCTTTCATGCCATATTCCTCAGCCGCCTTGGCCGCATTGTGATAAATACCGACCATGATGTTCTTCAACTTCGCGTCCACTTCTTCAAATGTCCACGAATAACGCATCGAGTTCTGGCTCATTTCCAATGCACTCGTTGCAACACCGCCGGCGTTTGCCGCCTTGGCCGGGCCAAACAGAACACCGTTCTTCTGGAACACTTCAATGGCCTCCGGCGTGGACGGCATATTAGCGCCCTCCGCAACAGCCTTGACACCATTCGCTACCAAAGCCTTGGCGCTCTCTTCGTTGATCTCATTCTGCGTTGCACACGGAAGTGCAATGTCACACTTGATCGTCCAGATACCGCTGCATCCTTCATGATATTCTGCTTCCGGATGATAGGTTAAGTATTCCTTGATTCTCTTGCGTTCTACTTCCTTGATCTGCTTGACAGCCGCAAGATCAATACCGTTCTTGTCGTAAATATAACCGTTGGAATCGGACATAGCCACAACCTTGGCGCCAAGTTCGGTTGCCTTTTGGTTGGCATAAATTGCCACATTGCCTGAACCGGAAATAACAACCGTCTTGCCCTTGAAAGAGTCGCCCTTGTCGTTTAACATCTCCTCGGTGAAGTAGCAGAGGCCGTAACCGGTCGCTTCGGTACGTGCAAGACTTCCGCCATACGGAATTCCCTTGCCGGTCAGAACGCCGGTAAATTCGTTGCGAAGTCTCTTATACTGTCCGAACATGTAGCCAATCTCACGTCCGCCAACACCGATATCACCAGCCGGAACGTCCGTATCAGCACCAATGTGCTTGGAAAGCTCGGTCATGAAGCTCTGGCAGAAACGCATAACTTCCATGTCGCTCTTGCCTTTCGGGTCGAAATCGCTGCCTCCCTTGCCGCCGCCGATCGGAAGTCCCGTAAGAGAGTTCTTGAAGATCTGCTCAAAGCCCAAGAACTTGATAATGCCCTCATATACCGACGGGTGGAAACGAAGTCCTCCCTTGTACGGACCGATGGCGCTGTTGAACTGAATGCGGAAACCGCGGTTGACATGGACTTCACCCTTGTCGTCTACCCACGGCACACGGAACTTGATAATGCGCTCCGGTTCTACAAGGCTTTCAAGCACGCCCATCTTGACGTATTCCGGATGCTTTTCGATAACCGGCTCCAAGCTTTCAAGCACTTCTTTTACGGCCTGATGGAATTCCGGTTCACCAGCATTGCGCGCCTCAACGCGAGCCATAAGGTCTTTTAAGTACGGATTCTTAAAATTCATTGGTTTGACCTCCCAAAATATAATCAACAATCTTTCGTAAACGCCCTCTCAAAGCCGGTGTTTTCCGTAAGATTCCTGTTCGGGAAAATTATAGCACACTGTAAGGGAGTCTGTCAAGAAAATTTAGAATGTTTTTTTGTAAAACCTGCAAATTTTATCGAAATATTCAGAAAAAGACACGTAAAAAGAATAAATTTGAATTTAACACCCCCAAAAAATTCATTTGTTGCTGAATTTATATTTATGCTTCCAAAGAGTCATACCGCCGTTGCAGTGAAAGCATTCACCCTTTTAACCGCACATTTTTGTACCTTGCATACAAAATCACACACAAAAGTATGCCGGCGCTATCAACGATTTCTGCACCTTCGTGGTCAAGTGGCTCGCCTCCACCTTGGCAACCATGAAACTCAGCTTTGCCCTGTTTCCGTCCACGCTCATCGGCACACTGCCGACAGCGCTTGCCTTGGCTAACGGCGGTTCGATCACTCCGGCACAAGCGGCGCTTGCCGTTATGCTTTCCATTTCTATGGTCGGCTCGCTCGCCAAATTGGAAGTATTCTCGGAAAACATGCGTCAGGTTAAATTTACCGTTGAAAATCTGGAAGAATTCCTCGAAATGCCCTCTCTTCCCGAACCGCAAAAGAGAGCAGAGATCAAGCACACCGATGTCCGTCTGGAAAACGTCCGTTTCTCCTATACGGGCGACGATAAGAACGAAGTTCTGCATGGTGTGAACCTCAATTTGCCCCAAGGGAGCTTTACCGCGTTGGTCGGCCCGTCCGGCGGCGGAAAATCCACCGTCGCCAAACTGATTGCACGGTTTTGGGATGTCACCTCCGGCCAAATCTCCATCGGCGGCGTGAATATCAAGGATATGCCGTTAGAGCAGTTGTCGGAATATGTCAGCTTTGTCACGCAGGATAATTTCCTTTTCCGCTGCTCTTTATTGGAAAACATACGTCTCGGCAATCCGAACGCAACCGACGAAGAAGTAAAAGCCGCCGCCAAAGCCGCACAGTGCGAAGAATTTATAGAAAAACTGCCTCAAGGCTATGACACGCCGGCAGGAGAAGCCGGAAAACGCCTCTCGGGCGGTGAAAAACAGCGCATTGCCATTGCACGCATGATGCTTAAAAATGCGCCGATCGTAGTTCTGGATGAGGCGACAGCCTTTACCGATCCCGAAAATGAAGATAAGATCCAACGCAGTATCGCCTCGCTGACCAAGGGAAAAACGCTTCTTGTGATTGCACACCGTCTTTCCACCATAAAATCCGCCGACAACATCGTCGTGCTTAAAAACGGCGAGATCGTCGCGCAGGGCAAACAGGATGAATTACTCGAAACGTGCCCCCTTTACAAGGATATGTGGCTTGCCCACATCGGAGCGAAAAAATGGGCGGTATCGTCGTCTGAATCGTCCGCAAAGGAGGAAGAACAGCATGTTTAAGACGGTAAAACGCATTATCGACTGGTGCGGTGAATTCAAAGGAAAGCTGTATTTAGGCTTTGTTATGACATTTTTGTCCCATATCTTCACGGCAATGCCGCTTGCTCTTGCCGCCTATACGGTGGGACTCTTGATCGAATCAGCCGGCAACGGAACAGAGTTTGATACCTCCTGGATCTGGAAAAGCATTCTCATTCAGATCGTACTCGTGTTCTTCCGTTTTCTCTTTGACTATTTCCGCGCAAGACTCCAAGAGCCGATCAGCTATCAATTGACCGCGCGCGACCGGCTTGCCGTAGGCGACGCCTTAAAGCGCGTATCGCTCGGCTATTTCAGCAAGGTAAGCACCGGCAACATTTTAAGCTCCATCACAACCGGCCTTTCTACGTTGGAAAACATGGGAATCCGGATGATCGACAACTTTGTCGGCGGATATCTGAACTTTGCGGTCATTTTCGTTTGCCTTGCCGTGTTCAGCCCGATTACCGCACTGATAGCCTTAGCCGCGGCGGCGCTCTCTCTTTGCTGTATGCTCTTAATCTCGCATTACAGCACAAAAAACGCCCCGGTCGAAGCACAGGCAAACAAAGATATGACCGGCGCCATTATCGAATATGCCAGAGGCCTTGCCGTAGTCAAGTCTTTCGGCAAAAGCGGAGCCTCCATGGAGTCCGTTAAAAAATCCATTGACGACAGCAAAAAGATACACATAAAAATCGAATGGGGCTATATTCCGGGCAATGCCCTGCACCTTTTGGCGCTCAAATGCGGAAGTGTGGGACTTGCCATGGCCGCCATGCTCATGTGCCTTGCCGGTGAAATGGATTTTTCGGTCATGTTGTTGTTCGTGTTCTTCTCGTTCAGCATCTTTGCAAGTCTTGAACCGATCAGCGACAGCGCCCATACGCTTGGCGTTATCGACGACGCTATGGACGAACTGGACGCGCTGAAAGGCGAAAATCTGATTGATATGAACGGCAGAAATATCAAGTTAAGTCACTATGATATCGAATTTAAAAATGTCAATTTCGGCTATGATTCGCGTAAGGTCTTAAAAGACATAAGCTTTAAGATTCCCGAAAAAACGTCAACCGCCATTGTCGGCCCGTCCGGCTCGGGAAAAACAACCATTTGCAGTCTGCTTGCCCGGTTTTATGACCCACAAAGCGGCGCTATCACCGTCGGCGGTCATGATCTCAAAGAGTTCACCTATGACAGCCTTCTTTCCAACATCTCCATGGTATTCCAGAACGTCTATCTGTTCAACGACACGATCCGCGCCAATATCTGTTTCGGAAAGCCGGACGCAACCGAAGAAGAAATGATAGAGGCCGCCCAAAAAGCACGTTGCCACGATTTTATCATGGCACTTCCGAACGGATACGATACCGTCGTCGGAGAGGGCGGCGGAACACTGTCGGGCGGTGAAAAACAGCGCGTCTCGATTGCCCGTGCGATTTTGAAGAACGCGCCTATCATCATTCTTGACGAGGCAACCGCCAGTATCGACCCCGAAAACGAACATCTCATCCAACAAGCCATTTCCGAATTGACGCGAGGCAAAACCATTATCACCATTGCACACCGTCTTGCAACCATTCAGAATGCCGATCAGATTTTGGTGGTTGACGACGGGAAAATTGCCGAGTGCGGCACACATAATGAGCTGATTCAAAAAGAAGGGCTGTATAAGAAATTCACCGAGATCCGCGAACAGGCCGAGGGCTGGCGAATTGAAGCAAAATAAGAGATTTCCAAGCACGGCAGTCTGAATCTCGCGCCCGTTTCGGGTAAATATCCATATAGAAAGAACCTCCAAGCGATTTGGGCTCGGAGGTTCTTTGCGTGACACAACTGCTTTTTTATTTGAGTTTCAATCCGTCGTTAAACGCTTTGCCGACCACTTCTCCGATTTTGCGGTAAGTGTTATTCACCGGATCAAACGTGATCGGAACAAACTTGGACAAATCGACCTTGCCGTTGTCATCCAAAATCTTTTCATCGGCGCAGACATTGACAATTTCTCCGACTAACCGGCAGGTCTCTTCATCATAGCTTTTGAGCTTGCATTCCAGCGCTAACGGGAGCTCTTCAAACAGCGGCGCGTTTACATGTTCGCCGCGCACGGCATGCCATCCGGCTTTTGCCGTTTTTTCCGGTTCCGTATTTCCCGAAACAACGCCGACATAATCCGCCGCCGCAACGTTTTTCTCATCGGCTATGCTAACGGTGAACGCCTTGTTTTTCAAGATGTTTGCCGTCGTCCTGTGGCTCGCGCTTACGCAAATGGATATTTCCGTTTCTTCGCTGATTCCGCCCCAAGCGGCATTCATGGCGTCCGCCTTTCCGTTTTCGTCATATGTTCCGATAATCAGCACCGGCATAGGATAAAGAATCGCTTTGGCTCCGAAATTTTTTCTCATGATAGATTCCTCCATATCAAAACAGATTTTTTCATTCCTATTATAACCGTCCGAACAGGATTTGTCAACCGTCCGCAACACGCGCGAAAAAGTAAGGAATACCGCAGTCGCCTCGGCGCGTTTAATTTCTGAAACCAATTTCTGTTTGCTTAATAAACACCTTATACATGAATTTCCACTCCTATTTTTCACATTTGATTCAGGTAAGCGCTCTTCTTTTGCTATTATATCAAGAATAGCAAAAAAAGAAAGGCTCATAAGTCTTGATTTTATATAAAATCTTCCGGTATCCTGCTATCCCCTCCTACCGTGTGAAAAAAAAGAAACTTGTTCACAGATTCTTGTTATTTGAAAGGTTGTTTTTTCCAGTCATTATGATAGAATATAATAAATAAATGTACAAGCAAGAAACTTTTTGATCAGAGGCAATTTGTATGGACAGAAAAAAGAAATTTATAAAGTATATTTTTCTTGTCAGCAGTCTGTGCCGTATTCTTAATTATCATTTACGCCTTATTTCTGTTGGAAGATTCCATTGCCGTACTAAGCGAAAAAGTGGCATTTTTCTTATTTATCGGATGGGCCGTATCTTTTGCGTTATTTATTATTTTAGCGCTTTTGATCGGCAAATATGAAGAATCGTTGGCACAACGAGAGCGAATGATCTCGGAAACACTCGACTTATGCAGCAGTTTTGTTGACGCAAAAGATCCCTACACCTCCGGTCATTCCAAGCGTGTGGCCGCTTACTCAAAACTGATTGCTAAAAAGCTCGGCTTTTCGGATGAGTGGTGCCGTCAGGTCTATTACGCGGCCATGCTGCATGACATCGGCAAATGCTATGTACCGGACGAAATTTTAAAGAAGCCGTCGAAACTGACGGATGAGGAATACGACATTATCAAAAAGCACCCGTTGAAGGGAATGGATATGGTAAAGAATCTTTCCTCTCTTCCTGCCGTAAAGGGCGGTGTGCTGTATCATCATGAGCGTTATGACGGAAAAGGCTATCCGAACGGCACAGCCGGCGAAGATATTCCGATCGTCGGGCGCATTATCAGTGTAGTGGATGCGTATGACGCCATGCATTCCAGCCGCGTTTACCGCGAAAAAATGGAGAATGACGAGATTGTCAAGGAATTGATTGCCAACAAAGGAACGCAGTTTGATCCCAAAATTGTAGATGCCTTTTTAGAGGTATTGGACGATATGGAGAAAAACAAAAAGCAAAATTCATAGCCTTATGCAGTCCTTGGGGTCAAGGGCTTTTGTGCCCTTGCATCTCGCCCGTTTTTCTAAAAATAGGGTAAAAGAATTATATCAAAGAAGCCCGATGGTTTGCCATCGGGCTTCTTTTGCTTTTCCGGAAAAGCCTGAAAGGGCACTTTTCGGTTCTAGAAAAGTAAGAAAAGAGAGGTTTTTTGTGTTACTTTTTCGCTTGTACGAAAAAGTAACCAAAAAGTACCCCAGAGGGCCTCTACCCTCTGGACTCCCAGAGTACGGTTCAAAATTCCGAGCGTGGGAGTTATTTATTAAACCGCAAGCTATGTGCCTATCAAGGAATTTTTACGAAAATTTGTAACTGTGTGCAATATAGCTCGGAGTATTTTGAACCGGTGCAAGACGGTAGTTTTACTGCGCAAGGATTTGTAGGAGTTTATAAAAAGACAGGCTCTGATTTGGGTGAACAGTAGGTTATGTGTTTCAGGAAATGGGGGAGTTTAGTGGGAGGTTGTTTTTGAGAGAGCAGAAAGCTGATTTTGAGAAAAAGAAAAAGTTAAGTAAGAGAGTGCAAATATACGGTTTTCTGCATATATGCAAACCACAGATTCACTCCAAACTTTCCATTTACGCAACACCGATTTTCCCTTTTCCACCACACCCAAGATAACGAGTACTTTTCCTTTTAATCAACTGCTTGCGGCGTCAAGCCCGCACCGCAACTTCGATTTTCCGCAAAACCGGATTCTGCGTCTGTACCATAGTTTCCCTTTCGCACCGGTTCAAAACATGGCCGTGCGTATCGCGGCACTAACAAACTTTTGCAAAATTTGTTAATTCACTAAAACTTTTAAATTTTGCCTATAATTCCACCGCACGGGTTTTGAACCGCTCCCCGGGAGTCCGGAGGGCCGCAGCCCTTGGTCTGCTTTTTGGTTCTTTTTGCAGAAGCAAAAAGAACGTAAAATCACCTCTTTTGGGAACTTTTCGGGAA
Source organism: uncultured Eubacteriales bacterium (assembly GCA_934479825.1). GTDB lineage: Bacteria > Bacillota > Clostridia > Oscillospirales > CAG-382 > UMGS882. The sequence goes on from CAKSOW010000013.1 coordinate 52,185, forward strand.
AAGAAAAGTTCCCCCTAAGAGCCTCTTTCCGGGCTTTTCGCGAAACGAAAAACACACTTTCCGGGCTTTTCGGAAAAAACAAATACGCCCGATGGTGAAACCATCGGGCGTACCAATTTAAATTCTTTTGCTCCGCTTTTCTTCTAAGAAAAGCGGAAAGGCCCACTCTGCTCCAAACTAAGCCGGTTGGAACGCCTTGACCATGATGAGCGCCGCAATACCGATAAGAAGCCCTAATCCGCTTTTGAGCGTGATCTTTTCCTTGAAGAACAAAGCGGCAATGACAGCGGCAATAATGGTGTTTCCGCCGTTGATAAAGGTAAACAGAATAACCGGCTCTGTCTTTACCGTGGCAATTGTCGCAAGCTGGTTGACAAAGAATACGGCAATCGAACTGATAAGCGCAAATATAAGTAATTTTTTCTGCATCTTCTCGTGACACTGCGAGGGAGCAGCCGCCCGGTAAACACAGGCGAAAATGCCGAGCAGCACACCGGGAATCAAAAAGCCGAGAAAAGAGAAAGTCGTCACGTCGCCGCCTTGAACGTTTTTGGCAAACATGGTCTGTACCATCATGACCGCACCGTTGGAAAGCATGGCGATAAATAACAAAATCAAGGTTTTAAACGAAAAGCCGCTGTATAGCTTTTTCGTGTCGCCAATTAAAAGCACGGACGCCGCCAAAAACAATGCGACACCTGCCCATTGTCCGAACGACATGGGAATATTGTACATAAAAATTCCGGCAACGCACGGAACAATCAGACCTGCCGTGGAAAACAGCGAAGAAAGCGCCATTGTGCCGCTTTTTATTGCATACAGCGAACTGACGCTGGATATTAAAAGCATGATACCGAAAGCAGCAGCATATAAGGCCGTTTCCGCGTTCATATGCGAAAATCCGCCGCCGAACAGAAGAATGAGTGCGGCAAAAGCGGCGGCAAGCAACTTGGTAAGCATAAAATACTTGGTGTTTCCAAACAGCGTTTTCGGAACAAGAATGCTGGACATCTTGCTGCTGTACTGTTGGATAAAGCGAATCAAAATAATAATGACGATACAGGATGTGCCTGTGAGTTCCATTTCAAAAATCCTTTCTTTGTTTACGGGCGCTTTTTATGTATCCATTATACGCCGCACAAAACCAAACGTCAATCCGTGCGGCAACGAAAGTTTTTCGTAAACGGTCTTTTTTTGACGAATTTTTTTCGTAAATCCACCCCACCCCCCTTGTTTTTGTCGGCAAAATATGATACTATTATGATAGTATTATATTGTCATCTGACAAAACCGACATGAGGTGCATGCGATGAATCTTGAAATGTTAGCCAAGCTTGCCGAGGTATCGGTCGGCACGGTTTCCAAAGCTTTTTCCGGCAGCAGTGAGATCAGCGCCGATACAAGAGAACGTATTTTTGCGCTTGCCAGGCAAAACGGCTGTTTTGACAAATACAACAAGAACCGCTTTGACAAAAAAGTAATCGCCGTTATTTGTCCCGAAATCAAAAGTGAATACTATGCGGCCATGGCGACAATCTTAAACCGTGAAATCACCTCGCACGGCGGGATCATGCTCCTTTCAGCCACGGATTTTTCCGAAGAACGCGAGAGAGCGCTTTTTTCCTATTATGCATCGTATTGCAAGGCAGACGGGATTTTGACCATCAACCAAGGCGCGGTATTGGAAAATTCTTTCCATATCCCGGTCGTTGCGATTCTTCCGACAGATACGGCAAAGCGCAGCAAGAACATTGATTTTATCTTGTCCGACATGCCGTCGGCAATTGAAAGTTCTATCGGGTATTTGAAAGAGCTTGGGCACAAAAAAATTGCCTTTGCAGGCGAAACGCTTACCATGATAAAATTACAGCATTTTAAGAACGCTATGCGAAAAGCCGGGCTTGCCATTGACGAGGAGCTCATATGTGTCAGCAAGAAACGCTTTGAAGAAGCAGGCGAAGAAATCATGGATCACTGGATAGCGGAAGGGCACATGCCGCACGCGGTAGTAGCGGCCTATGATTATATCGCTATCGGCTTAATAAGGAGTTTGCGGCGCGCCGGAAAGAGTGTGCCGCAGGATTGCTCGGTGATCGGCATGGACGATATTTCCGTCGTGCCGTACTTGGAAGCGCCGTTAAGCAGTATCCACACGCACACAGACGACGCCTGCCGCATAGCAGTGGAAATTTTACTCAAAAAAGCGCAGAACCAGTATTACAGTTCCCGACAGGAAATCCTCATGCCGTCGGAATTTGTGGCGCGCGGTTCCTGCGCCCCGTACCGGGAAAGATAGAGGAGAAACATGCAAATTTCAACACATACCCACAAATTCTCTATACATCGTGTGCTTTTGGCCGTTTTTATCTGCGGTTTTCTTTTCTTTGCACCGAAGGCGTCCGCTTATGTGGATGACGCGGCGCTGGATACGCAGATTTCGGACGTTTCTGCCTATCTTTTGAAAACCGTGCCGCAGCCGGAGATAAGCTCAGTCGGCGGAGAATGGGCGGTGTTAGGGCTTGCACGTGCCGGAATCGGAGACGCCGCCTATTTTGACTCATACCGCAGTGCGGTGCGTGCCGGACTTCGTGCATCAAACGGGATACTTCACACGCGGAAATACACGGAATATGCGCGTGTCACGATAGCCTTGACGGTAATCGGCGAAAATCCGCTTGATTTTGCCGGTTATGATATTGTAACGCCGCTTGCCGACACCGAAAAGGTACTCTTTCAGGGAACAGCCGGAGCAATTTGGGCGCTTATGGCGTTGGATTGCGGCGATTATCCGGACGGCGGTGCAAGAGAGATTTATATAGCGGAAATTTTAAAAGCATCCGGCGCTGACGGCGGTTTCTCTTTTGTCGAAAACGGTGCGTCCGACGCAGATCTGACGGCAATGGCGCTTGACGCGCTTGCGCCGTATTACAAAAAAGACGCGGCAGTAAAGCAAGCCGTGGATAAGGGATTTTCGTTTTTATCCGAAAACCAGAACGCAGACGGAAGTTATTCGTCGGGCGGCAAGCCGAACGCCGAAAGCACAGCGCAGGTTCTTGTGACGTTAGGCACATACGGTCTTTCCGAGACAGACGGACGTTTTGTCAAAAACGGCTATACGGCGCTTGACGCCTTATTGTCTTTCCGGCTTTCCGACGGCGGTTTCCGGCATGTGGCCGATGAGACCGTGTCCAACGCCATGGCGACCGAGCAAGGCTTTTATGCCTTAGTATCTGTTCGCCGCCAAAGAACCGGAAAATGTTCTCTCTTTGATCTTTCCGATGCAAAAGAGTTTCTTGCCGCTGTGGAAGGCGCCGGAAAGCCGGCGTCGGGTCTGCCCGGGAAATCGGCGCAGATAACGCCGAACGTCGTGAAATTTCCCGGCAAGACATTTGCGGACATTGTCTCCCACCCGAGCCGTTCGCATATAGAGACTTTGGCGGCTCGCGGGGTATTAAACGGCAAAAGCGACGAACGGTTTGATCCGGACGAGCTTGTCACACGTGCGGAATTCTGTGCCATGGTAATCCGTGCTCTGGGAATTGACACAAGCGGTGCGAATACAAATCTTTTTGCCGACGTGCCGCAGGCCGAATGGTTTGCGCCCTATATCGGGCAGGCGTTTGATTTAGGCATTGTGAACGGCATATCCGAAACGGAATTTTCACCTCATGGGCACATTACGCGAGAAGATGCCGCGGTGATGATCGAGCGTGCCGCACGTCTTTGCGGAATTGACACGGCTCTTTCTGCAAGCGGACAGCGCGATGCTTTATCGGTTTTTGCCGACTACCGTTCGGTAAACGGTTATGCGCAGCATGCAGTAGCTTTTTGTTTATCGCATGGAATTTTATCGGTAGACACGGCGTCTCTTTATCCGCAGAAAGCGGAGAGTCGGGCGGAAATTGCCGACCGGCTGTTCGGGCTTCTGAATCTTGCCGATCTATTATCCTAAACCGTTTGGAGTAAGTCATGAAAAGAATTCTGAAAAGCAATTTTATCTATTTTGCGGCGGCGCTTTTAGTTATCCTATTAGTTGTCGGCGTATTCTTTGCCGAGCGTTCCGGAAAGCAGAAAAACCGGTCGGACAATTCCGTCGGCATATCCGACATGGCAGGCTCTGAAAAATCAGACGATTTACTTATTCCGAAAATCCCGGAAAGACCGTCCGGATTGGGATCCGACGTATCGGATTCACAAGTGCCGGAAGAGATTACGCCGGCAGGAAAACAGCCGGAAATTCCGGCGGAAGAACCGACAGCAAAGCCGGCCGAAGAGCCGGAAAAATCCGACATTTCGGGAAATCCGTCGTCTGATGCAATTCCGGCGGACCAAGAAACCTCCGGCGTACCCGGCGCGGAATCTGCGGCGGAACAAGATCCGGAAAAGGAACAAGAGCCCTCTTCCGCCACAGGCGTAGTGCCGGGTGTGCCGGAGGAGGAATTACATGCGACCCTCAGCGTGACCTGCACGACATTGATCGGCAACAGTTCGCTTGATGCTGAAAGAAGAGAGCTTGTACCGGCAGACGGCGTGATTTATGCGCCGGCCGAGGTCGTGTTTTACGAAGGAGAAAGCGTATTCAATCTGTTAGCGCGCGAAATGCGCCAAAAAGGAATTCATATGGAATTTGTCTCATCGGCGGCCTATCACACGGCCTATATCGAGGGAATCGGCAATCTTTACGAATTTGATGCCGGAGAGCTTTCGGGATGGATGTACCGCGTGAACGGTGTATTTCCGAACAAGGGGTGTTCCTCGTACACCCTCTCGGAGGGCGATGTCGTCGAATGGTTATATACCTGCGATCTCGGCAAGGATGTGGGAGCGCCGGATGCGGCCATGGAGGAACAAAAGAGCGATGAATGAATTTTCAAGACTTCATCCGGCGGTATGTTTTGTTTATTTTGTGCTTCTCATAGCCTCTGCCGTGACGCTGAATCATCCGCTATGTGTTTTTCTGTCGCTTTTGGGAAGTGCTTCTTATCTGATCATAACGCAGAGATCGCGCGGAGTTCGCTTTATAACGCGCGCCGTTCTGCCGCTTGCTTTGCTTGCCGCGCTGTTCAATCCGTTATTCAGCCATGCAGGCGTTACCATTCTCGCCTATTTTCCGAGCGGAAATCCCTTTACGCTTGAATCGGTATATTATGGTTTTGATGCGGCCGGAATCTTAGCCGCCATGCTCTGCCTTTTCGCTTGCGTCAGCCATGTTATGACAGAAGAAAAATGGATCTGCGTATTGGGGCGCGTTTTGCCGTCGCTGTCGTTAGTGTTAGCTATGGCGTTTCGCTTTGTACCGCGTTTCACCAAGCAAGCAAAAGAGCTGTATCGGGTGCAGAAAACGCTGGAATCGGGAACAAGCGGTCCTTTTCGCAGAACGCGGCTTGCGCTTCGCGTGTTTGGAATACTCATAACCAAGACTTTTGAAAACGCCTTGGAAACGGCATGCAGTATGAAAGCGCGCGGCTACGGACTGCCCGGCCGGACGGCTTTTTCGGTGTACCGTTTTGGGTTTCGCGACGGTTTGGTGCTTATTTCCGGCCTTGTTTTGGCATTGATAACATTTACCGGCCGGGCAGCCTTGTCCTTTCGGTTTTATCCGAGCATTAAACCGTCCGGAGTAACGCCGTATACGGTCGTCCTTTTTATCTCATACGGACTATTTTGTCTTTTACCTGCTATTTACGAAGAAACGGAGTGTGTGCGGTGGAAATTCTGCGAGCCGAAAATCTGACCTTTACATATCCGAACCAATCGGACAAGGCGTTAAACGATATTTCTTTTTCCATACAGCGCGGCGAATTTGTCACGCTTTGCGGCAAAAGCGGAAGCGGAAAATCCACGCTTTTGCAACAATTCAAGCCGTCTGTCGCACCGCATGGCACACGTTCGGGCGGTCTTTTCTTTAACGGAGTGGAGCTTAGAGCCCTTCCCCCCCAAGAAGAGGCCGAAAAAATCGGTTTTATCGGCCAAAGCCCGGCCGATCAGATTGTAACTGACCGTGTTTGGCATGAATTGGCGTTCGGGCTTGAAAGCCTTGGCGAGCCGACTGAATGCATTCGCGCCCGTGTTGCGGAAACGGCGTCTTATTTCGGCATTTCCGATTGGTTTCATCGCCCGACCGACACGCTTTCCGGCGGCGAAGAACAACTGCTTTGTCTTGCTTCTGTTATGGTCATGCGGCCAGAGATGCTTCTTTTGGACGAGCCGACCGCCAAACTCGACCCAATTGCCGCTCATTCGTTTTTACAGACGCTTTCACGCGTTTGCCGGGAGCTTGGCACAACGGTGGTTTTAGGCGAACATCGCTTGGAAGAAGCGCTGCCGCTATCCGACCGCGTTATAGTGTTAGAAAACGGGAAAATTCTTGCAGACGAGCCGCCGCGGCGTGTTTCCCAAAAGCTAAGCGGATCGGGAAACGCCATGTTTGCCGCGCTTCCGACGCCCACGCGCGTATACCTGCTTTCCGGAAATACCGGCGAAGCACCGCTTACCGTCCGCGAGGGGCGCGATTGGCTTGAAACACAAACTTTGAAGAAAAGCGCGGCGCCTGACACGCCTGAACCGGTTTCCCCCAAGGCGGTGCTTCAGGCGGAAGATTTATTTTTCCGTTATGAAAAATCAGCGCCGGATGTGCTGTCCGGCTTTTCGCTCACACTTTGCGAGGGAGAGTTATATGCCTTGGTCGGAGCCAACGGCGCAGGAAAATCCACAGCGCTTTCCGTGCTTGGCGGCCTGTATAAGCCTTTTCGCGGAACGGTGGAGCTATATGGCAAAAAAACCGCGCTTTTACCGCAAGAGCCGTTAGATTTATTCTTTGGCAAAACGGTAAGAGAAGATCTGCTTGCCGCGGCGGAGACCGGAATCCGTTCCGGTTGTGCCGGATATGAGGAAATGGTCCGGTTATTTGAACTTGACTCCTTGCTTGACCGTCATCCGTATGACCTTTCGGGCGGCGAACGGCAAAAGGCGGCATTTGCCAAACTGCTTCTTTCGGGTGCGGAAATTCTTCTTTTGGATGAACCGACCAAAGGGTTAGACGCGCCGTTCAAGAAAAAATTGGCAGAGTTGATAAAGGACTTGAAAAAGCGCGGCATAACCATGCTTATGGTTTCGCACGACATTGAATTCTGCGCCGGGACAGCCGACCGATGCGGTATGTTCTTTGACGGCTGTATTGTCAGTCAAAACACGGCGCACCGCTTTTTTGCGGATAACAGCTATTACACGACCGCCGCGCACCGCATGTCTGTATCCTTTTTCCCTGAGGCTGTGACGGAAAAGGATATTCTGACAGCGCTGGGCAAAGGTACGTTTAAGTCGGAAAGCTCTCCTTTATCCGGCGGGGATTCCCGTGAAATGAAATCACCGGCAATCCCTGTGCCGCGGAAAGAACCGGTCAAACTCCCCCACAAAGAGAATCGGAATTTTCATTCGCTTCTCCCTGCCTTTTTATGGTTAGTCCTTGCCGTACCGCTCACGGTTTTATGCGGCATTTACCTATTTGACGACCGGAAATATCTGTTTATCAGTTTACTGGTTATGTTAGAAACGGCTCTGCCGTTTGTGATACTCTTTGAAAAGCGAAAACCGAAAGTAACAGAGCTTGTTATCCTTGCCGCGCTTTGCGCGATCGGCATTGCCGGACGGGTGGCATTTGTCAAACTGCCGCAGTTCAAGCCGGTAGCGGCTCTTGTCATCGTGACAGGAGTATGCTTCGGCGGTGAATATGGCTTTTTGGTCGGAGCAATGACGGCGTTTCTGTCCAACTTTTTCTTCGGACAGGGGCCTTGGACTCCATGGCAGATGTTCGGATTCGGGCTTGTGGGACTTTTAGCCGGCGTGATGTTTTATCCGCCGAAAAAGGTACGCAACCGGCTATACCGCTTACGGTTATGCTTATTCGGATTCTTGGTCGTTTTGGTCGGCTATGGGCTTTTGCTTGACACGGCGACGGTTCTCATGGCAACGCCTGTTCCGACGCTTTCAGCGTTTATGACAACCTTTGCCGCCGGCATTCCGTTCAATCTGATCCACGCCTGTTCGACCGTGATTTTTCTTGCGCTCTTTGCCGAGCCGATGATTGAAAAATTGGAACGCGTCAAGACAAAATACGGCCTTGACCGGGAGGCTTAAAGATATTTTAAAGTTTTGCTTTCTTGTTTCTTAAAGTTTTTGAGATTATACTATATACGAAAAAGCGGCATAGCCGCCGGAAAGGATAAAGCATGTACAACGTTTTAGTATGTGACGACGAAAAAGATATTGTTTCGGCGTTAGAAATCTATCTCACCTCAGAGGGATACCGTGTTTTCACGGCGTATAACGGCAAAGAAGCGATTGATGTGATCCGGAAAGAGGATATCCATTTAGTGCTTTTGGATGTCATGATGCCGGAAATGGATGGAATCACGGCCATGGTGGAAATCCGCGGCATTACCAATATCCCGGTCATTTTGTTAACCGCCAAGAGCGAAGACAACGACAAGGTTTTAGGATTAAATATCGGCGCGGACGATTACATAACCAAACCGTTTAATCCGATCGAAGTTATGGCGCGTGTCAAATCGCAGCTGCGGCGGTATATGAGTCTTGGCGGCGGCGCGGTCAAACCGTCGGTTTTAACGGTGGGCGGCATTGAACTTGACGACAACGCGAAGATCGTGACAGTAGACGGAGATACGGTGAATCTTACGCCGACCGAATATGATATTTTAAAACTGTTTATGGAAAACACGGACACAGTTTTTTCGCCGAAAGATATCTATCGCCGTGTCTGGAACGATTCACCGATCGGCGCAGAGGGAACAGTAGCGGTACATATCCGTCATTTGCGCGAGAAAATCGAAATTACGCCTGCCGAGCCGCGGTACATAAAGGTGGTATGGGGCAAAGGCTACAAGATGTCCGGCGAGGCGCATTAAGTTTTTAGTCAGAAACAAAAACGCCCTTTTTAGGGTGCCCTTTCCCCCAGCCCTAATTGAAAGGAGTGATCCCTTTGAAAAATAAAACGTATACCACTCCGGCCAAAGTCACAGCCATTTTCCTGTTTGTCCTGTTAACAGTTTTTGTGCTCTTGGAGACTGTGGCGCTTGTCTTTTTGTCCGAAACCGACGCTTTCTTTGACAACGGCGCCACCATGCGCCGCCTTGTGTATGAAAACGCCGTGCAGGCCGCTTATGACGACGTCATGGATCGCTATATCTACCCTAAACTGCGCGGCTATACCGCATCGTCCGAATATATAAAAGAGCGGTATTCCCCCGAAAACAGCAATATCTTTTTCTCGATTTCCGACGAGGGCGGAAACTTGCTGTATCAGAATTACAGCGAACCGGACTATCGCTACAAACCCGATGTGAGCGTTATTACCGTTTCTGTGCCGGAATCCGTCTATAACGGCGGCATCTATTGGAACACGGCGGCTTATTCCATGGACAGCGCTGATTTGTCGGAAAACGGCAATTACCCGGGCGACGTGGATTACGGCTTTTCCCTTTCCCTTGTTCCCGCCGACGAAAGTCAACCCGATTCTGTCACCGATGATACGGATACAGCTGATAAGGCCGAACGCAAAGTAACTCTCACTTTCACCGCGTATATCCGCGAAAAGCTTACGGCAAGGGATCAGACCTACTACACGTTGAGACTGGCGGAGTTTTTGGTTGCCAAGCGCGTTTCGATTGCAGTTTCCTGCGGCGGCGGTGTGATTCTGGCGCTCATCCTGTTTATTTATCTGTTATGCAGTGCCGGACACCATGCAGGGCCCGACGGAAAAGACGAGGTCGGACCGGAAGCGCTCGACACCGTGCCGCTTGATCTGTACATCGCATTTGTAGGCATTGTCAGCATGGTATTGGCGTTTGTAGCGGCACAGCTGATCATACTTAACATATTCAGCCTGTTACTGCGCATGGCAGCGGCAATTGCCTGTGTGGTCTGTGTGGAATTGCTGATACTGTCGCTCATTCTGACGTTTGCCACGCGCGTCAAATGCGGCAAATGGTGGCGCACCACGCTGATTTATAAGATCCTCCTGCTGATGTGGCGCATTATCCGTTGGTTTTTCCGGAAACTCCGGTTGGTTTTAGCCGCCATTCCGGCTTTATGGAAATATGCACTTGCGTTTGCCATACTGTCATTGATCGAATTGATCGTTCTTTTCAGCACGCAGTTCAGCACCATTCTTTTGTGGTGGTTTGTTGAAAAGCTGGTTATGGCATTTGTCGGGTTCTTTATATTAAGCGACTGGAAAAAGTTAGTCAAAGGCGCCGAGGAAATTGCAGACGGAAATACGGAATACCGCATTGACGCCAAGAATATGTACGGCGATTTCAAAAAACAGGCCGTTTATTTAAACAACATCAACGGCGGCGTACAGAAAGCGGTCAATGACCGCATGAAGAGCGAACGGTTGAAAACGGAACTGATCACCAATGTGTCGCATGACTTAAAGACGCCGCTCACCTCGATCGTCAACTATGTGGATCTCATGAAAAAAGAGGATATTCAGCCGGAAAAGGCCAAGGAATACTTGGAAGTGCTCGACCGACAGTCCAAGCGGCTGCAAAAATTGACTATTGATTTAGTGGAGGCTTCCAAGGCTTCAACCGGAAACATGCCGGTTAATGCCGAAAAGACGGACATTCACGTTTTTCTTTCCCAACTTTCCGGCGAATATGAAGAGAAGTTGGCGGCACAAAATCTGGAGCTGGTTGTGACATCACCCGAAGAAAATGTATATATCTATGCAGACGGGCGGTTGATGTGGCGCGTATTTGACAACTTGATGAACAACATCTGCAAATATGCCCAAGAGAATACGCGTGTGTACATTTCGGCAGCCGTTGAAGCAGAAAAAGTGATTATTTCTTTCAAGAACATTTCCCGTTTTCCGCTCAACATATCCAGCGAAGAACTCATGGAGCGTTTTGTCCGTGGCGACGCTTCGCGAAACACGGAGGGCAGTGGTCTTGGTTTGTCGATCGCACGCAGTCTTGTGGACCTGCAAAAGGGCAAATTTACCCTCGTGGTAGACGGCGATTTGTTTAAAGCAATCATCACGTTTGACAGGTATCATGACAACGAGACCGTCGAAGAGAATTAAATCGAAAAGTATGCGGGTTTCTTAGAAGAAAGCGGAAATGTAAAATTGCAAGGGCCACTCGTCCTGATAACCTCGCCTGCTTTTCTTTAAAGAAAAGTGGGATAAAAAATAATAATGCCCGATGGTTTGAATGCTCAAACCATCGGGCATTTTCCTTATTCAAAACGGCTTTCTACACTTCTTATCGTGAAGCAAGAAACCCAAACTTACCACCAAGAGGAAAAGTATTGCAAGGAAACCGGATAGGTCGATTTGACCAATCCGGTTTCTTTTTCTCTCGTGTTCATTATAAAGGCAGGCTGTTACTGTTTACATGGTACAAACCTGCAAAACAAAATTTATTTTTTGATTTCAAACTCGCCTAAGCGAGTTGATACCTCCTCTCTTCCCTTTTCACTATTACTTATTACTTTCCAAAAAATCGGCAAGCTTTAGTGAAGGGGGAATATTGAAAAGGGGAACCAACGACCAAGTCTCCTTGAAGCAAAGTGTCTCGGTCGCTAACCGCTCCCGATACTCCCAGCTTCGCGGCAGGAAACCCAAGTATTGAAATGAGGTCTGGACGCGTGGATGAATGTTTTTTTGCAGATAATAAATCCTACGCGATAATTGCAGCGGCGCATCGCCGCACAGCCGCGCGGCTGTTAAGCACAGGAATGTTGGTTCGAGTATAGCAAGAGAAAGAAAAAGTAACCGGATAGGTCAATGACCTATCCGGTTACTGTGGCTCCCCCTGTTGGGCTCGAACCAACGACCCTGCGGTTAACAGCCGCATGCTCTACCAACTGAGCTAAGGAGGAATAAACAGAAGAAAGGATGATAAAATCATCCTTTGGTGTTAGCATTGCCCTATCT
>CAKSOW010000014.1 GCA_934479825.1 uncultured Eubacteriales bacterium
TTATAGCTTAGGAATGAGAACCTGTCGTGTACATCTGGTTGATGTACTACGAATGGCAAAATTTATTATAACAGGAGAACTATCATGAAACAAGCACTTGCAAGCATCCTTGCGGCAATGCTGTTCACGTTCGGCGCTTCCGCGCTATCCCTTGAAGCCGTCGAAACGGGTGCAGAAGCCGAAACCTATTCGGAAAGCGCCGCGGTGAAGTCGGAATCCGGCTTTACGGCAGAATCCCTTATCTATCCCGGTACGACCGGAACTAACTTTACCGTTACTTCTTCGGAAGCGGTCGAGTGGCAGATCGACGTGGGATATTCCGAAGCAACCTATACCGTCTCCGAGGATAAAATGTCGGCAACCGTGACATCGGCCGGTTATTCCGGAAAAATCACCTTTGCCGCTGATTTTTCCGACGGCAGAAAAACGCTCGAAGTTAACTTTGTCAACGGCGAAAAATGGAAACCCGGTTTGAATACCTATACCGGCACGCCGGATGGCTTCGGCTTTGAGAATGTCGGCGAAAACTTCACACTGTCCGATTATTTCCGCTGCACCAATGCTTGGGAATTCGGTACAAATGACCTGAAAGACGGTATCAACACATCGGCGAATGCCATCTATACCATCTGGAAATTCAACTACATCTATCCGGTAAACGATTTCTCACCGGCTATCGAGGCAGACCGTCCGATTGCCTATGCGTATGACCGCTTGGCCAACAACGGCGGCTATATCCTTGTCAACAACGACGGAAAACCTTGGGCAAATGTCGCGTCTACTGACGGCGTATGGAAACACGAAACCCAGACGATCATCGGCAGCAAAAATCCTTATGGCAGCGATGACGTCAAGGAAATCCGTATCGGCGGTGCAAACGGCAATTACTATGGATCGTATGCCGCTTACCTTGAAAATACCGGCCGTAAATTCTTCTATATTGACAATATCAGCACGATTCCCTATTATAAGGTGACGTATTATTCCAAGGACGGCGCAACCGTGCTTGCCGAAAAATACGTTGACCCGGCGGAAAGCGTTTACACGGTTGACACTTCGCTCTTGCCGGAGGATGCCACCGGCTTTGCCGAAACGCTGGGCGGCGATGCGGTTACTTCCGTTTCGCTTGCCTATAAAGATATTTCGCTCTATGCCGTCAAAGGCGAGAAGATTACCTTTACCGACGGAACGAATGTCTACACGACCACCGCGGCAGATGGTTTTACTTTCCCGACAGCACAAGAGTGCGGCTTTGAACCGGAAAACTTCCTTGTCTGGTATAACGCACCGTCCGGATTGAAGTTTAAGGCGGGCGAAAAGCTTGACGCGGCAGGCGCGGAAAAAGTAAGCGGTATGGAATTCACCGCCTACTATCAGAATGCAAACGTCTCCGCAATGGGCTATGTTTACGACGGCGATACCGCTCCGAACGGCACGAATAAGTTCCGTTATACCGAAAATATCGAGGACGAGGGCAGAAACGTATTACATCTGCGTCAGTATCGGACAAACAAATATGCGTCTGACGCGCGTGTGTTCTTCCGTCAGGCGGAAAGCTTTGACTCCAAGGAATACAATATCATCCAGTATTCGTATAAGATCGTGAGCGGTTTTGACGTGACCGATACCTCTCTTGCAGTTGAAGATGTCACGGACATCAACTTGAAAAAGCCGGATACCGGTCTTGCCAGCTTCTACTTCTTCGCCGCAAACAATGCCAATGGCTACATTTACGGCGGAAAGGCATGCCAGATCGGCAGTTGGCAGCACACGCTCATCAACGATAATGAATATCATATCTATGAACTGGATATGGAAAACACGCCGAGCTCCGGTTGGGCAACCCCGTGGTTTGTCAACGGAAACGAGGGCAGACCGATCTACGGTTTTGCGATCGACCCGAACATGGTCAATTATTCCGGTGATACCTATATCGATTATATCCGCGTATACCGCGACGGTATCCTGACGGTCAAATATGACACCAATATTCCCGAAGAATATGCAGATGTTGTGGATATTATCAAGGAAGTATCCCCCGATACCGGACGCGGTGCCGGAACCGGTTATCTCTTAAAGGATGAACGCCCCGAAGCAGACGGACTGCGTTTTATCGGTTGGGCGCTTACGCCGGATGCGGACGCAGCGGAAGTGATAAAAGAAGTTGACCTGACGGGAGACCTTACGGTCTATGCCGTTTGGGACGATAGCTTTTACATGGCCCCGTTCATGGATACCGACAAGGTCGGCATTCGCAGCGGTGCGGACAACATTAACGGCATGCGTTTCTTCGCTTCGGTTTCCGCGAATTTGAGAGAGTATTTTGACGAATACGGTTTCATTGTGGCAAGAGAAGATGTACTTGGCAACAACGAATTGACGTTTGCCTGCAAAGCACCCGATGAGAACAGAAACCTGTATGTATACGGAAAAGCATACAGCAAGGCCGAAAATATCGACCGTCAGTATGATAACACCGATGGAAATATTATCTTTGCCGCCGTATGCACCGGCATTCCGGATGAACATATTGCGACTCGCCTTGTCGTTCGTTCCTATGCGAAATACGCAGATCCTGCCAATGGCTGTGCCTTTACACTGTATGGAGACGCCATGAAGAGCTCGTTGAAAGAAGCGGCTGAAAAGGTCCGTGACGCTGGCGGCGAGGTGTATGAAAACAATAAGGAATATATCGATAAACTTCTTGGATAACACCTTGACTTGGAAAGAGTCCATTGGTGCCCCCGATTTCTTTACGGCATAAACCGGAGATCTTCTCTCTCCTTTTCAATCATTTTTCTCATTCATTCTCCTTTTGTATGAGTTTTCCGGTTTCCGGTTTAGCATAACAACAGCCGCCGCATTTTTGCGGCGGCTGTCTTTTCGTGTTGTAAAACTGTGTTTTATGATAAGCTGAATTTATCTTTTATGAACAGTCGTGCTCTTTCCTGCAAGGCAGACAGCTTTTGCAAAAGCCGAAAACTGTCCGAACTTTGTTGAAAATGCACGTTTTTTTGTATTTTTTTGCCGTTTCTTTGCAATAGGTATTGCAAGAATCGGAAAAATGTGGTAAAATATCAAAAGACTTTTGTTAAAATAACAAATAAAGGTGGAAAAAGAATGTCAGAACAGAACAGAAGCAATTTTACCGGAAAGATCGGGTTTGTGCTTGCCGCGGCAGGCTCTGCGGTAGGACTTGGCAACATATGGAGATTCCCGTATCTTGCCGCAAAGTACGGCGGCGGTATTTTCCTATTGGTCTACATCATCCTTGCGATCACGTTTGGTTTTGCGCTTATGGCGGCTGAAATTGCCTTGGGAAGAAAAACCAGACTCAGTGCGATCGGTGCGTTTGCAAGCCTTGATAAACGGTTTTCGTTTGTCGGCTATCTTGCCGCTATTGTTCCGGCCATTATTTTGCCGTATTATTCCGTTATCGGCGGTTGGGTGACCAAATTTTTGTTTGCCTTTATCAGCGGCGACGCGCCAAACACGGTGAATGACAATTATTTCAGTAATTTCATTACTCAGACAGCGTCGCCGATCATCTGGTTCTTGGTGTTTATCGGAATCACGGCAATCGTCGTTATGTGCGGCGTTGAAAAAGGCGTTGAAAACGTCAGCAAGGTCATGATGCCAATCCTTGTGGTTTTGTCGGTGGTGATTGCTGTTTATGCCATGTTTTTGCCGGGCGCCATGGATGGCGTGCGCTACTATCTGCTTCCTGATTTCAAGAAGTTTTCCGTAAAGACTGTTCTTGCCGCTATGGGGCAGTTGTTCTATTCCATGTCGCTTGCCATGGGTATTATGATTACGTACGGCTCCTATATGAAAAAGAACGTGAACCTCGAATCTTCGGTCAGACAGATTGAGATATTCGATACCGGTATCGCCTTTTTTGCAGGTCTCATGATCATTCCGGCCGTATTTGTATTTTCCGGCGGTACGCCCGAAGCGCTCGGAAAAGGTCCGAGTCTGATGTTTGTCACCCTGCCTAAGGTTTTTGAAAGCATGCCGGGCGGAACGTTTATCGGTATTGCGTTCTTTGTCATGGTGTTGTTTGCGGCGCTTACTTCGTCTATTTCGCTGATGGAAACGGTTGTGTCGATCGTATGTGACAAGTTTAAGATGAAACGCATTCCGGCCTGCATTGCCGTATTTGTGTTCTCGGTAGCGCTGGGACTTCTTTCTTCGTTAGGATATGGGCTTCTCGGCAATATCAAGATTATCGGTATGCAGTTCCTCGATTTCTTTGACTTTATCAGCAACAGCGTGCTTATGCCGATTGTAGCTTTGTTTACCTGCATTTTTGTCGGCTATGTCATCAAGCCGAAAATGCTTATCGATGAAGTAGAGACCGACGGTGTAAAGTTCAAGGGCAAGAAGCTTTTCTCGGTGGTTATCAAGTATATTGCTCCGATTTTTATTGTATTGATTCTCATCTCTTCGGTACTTGACGCATTTGGCGTGTTTAAGATCTGATTAGCGAATGCAAGGACCCCTTGCAACCTACCCACTTTTCTTTAAAAAAAAGTGGGGCAAAAGAATTTAAATTGTGCCGCCTGATAGGTTACCATCGGGCGGCATTTGCTTTTCCGGAAAAGCGAGAAAAGTTTGGAATGAGGCTCTTAGGGAAATTTGACTTTTCCCGAAAAGTCATCAAAAAGGACGTTTTTCTGTTACTTTTCGCCTCTGCGAAAAGTAACCCAAAGCAGACCGAGGCGGCGAAGCGCCGCTGCAAAATAGCGACCCTCTGGATTCCCGGGGAGCGGTTCAAAGCTCTACACAGGCATGCTTTTTATAGAAATTGAAACGGCTCGTGCCTGAAACATCTTTTAGGCTTTGAACCGGTGCGAAAGAGGAAGTTTTGATGAAACGCAGAACTGGGCTTTGCGGTAATTGAAGTTGCGGTGTGGGCTTGACGCCGCAAGCGGTCGTTTAAAAGGAAGATTGCGCGTTATATTGGGTGCGGTGGAAAAAGAAAATTGGTGTGGGTTAAGCAGTAGTTTAAAGTAAAATCACAGCTTGGCATTTGACAAAATGGATTGTGAGCTGGTGGAAACTATGTGATTTGTCCCCAATTCTTTGTGTGCAGAAAACAGGAATTTTTGCATTCTCTCATAAACTTTCCGTTTTTCTAAATAATAACTTTCTGTCCTCTCAAACACGACCTCCCACCAAATTTCCCTTTTTATCTCCCCTTAACCTACTGTCCACCTAAATCAAACTCTGCCTTTTATAAACTCTCACAAATCCTTGCGCAGTAAAACACGCGTCTCGCACCGGTTCAAAATACTCCGAGCTGTATGGCACAAGGTTGCGATTTCCCATAAAGATTTCTTGATAGGCACAAAGCTTGTGTTTTAGCAAATAAATTTACCGCTCGGAATTTTGAACCGCCCTCGGGAGTCCAGAGGGCAGAGGCCCTCGGCGTGTTTTTGGTTACTTTTTGCACGCTGCAAAAAGTAACGTAAAAACGTCTTTTTTGGTTCTTTTTGCAAAAAGCCAAAAGAACGAAAAAATCGTCTTTTTAGGTACTTTTCGCAGAGACGAGAGGTACCGCCTTTTGTTACTTTTCCGAAAAGTAACAGCGGCAATGCCACCTCATGAAAGGTGGCATTGCCGCTGCTTGTGCCCCTGTGCACATAGTGTTATTCTATTTGATCGTCACCGTGACATTGTCAAATTGGTAGTTTACACCCTGATTTTCAGCCGGATTCACATAGAAAGAAAATTCGTCATTCTCGTGATATTCGATTTCCTCCGGAACCGTAAAGCTGAATTTGAGCGTTTTCCAACCGTCAGACGGACTCAGCTCGCCGATCTTCTTGGCATGCTCATATCCGCCGTCTGCGTCCGTATAACGCGCGTTAAAGAATATCTGCGTGGTGAAATCGGTCTTGCCCTCTTTGTTGGAGAGTATTTTGAAATCAACCGAACACTCATAGGTCTTGCCGGGTGTCCAGACTGCCTTTTGACGGGCATAGATGTATCCGGCAATGGCCATATTCTGATATACGTTCGATTTTTTGTCCTCGTCTTTGACTATGGTGATAACCGAGTCGGAGGCGTTGTTGAAAAACGCGACATTTTTAGTGTCCTCCGCGTCGCCGTTGACAAGTTCAAAACCACGCGCAAGAAATTCTTCCTGTTCTTTTTCTTTTTTGGCTTTTAATTCTTGATCTTCTGTGATTCGTATGTAGTCGATCTCATACGAGCCGAGCGCCGATAACGGATCAATGCGAAGTCCGGTAATCGTACCGCTCCAAGCGGCATTTTCCGTGCAGGTGATCGTGTATTCGATGAACTTTCCGTTTGACGATTTGTTTTCATAGGGAATCGTAAAGCAGTTATCACCGTTCCAATTTGTACTCTTGTCGGTCGTGAAAAAGACCTGCAATGATTCACCCTGTTCCCGTGTGGAATCGTATTTTATGCTGATGGTGATCTTGTTGTAATAATTCGCATCCAACGAAAGGGCAGGGCTGAGGAGCAGCGGATCATACCAACCCTCGGAATTCTTGAGGGATGTACCGCACAGAGCGCCGTCCCGGATAAACATGGTCGTGTTGCCGCAGCGGAATCCCTCGCTGTCGCCGGGAATTTCAAATTCATATTCGCCTGCAACGCGGTTGGCAATGATCTCGTCTCTTTTTTTGTCGAAATCCGATTTATTTAGTGTCACGTTTATCTTTTTGCCGTCTACCGTGTAGGCAATACCGAGCGAATCATACAAGAATTTTAACGGAAGTACCGGCATACCGTCTTTCAGCGTGACCGGTTCTTTGAGCGAAGCTTCCTTGCCGTTTGCAAGAGCCTTGTCGCTGCCGACCGTAAAGGTGATTTCTTTGTTGTCCTCGGTCGCAATATAGAGAATACCGGTGCGGCGGTTCCATTCAAAGTAGAAATTGTGACGCGCGAAGAATTCGCAATCGGCCTCGGCCGGAGCGTAGAATTCACCGTTTCGTTCTTCAAGGGCAAAACGCGGCGCGTACTTTTTGGCGTCGATATATACTTCATACGGCAATTTGGATTCGTCCAAACCGAGAAATTCAACCGATTCGATCTCAAAAGAACCGGCGCCCGTGATCGGGTCGATGCGCAACGCCGTGACTGTGCCTTTCCATTCTTGACAGGTTGAAGTGTCTATTACATAATCAACCATTTCCGAACCGGCCTTGACATCAAAGCGGAACGATTTGTCCCCGGAATAGTTGGGCGAGTCACTGGTGGCAAAGAACACGTCGCACAGCGAATCAACGCTTACGCGCATTCTTATCCGGATATTTACAATATCCGACGCATTTGTCGGTGCAAACAGTTTTTCATCCTGAATGCGTACCGCAGGGTCTCCCGTTTCGCAAACGCCTTTGAATAAGCCGTCATATACGCCGGAGGTGTCGGTTAAATGCATAAAACCGGTTAAGTCCTCAGCCGAAGCCTTGTAGATCACTTTTTCCGAAACGATCTTTTCGGGCTGTTCGATATCCCAGCGTTTGAGAGAAGTCTTGCTCTTTGGATACATGTGACCAAGACGGGCTTTCTGATTTTCCGTCGGGCGGATGTTGTCCGAATGATCGGTTTTGCCGGAAATGACCTCGGCAACGTTTTCGAGATAGCCGAAACCGTGCAGTCCGTCGCAGGGCATGACATACGTGCCCTCGCCGTATTCGTTCCAGGTGGAAACGACGAGCGTTTTGGCTTTCCACCCCTCATAGCGCGGCAGATAGTCGTTCTTGATATATTCGAGAACCTTTTTGTGGTCGTTAAGAGAAATAAGAGGTTTGCGCGAACCGGACCAGCCAAGATTGTTGAAACCGACGGAAACGGTCGGAATGATAGGAAGAACTCCGTTGGAGGCTGTGCGTTCCAGACGGGCAACGGTGGTTTCGTATTTGTTGCCGTCCTGCTGCCAATGGTAAGCATAAGCGGCGCTTGCGCCCATATTGGCCATAGTCTGGAATGTGCCGGCATCCTGCTTGTGGTAGTCGAAGAAAATAACCTTAACGCCGTCAAAACCGTATTTTTTGATATCTTCGTTCATGAAGTTGATGGCTTCTTTGGCGCCTTCATCCGTATCGCCGAATGACTTGCGGAAGTTCGGATAGCTCCAAACCGTAAATACGATCTGGTTGTCAATCGTGTAATAGCGGCTGTCCGTGAAGTAGTATTCGATCCAATAGGGCCAAAGGAATTTCTTGAACTGCTCCAAACTGTAAACATCCGTGTTGTTGTTTTCCCACATAAAGGCAAATTTCATCATGTCGGAGTATTTGGCGTTGAAAAATCCCTCATGCAGAGACCAATAGTTAAGACGCGGTTTTTTGATAGGCTCTTTTACATCGCTTGTCGGCGCATACCAACACAGATGCTGAACGTCGATCCCGTTTTCCACCATGAATTTGATTTCCCAGTCGGCAAGCTCCGGAATGCCCTCGTCGTAATATCCGAGCACCGGTTCAATGTCCGGGAAAGCGGTCACAGCGCCCCAGCCGGAACCGTCATGCCAGAGCGAGCAGATGTTGAGCCACGTGTCGTAGCCGTCATCGCCGACAGGCTTTGGCGTTGGGCAGTAGTCGTCGTATTCGTGCGTCAGAAAGACAACGGCGTCGTCAAAATAAACCGTGCCGGCCGTTGCGCCAAACGTGATGTTATCGACGGTCGAAGCCGGTGCGTCGAAAGCGAATTCACCGACCTTTTTGCCGTTGATCTTGTAAAGCGCTTTGCCGGCGACTGTATCGGCTTCGATACGGAGCGTTTGCCAGATGTTGTTGACATGGCGACGCAGTTTTGTGCCGCCCGATTTGAAAATGCCGTCGGCGTTTATGACAAATTTGGCAACCGATGCGTCGCCGCTGTTCAAAGAAACATAACCGGTATCCTCTGCGGTCGGAAACAGCATAAACGACTCGAAAACGACCTTGCCGGAGATTTTGTTGAAATCTTTGCGGACAAGTGCGCCATGCGAAAGACGGGCGCTGTTGACATCGTCGCTGTTTTCGCCGCCGGTTCTTGCGAGAAGCGCTTCGCCGGTTACATTCCAGCCGCAAAGCTCTGAGCCCTCCGGCATCATAAAGCGTTCGTTTACAAGATAATCCTTATATAAATCGCAGCGCCGCATAATGACGTAGGCAATGCCTTTTTCATCCGATCCGATATATAAACGCGCGGCCGTAACATCCGGAAGTGTAAAATCTTTTTCGATTTTCTGACCGTTCACGGTCAAATCCGCCGTATGCTTGTCTAAATCCATTTTCACGGAAACGTAATACGTGCCGTTTGTGACCGCAACGCCGGTGTCAACACCGTTCAGATAAAACTTGCCGTCTTTGGTGTCAAGTGACATTAACGCTTTTTTGGTGTCATCGGTGAGGCGGAAATAAAGACCGTCTGTGCCGAACTGGATATCGGCGATGAAATCAAAGCCTAAAAGCCCGTTTTTCACATCGTCAATGTCGCGCCAGACCTCCACTTTTTCGGACGGATTGAAGTCGGAAAGCCCCGTGTTTCCGCTGGAAGAATCCGAAAACCGCTTGTCGATAAACCACGGCGAAAGAATGGCGCTTCCGGCGTCACCCGTGCGGAACGCAGAGCTTAAATCGTTTACAAGATAGTAAGCGTCGCCGTAGTTTGCGTCCGTGAGCGTGCGCTTCAAGCGCGTTTCGGGAAGTGCGATCCGTCCGATAATGGCGGCCGCCTCCGCGCGTGTAATGTTGTTATTCGGCAGAAATGTGCCGAATTCATCGTTACCCATAATAACCCCCGCTTTGTAGAGCATGAGCAGCCGGTCATAGTATCGGTTGGTTTCCGGTACGTCCGGAACTTCCTCTACCGCATTTTGGGCGGAAAGAAACGAGTCCGGTACGGCTTTTGAAAAAATGAGAGCCATTTCGCTTCGCTTGACCGGCTTTTCGTAATCACCGAACATGTTTTTTTCGATAATTCCGTTTTCGACGGCATACGAAACGTAATCGTCATACCAATGAGCGCCGTTCTGCGAGAATGCTGTCTGTTTCGCGTAATAGGCGTCATGGACGCGGGCCGCTATGGTGACAGCTTCCGAAGCGGTCATGTTTCCGTCCGGCGAAAACAGGTTTTCACCGGTGCCTTTCATGAACCCCAATTCATATGCAGCCGATACCGATGAGGCATACCATTCAGATTCCGGCACATCGCGAAACAGACCGGGCGTGTAGGTTCCCGTTTTGGCAAAACCGTCCGCACCGGCGGAAAAGCTGAATGCGCCTAAGGCAAGATAAATGCTCGCGGCAAGACCTGCAAAGACTTTCTTTTTCATGTCATCGCTCCTTAAATATTTGTTGTTCGGTTCTGTAAACCGAAAATGCGTGTCGGCCGACACAGTGAGAAAATCTCGCTTTTATACAAAATCTTCTCTGAACGCTAAAATAATTCTAACATATTTCAACCGGATTGTAAAGACGAATTTTTTATCATATCCGCATTTTCCGACCCTGCCAAAAGGAAAGACGAATCTCAGCGTTAAAAAAATTCTATCACGCTCGTATAAAAACTGTCCAGTGCATTTTGTATCTTTGCCATGTCAAAATGTATCTTCGGATAAAGGCGTAAGAAAAATCGGCGGTGCGTTGAAAGGGGAAAAACGCATTTTCTTAACAGCTTCGGATGTGAGAAACGGACAAATATAAGTGAACTTTGCGTATTAACTTTCGTCGGGACATACGCTACAATACTATTAAAATGAAAACAACAACGAAAGGATAAAAAACATGTTTTCCTCCCGATTTATTCAAGCGACGCGTGATTTTGCAACCTACGAAAAGCCGGTCTGTGCGCCCTGCCTGCGAAAGACTTTCACATTGGAAAACACTTTCGGAAAAGCTTCTCTTATTCTCACTTCTACCGGGTTCTATCGGCTGTGGGTCAACGGGAAAGAAATCACCGCTTCGCGTCTTGCACCGTGCATGACCAATCCCGACGATATTCTGTTCTATGATATCTACGATGTGACGCCTTATTTAAGACCGGGACAAAACTGTCTGGCGTTTTTACTTGGCAACGGTTTTTCCAATGCAATCGGTGGTTTTATCTGGGAATTTGACAAAGCGGTCTTCCGTTCTTCTCCGAAACTGGCGCTTTCTTTTGAAGCCGACTGCGGTGAACAGCGCATGAGCTTTGAGGCGGATGAGAGTTTCAAATGCGCTTCTTCACCGATCTTTTTCGACGATCTCCGCAGCGGCGAATTCTATGACGCGAATGCGGAAATTGCCGGTTGGAATATGCCTGATTTTGACGACAGCACGTGGCAAAACGCCTATATCTGTGAGCCGCCGCGCGGCAAAGCGGTTGCAAACGATACCGAGCCTGTCGTCATTACCAAAGAACTGAAACCGATCAAAATATACGAAGGTTATCACAAAGCCCCCGAACGTCCGGGAAAAAAGTGCCCGGACGCGAAAAAGCATTCGCAAACGGCGTTTTACAAGCCTGAACCCGGCGAAAAAGGGTTTGTTTTCGAGTTTTCTGAAAATACGGCCTGTGTGCCGAAGCTCCGCATTCGCGGACGAAAAGGGCAGAAGATCCTTTTGCAGGCGGCAGAATACTGCGACAAGGACGGCGGTATCAACTTTGAAAGCATCGCTATGTTCTATCCGGACGGCTTTTGCCAACGGGATATCTATATATGCAAAGGAGAGGGTGTCGAGGAATACGTCCCGTCGTTCACGTATCACGGCGCACGTTACTTTCTTGTTATTGGCGCAGATAAGGAACAGATTGCGGAAGATACTGTCACAATGCTTGTGCAGAACAGTGATGTTCGCGAGCGCGGTTCTTTTTCCTGTTCCGACCCGATTGCAAACGCTTTGCAGAAAAGCGCCCGTGTCAGCGACCTTGCCAATCTTGTGCATATTCCGACCGACTGTCCGCACCGTGAGAAAAACGGATGGACAGGCGACGCGGCAGTATCGGCAGAACATATGATACAGAATCTTGCCGTCGAACGTGTTTGGAAACATTGGTTGAAGATGATAAGCGCCGCCCAGCGTGAGGACGGCGTTCTGCCTGGTATTGTCCCGACAGCCGGATACAGCTATACCTGGGGCAACGGGCCGGTGTGGGATTCGGTGATCGTGGAACTGCCGTATCAGGCGTTTCTTTACCGCGGCGACCTGTCGCTGTTTCGTGAAGTATCCGATTGCGTGGCGCGCTATCTCCATTATCTTGCCGGAAAGAGAAAACCGGACGGTTCGCTTGCTTTCGGGCTTGGCGATTGGTGTCATGCGTTAAGGCAGGGAGGCGGAAACTATCTTTGTCCGTTAGAAGTTTCGGATACCATTATGGCTGTAAACATCTGCCGCAAAGCAAAATTTCTGTTTGAAAAATGCGGTATGAATGTCCAAAGCGTATTGGCCGGAACGCTTGAAAAAGAGTTTCTTGAAACCGTGCGGGAACGCTTTATCGATTATAATACCATGACCATGCGCGGCTCCTGTCAGACAGCGCAGGCTTTGGGACTGTATTACGGCATTTTTGAAAAAGGCGAGCGGCCGGAAGCCTATCGCCGGCTGGTGGAATTGGTGCACATGGAGGACGACCACCTGAACTGCGGCATGCTCGGTGTGCGTATTCTGTTCCGCACGCTTGCCGCTTTCGGCGACGCGGAACTTGCGTATAAACTCATTACGCGAACCGACGCGCCGTCGTATGGCATATGGGTAAAAGAGTTCGGGCTTGTTTCGCTCCCCGAGACATTCCGCACTTGTGTCAATGGCTATGATACGTCGCTCAATCACCATTTTCTGGGCGATATTTCCGGATTTTTCATTTCGCATCTTGCAGGACTTCAAATCAATCCGTATCGGAATGACCCGGCAGAGGTGCGCATTGCACCGAATTTTATTTCTTCGCTTAACTATGCGGCGGCCTATTACGATACCGTGGACGGTCAGATCCATGTGAAATGGGAACGTGCGGGAGAAAACATTGAGATCCGAATTCAAAAAGCTGACGGCGTCCATGGCAATCTGGAATTGCCGCGCGGCTATGTGTTGAAACACGTGAGCGGCACAGAGGATAAAATTGCAGATGACAGACGGTTTTATGAACTGAAAAATGCGGTTTATACCGTATGTAAAAAGGGATAGGGCTTGCAAAATAAAAACCAAGGCGGACGATATCGTCCGCCTTGGTTTTTATCTATTCACCGGAGTTGATTGTCCGGATTCTTTGCCACAGGATCTTGCCGTCTTTCCATTCAAAATCGAGAACTTTTCTGCCTTTCAAGCGATATCCCGTAAGCTTTCCGGAACCGAGTTCGTCTGGAAGAGCCGGAAGAAGGGTCCCGTCCTCAGAAACAAGCATTCTTAAAATTCCGGCCATGACGCCGAAATTTCCGTCAATCTGGAACGGCGGATGAGCACAGAGCAGATTTTTATAGACGCCGCCCTTGCAGCAGACCGCATCTGTTTCGACCTGCGTCAGAAAACGTTTTAACAGCTCCGATACCTCCTCTTTTTCGCCGAGCGAAGCCCATAGGCATAATTTCCATGCAAGGCTCCAACCGGTGCCATCGTTTCCGCGTTCGATCAAGGAAGCTTTGCAGGCGTTTGCTGCTTGCGGATTGTTTTTTACATCAATAAGGTTACCCGGAAACAGCGCATAAAGGTGCGACACATGGCGATGATGCTGTTCTAACGGTGTGTGCGGTTCATCCCATTCGACAATTTTGGCGTCTGTGCCGACTGTAAACGGCTTCATGCGCGGCAAAACCGTCCGGATTTTGGTTTCGAGCGCCGTGTCGCGGGTACCAATGTGCGCTCCGGCCTCCAAAATATCGCAGAATAATCCGTATACCAGACTGTCTGTCATGGCGCTTGCGCGCGTGACGGCACATTTTTCCCCGTTTTCGTTCAAAAAGGCGTTTTCCGGCGAAGTCGTCGGACAAACGGCAAGGCGGTCGCCGATGTCGCATAATTCATTCAAATAGAAACGTGCGCATTCTTTCATCAGCGGATAACCGCTTTTTTCCAGATATTCCCTGTCGCCGGTATATAGGTAATACCGATATAACTCGCGGCACAGCCATGCGCCGCTTGCGTTCCAGAACCCCCATTCGGCCGCCGTAGACGCCGGAAGCGCAAAGCCCCAGATATCGCTGTTATGGTGAAGCACGAAACCATCCGCATGGTAAAGCAACCGTGCCGCTTCTTTTCCGGTCACGCTCCGGTCTTTCACAAAGCGGATAAGCGGCTCAAAGCAGTCATAAAGACCGCAGGAGAGGAGCGGATAATAGTTCATTTCGGTGTTGATGTTCAAGGTGTAGTTGCTTCGCCAGGGCGGCGTTAAGGATTCGTTCCATATGCCTTGCAGATTGGAGGCTTGCGTTCCCCGACGGGAAGAACTGATGGCAAGATATTTTCCATAGTCAAACAAAAGCGCGTAAAGACCGGGATCTTCTGAGTTTTTTCCAAAAGCGGCCAAGCGTTCATCGGTTGGAAGTGTATCACGTGAAGTGCCGTAAAAGGCAAGCTTGGTGCGCTCATATAAGGCACGGTAATCGGCGATATGTGCGTCTTTGAGCGTTTGAAATCCTTTTTCGGCGGCGAGAGAAAGCGTGTTTGACACGTTTGCACAAAAAGCGTCGGTATGGTCCAGTGCAAACGGAGAGAGAAAATTGGTGTCGGCGGCTAAAATCAGAACAGCCTCCGAAGCGTCCGATACCGAAAGCTTTTCTTTTTCTGCCCTTAATAAGCCGTCGGTTAAAATGCGCAGCCGCACATAAAACGACATTCCCTTTTTGTCCGGTTCATCCGAATATTCAAACGCATAGCCGCATTTGCTTTCGGGCGTTTCGTAGGATCTGTACGGGCATTCGCCTTTCATGACCAAATCGTTTCGGTCTGTCCGAACACAGTTTTTGAGCAGGGAATCAAGCGACGCGTCAAAAGATAACGAGGCTTTCTTATCGCATACAAACCGTAGAACAAACACATGGTCGGGATAGGACAGAAACGTCTGCTTGGAGTAAGTCACGCCGCCGCAGGTATAGGAGCTTTCCGACAAGGCATTTTCTAAATCCAGCGTGCGGATATAGGAAGTTACGTTTGTATGCGCGGTATGTATACGCAGATTTCCAAGCGGCAGATATACTTCACTCCGGTTGCCTAAGAAACCGGCGGCGGCAAAGTAAGCCTTGCGGTATTCGCCGTTAAGGGTGTATTCCCTTGTCTTGCGATAGGCTTCGTAAGTGTCGGGATTGGGACGTTTGTTGCCGGGAAAGCCTGACCAAAGCGTATCAAGGTTTAAGGAATAGCGGTCGGAATCCGTGCCGGAATAGGCGACCACACCGAAAGAACCGTTTCCTAAGGGAAAAGCCTCGTGAAAGTTTTGGGCAGGGGAGGTGTAAAAAAGTCGGGATGATGAATTCATGCTTAGCTCCTGTTGGTGGAATAAAACGTTTTTTCCTGAAAAGCAGAGGGATAGATTCCGTACGATTTATGAAATGCGCCGGAAAAGGCGGCGATACTTGAAAATCCGCTTGCTTCGGCGGCTTCGCCGACCGGCGCGCCGTTGGCAAGCATGCGGATGGCGGCGGAAAAGCGATAGTTTTTGATATATTGATACGGCGTGATACCGGTGTATTGCTTGAAAACCTTCTGATAGTAGTTTGTCGCAAGGTGGGCGAGTTTCGCCAACTGTTCCACGGTTATATTCTCTTTAAAATGCTCGTGAATGTAAGCAAGACTCTCGTTTAGCAGCTCGTTATTTTCGGGAATAACGGAGAATTCGCGGTCAATTAAAGAAATGAGCGTGCGCACGGCGTTTTCCATGATGACAAGCTCTCCGGTGTGGAGCGTTTCATACGGGCCGGGCTTGCAAAGCCGGGCGATCTCAAAGCATAAAGCGACGCTTTGCGCGATAAGCGGATACCGCTTCAAATCAATATCGAGAATACCGCCGAAAAACAGCGGCGGAGACAGAGAAAAATCGATATAATCGTGGGATATCCGGTCGTCCTTGCTGTAAAACGGCACAAACTCCATATTTTGCGGAAACAAATACAGATGTTCATGATAGATCGGAATCTTATGCGCGCCGTTGGTGTAATAGAGATCACCGGAATGATAAATATGAATCCGGTTGATATTCCGGTGCTTTTGCGTGTTCCATAAACCATGAATGGTGCAGGAACCGCAGGTGTATAAATATACATTTTCGATCAGAGCGGACATAGTACCCTCTTTTCTTTTATTATAGGAGTGCATAATTTGTGATGCTATAATCATAGCACAAAGCGCGTATAAATGCCATGTTTTCACACAACAAAGTGAGAAACAAGCAAATATAGGTTAGCTTTATGTATTAACTTCTTTTCGGTCATGCGATAAAATAATACCAAGAACACTCTTTAAAATACCCGATAATGTTGGCAAAAGGAACAAAAACATTTGGACAAAGTGTAAAAAAGCACTTTATCCCCGAAAAGAAAGAAGGAGAAGAATGAAAAAAAGAACCACACGGCGCGTTCTTTTCGCGGCGCTTCTTGCGGCAGGCCTTGCCGTTTCGTCCCATGCCGCGATAGAGCGCACCGAAACCTATCCGCCCGGACTTTTTACGGATGTCAGTGAAACGGCCTGGTATGAGGACAGCGTGATAACGACGTATGAGTACGGCGTTATGAACGGCAAATCGGCTACTCTCTTTGCGCCGGACGACACGCTTTCGGTTGCCGAGGCCTTGACGCTGTCAGCGCGTTTTCATGCGCTGACAGCCGGAAAAACGCTTTCTTCGGAAACAACCGGGCTATGGTATGACCCGTATATCCGTTATATGAAAGAAAACGGTTTTATCCGGGACGGCTCGTTTGACGACTATGACCGTCCGATCAAGCGTTACGAGTTTGCGGAAATCTTAAATGCCGTATGCGGAACGCTTCCGGAAATCAATGCGGTGGACGCGATCCCCGATGTTTCGTGCGAGTTGCCGTATCAGAAAGCGGTTCTTTCCCTGTACCGTGCCGGAATTTTAACCGGAAACGACGCGGAAGGCACCTTTGGCGCAAACACCAACCTGCTGCGCAGCGAGATTGCCGCTATGCTTTCGCGCGTGATTCTGGCAGATAAACGCGTCGGAAAAACCTATCCGTCCGTAAGCGGAGAGCTTCCTTCCGCGTATGCGCTAATCGACTGTGTAGACGGCACCGGCCGAAAAGGGCTTTCCAACGGGTGGACATACGATAACCGGTTTGATCTTATGAACACGACGGGTTCTCAAAAAAACTTCATTCATGATGAGAGCGATACCGAGTTTTATGCGTTGAAACGGCGGTTTGAAGTACAGAAAGACGGAAAACTGACTTTGGAAGCGTTAGTTGATGTTATGTCGTCGGATGGCGGCGTCTATCTGGTCTTTGAAAATGACGGCGAAGAGCCGGTTGTCGGACTTCGTGAAAAAGATGGCTTTTGGGAGCTGTTTGGCGAAAATGCAACGCTTTCGGATATTGCCGTGCCGAAAGACAAGCGCACGCCGGTTGTTTTCCGCATGACGCTGGATCTTGATCGGAAAAACGCGTACTGCCTGGTGGATGAAAAAACGGTCGGATCGGTGACGTTGCCGGATAAGACGCTCTCGCGTCTGGTTCTCGGAACGACCGAAAAAGGAAAAGGCACAGTCAAGCTGAATCATTTGAAACTGGATAAGAACTATGCCCTTGACGAACATTTCTTTGTATCCGAAAACAGCGTCGGAAAAGTGCCGGATGGCTGGAATGTCACCGGCGACTTTGCAGTGGAAAAAATCGAAACCGAATTCGGAGACGATGTTTTCAGCCTGCGCGGCAGCAAGGCAACGGCTGAACGAAAAGTGGATAAAGTAAGCGGCGGCTTTGTATTTGAAACCATGCTCCTCCTGCCGGAGGACAGCGATTCGGCGGCATTTTCCGGTCTTTCCGCGGGAAAAGACGCTATAAAAATCGAATACAGAAACGGCAAGATCACCGCCGGGGATACCGACCTTGGCACTTACACGTCAAATGTCTGGCAGACAGTAGCTGTTAAGGCGGATACGAAAAAAGAATCGGCGGACATTTATATTAACGGAAAGAAAAAAGCGACGGTTGCATGCGCGGCCAAAGAATTTGACGGTGTGGTGCTTTCGGCGGACGGCAAAACCGTTTGGTTTGACGATGTGCGGGTATACGGAAATCCCGAGAAACCGGCAGATTATCCGGCAAAACCGCAGATTGCATCTTCGGATGACTACGAAGTCGGCATGAATATGTGCTATCTGTGGCGCGACTCCGAATCGCTCGAAGGTTGGGATTCGGTCAGCCCCTTTGCGGAATTTGAACCGTATCTCGGCTACTATGACGACGGCCTTACGGAAACAGCCGATTGGGAATTGAAGCAGATGGCTGAGCACGGCGTAGACTTCATTAACGTATGCTGGTATGCGCCGCAGGAAAGAATGACCGCGCCGGTCAAGAAAATGCGCTATTCCCATGCCGCTCTCAACGAGGGATACATGAGCGCCGAAAATAGCGAATATGTAAAATTCTGCTTGATGTGGGAAAACAGCACACGGTATGTGGGCGCCTCCAATTTTGATGAGTTCAAGGAGTACATATGGAAATACTGGAAAGAGTATTATTTCTCTGACTCGCGCTATGAAACACTGGACGGAAAAGCGCTGCTCACGGTTTGGAGTTTAGGCAACTTTGTAAACACGTTCGGCGGTGTGCAGGGAGCCGTGGAAGCGGTCGAATTCATGCGTACAGAGCTTATGCAAATGGGCTACGACGGCATGGTTTTGCTTTTTGCCACCACGCAACCCGTGTCGCAGGATACCTACGGTACAATCTCCTTTATCGGTGCGGACGGCACGTATAACTACCATTGGTCGGCCGCAGGCTACAACCCGAGCGTCCAGATCTCCGGTAACGAATCCAATCTCAAAGCGGCGCAGGCTATGGCTTCTCACAGCGTTCCGACCGTATCCATCGGCTTTAACGATATCGGACGCAACAATTCGCGCGATCCGATCATCTCGGTGGACGACCATAGAAAAGTCTGCGAAGAGATCAAAAAACTGCTTGCCGGATCCAAAACCGATTCTTGGCGCGACCGCACGGTAATGATCTCCACCTGGAACGAATATTCCGAGGGAACGTATATCGCGCCGACCGCTTCGACCGGCTTTGAATATCTTGAAAACCTGCGTAAAGCTTTCACGTCGGATACTTCCGACCATACGGCCGTGGACGCCAAGCCGACTGAGGCGCAGAAAGAACGTGTTTCGCATCTGTATCCGACCGGCCATGCACCGATCCGCCGGTATCAGTTTGAAAAGACCGACGCGGAAAAGGTCGCCGAAGATACCGAAAACCTTCTTCCGGTCATGCGCTTTGATATGGCAAACGAAGAACAAAATGCGGCTTGGAACGCTATGTTCGGTATCGACGGATTTGCGAAGGAAAACGGCGTGATCTCCGGCAGCAGTTCGAGAGCCGACTATGCCGTTTATACAACGTTCCCGGATCTGCCGGAAACTTCGGATATGCCGATCCTTCATATCCGCATGAAAACAAGCGAAAAGGCAAACGCTGAAATTTTCTTCATTACCTCGTCGGACGGCACATGGAACAACGTGAAAAAGATGAACGTCGCTTTGGGCGAACCGAATGAGTTCCATGACTATTACGTGAATATGAGCACGCTTGCTTCTTGGAAAGATAAGCTTGTCTCTCTCCGTTTTGACCCATGCACCATGCCGGCGTCTTTCGAGATATCTCTTATTGAGTTTATGAATTATCCGGTCAAGCTTACGCCGACCGTTACTATCAACACAAGAACGCTTTCTCTGCCATTTGACCCCGTACCGAACGGAGACGATTACGACATTGTCGGCGAGGCAGACGCAGGCTTCTATTCCATGCTTCGCGTGTATTATGAATGGAACCGCACGGACGGCATCCTCACCTTGAAAACGGCGGATAAGAAAACGCTTGTGTTCACGGTTGGAAAAGACACCGTGAATGTAGACGGAAAAGAAGTGACGCTTGGAGCCAAATTTGCCTTGCGCGACGGCCTGCCGGTGTTCTCTGTGAAGGAACTGTGTGAACTGTTGGGCTACACCTGCGAGATTTCCTCTGCTGAAATCAAGATCACGGCGGCAAGCCAAAAAGAATTAGACTATCTTGCGTCGCTGAAACCCAATGAGTGGTATTTTGACAGCTATGGCGACGAAGAAGGCTGGGTAACGCAAAACTGCTCCGTGGAGGTTTCCGACGGAAAACTGAACGGACTCCCGGTAAACGGCGACCCGGCTGTCAAGCACAGCGTAGACTTTGACGCGTCGGAATATACGCATCTTCTTCTCGGTATCCGCTATACCGATGCGCTTGCCGACCAACGCGCCCAACTTTTCTTCATCACCGAAACTGACGGTGCATACAACGCCAGAAAGTGTATCAACGTCCGCTACGACGCTGACGGAAAAGAGCATAAAGACGGCGATATGGTCGAGCTTGTGTTTGATCTGCATTCAAGCGCCGCCTTTAAGGGGAAGATTACCGGCTTGCGGCTTGACCCGTTTGGCGTGAATGTTCCGTTTGAAATCGATTATATCAAATGCGTCTATGATGAAACGCTCCCGACAACACCGCCGGATGAAAGTGAAGAGGCGGCTCTGACGGAGGATATCAAGCCGACCAAACCGACCTCAGCAGAGCTGAAATACGGCGAAATATCAGACGGTGTGACGGTAGATACAAATGGAGACGCGGTCATCTCGCTTACCTTGGAACCGGATGGCGATGAATCGGTATGGCGTATCAGAAGTACCTCTTCCGGTGAAACGTATACCTATTTCGATGTCATGATGCAGTTTGAAAAAGGCAAAACTTATGTCATTACCTATAAAGTCTACCCGACCGTAGACAGCGCCGAAAACACGTATAGCGGCACTATTATCGGTGGAAGCCTGCGCTATGGCAGCGGCGACGGTATCGTGTACAACCACGCTTTTGCTTCCACGGCCAATAAGGGCAGCGGCGAATGGTTTACCGAAACCGCTGAAATGAAGATCGATGACAGCTATGTCCCGTCCGTACAGGATTGTTTCCGAATCTGGGGCAAACCGATAAACGGAAAAGGAATCGGATTCTTAATTGCGGAGATTTCCGTAAAAATAAAAGAATAAAGGAGCAAGAAACATGAAAAAAAGACTGACAGCACTCATTTCCTCTGTGGCGCTCACGGCGCTTCTCGCATTCGGCGCGAAAGCGTTGGAACTTGAAAAGCCGGAAAATGCCGATGAGCTATCCACGGGCACACCCCAGATCACTCTTATGGCAACCCCGATCACAGACCCCGAACTTGGCATTCTCATTTATACGCAAGCTTTTGATGAGAACACAACCCCCACTTATATTAACACCGACTATGATATTAATGGTGTCAACACGGATATGACCGGCCTTGCCTTGAATGACGGCGTTTTAACGTCGACCGGAGCGACAGGCGCATACCGCCAATTCTTTTTCCAGTACAAAGACATTTCCGGAAGTGGTTCAAAATTCTATCCCCGGAGCGGTATCTACACCACGACGTTTGATATGAGAAACGATACGGCATCCACAAGTGATGTCACAGAATTACAGGTGCGTTATCAGGGAAGTAGTCACCATGGCGGTCTTGTCCCGCTTTGGCTGGATCATGCGGCACTCAACAGCAACAAAGGCGAATGGCAGAAGTTCAAAGCTTCTTTCGTCTTTGTAAGAAACGCTGATGATACCTTTACGACAGGTCTTGCTGGCAGTATACCGTCTGTCGTTTCCAATCCCGGCGAACGTATTTACCAGTTCCGCATATATGCCAAAAACGCCGAAAGCGTTTCCATTGACAACATTCAACTCTGGTATTTCCCGGCAAACGCATACGTGTTAAGAGACGGCGACAACTATTCGTTCAACTACCATGATTCCGGCGATTTCACGTTCGGTTCGCCCGAAAATGCTGAAAACTTTGTCGGCTGGGTATCGACGGACGGCAAGGTCTATGCCGCCGGAGCCGTTATCGCGGCCGCCGATGTCAGCACAAAGTTGCTTGGCAAAACCTTTACCGCTTACTATCAGGACGCTACCATGCCTGCAATGGGTATGGCGTTTGAGGGTACAAGCGATAAGACCGTCAACTATAACACAGGTGTTATTTCCGGTGACTCCAATGTCAAGGAGACAACCTACGTAACCGAAGACGGCCGTACTGCGGTACGTGTATACTGCGAGAACGGCAGATGGAATCCGCGTTTCCATGCTCTTGCCGAAACGCCTTTCGACCCGGAAGAATATACGATCGTACAATACGTTTACAAAGCAGAACAAGGTCAGAATACCGCCGGAACGGACATCACCGGCTCCACCGCACGACTTCTCTATTGGACCTCTCCGGAAGATAATGGTTTCTGGGTTGACGGTGAACACAAAATTAGCGGCAACGATATCAGCATTGCCGTAGACAAAGAATGGAAAACGCTGACCTACGATATGTCTGACCCTGCAAATGGCATTGCCGCACATCCTTGGAATAAGACGGGACACATTTACGGTATCAGCGCAAGTCCGCTCCGTGCACAGGCGCTTTCCATTTCCTATATTGACGCTATCCGTGTTTACCGTAAAGGCGTTGTCACGGTCACTTACGATACCAATGCGCCGAAGGACGCAGAGGTCACCAAATCGGTTGCCGCAGACACCAACCGCGGTGTCGGTACCGGCTATTATCTGTCGAGCGATATCCCAGTTGTAGAAGGCTATGATTTTGCCGGTTGGGCTTTAACGCCGGACGCTGGTGAAAAAGATGTGGTTACAAAAATCAATTTGACCGGCGACACAACGGTCTATGCCGTATGGGTAAACAGAAATGCGCCGATTACGTCGGACATGACTTCTGTCCGTACCACTGATGTGACCGGTATCCGTTTCAGAGCAAGCGTATACAGCAAAGTCATGAGCTACGATAACGTAGAGATCGGTTTCTTGGTAACTCGTGACAATGACGAAAATCACGCTATAATGGATGAAAACACCCCAAATGGCAAATTGACG
Organism: uncultured Eubacteriales bacterium; assembly: GCA_934479825.1. Classification (GTDB taxonomy): domain Bacteria; phylum Bacillota; class Clostridia; order Oscillospirales; family CAG-382; genus UMGS882. The sequence continues at coordinate 23,084 of CAKSOW010000014.1, forward strand.
CTTGAATGTGCAGATCCTGCTGTGATAGGTAATGCGCTGAAAGGCGAGGCTTACAAAAAGGTAAACGGCGAGGTATCGATCGACCGCATGAATGACGAGAGCGACGGTATCTTCTCCACCTATACGGCATGCATGGTGGGAATCCCGGAAGGCTATTATGACGAAAATCTTTTGGTTCGTCCTTATATACAGATCGGCGAAACAGCGTATTATGGCGCGGAAAAATCAGAATCCCTCTATAATGCAGCCAAGAATAGCTCCGATCAAGAAAATGAGACGATCAAGAAGATCATCGAGGCCGTAGAAAGAAAATAAAAAAACGCTTTCCTCTGAAAGCAAAGAAAGGTGGTTCTTTCCTTGAAAAAACTCTATTTTTCACCCAAAGCGGAATATGAGGTTATCGAAGATATTCTATCCACCAGCGGCGACATTGACGTAGGCGGCTTGTATCCTAACGAGGATTCCCCCGAAGAGGATGCTTAACTGACTAAGTAGCGGAAAAGATTACACTCCCTCTCTTCCGCTGTCCTATAAATTTTGCGCGAATTGGCGCGCATACTCTCCTTTTCCAACCTCCTTGAAGTTTGCTTTGAGGAGGTTTGGCCTTTGCAAGGACTTGCGTTCTTGTAAGGAAAAACGCGGTTTTTCTTAGAACCTCAGATTCTTAAAAGGAAAGCCTGACAAAAATATTTTTGCCCGTACCCGTTTGAATATTCAAATGGGTACGGGCATTTCGTTTTACAGCGGCAAATAGAAAAGTCTCCCCGTCTGTAAAAAAAGCAGACGGGGAGGGGAGCATCCTTGGGTTGCAAACGAAAAAACGTCCGTTTATTTTGCGTCAATGGTCGAAACGCACATCGTGATTTCTTCGAGTACATCCAAAAGCGCCCGAACCGTATCCAGCGATGTAAAGACTGTTACATTGTTTTCCACGGCACAGCGGCGGATCATGTTTCCGTCGGAGTTCATGTCCGCACTGCCATAATCGCGCGTATTGATAACATAGTTGATCAGTCCGCCGCGGATGGCGTCCGGAATTTCATTCGAGCCGTCGGAAATGCGTTTGCGCTCCCGGTTTTTGATGCCGGCCTTTTCCAGAAAGACCGATGTTCCATGCGTGGCTTCAATATCAAAGCCTAAGCTGTAAAAGCGCTTGATGAGCGGCAGCACTTCGGCCTTGTCCTTATCGGATACGGTCACAAGAACACTGCCGGTGTTGGCAACGTTCATGCCGGAGGCTTGGAGCGCTTTGTAGAGCGCGCGCGTCATATTGTCGTCATAGCCGATGGCTTCACCGGTGGATTTCATTTCCGGCGAAAGATAAGCGTCCATGCCGCGGAGTTTGGAGAACGAGAAAGCCGGAACCTTGACATACCAGCGTTCTTTTTCGTTGCCGTAAAGCTGGTCTATGCCTTGGTCGCGTAAGCTTTGTCCGAGAATGACCTTGGTCGCAATGTCCGCAAGACTGTACCCGGAGGATTTGGATAAGAACGGCACGGTACGCGATGAACGGGGATTGACCTCGATCACATATACTTTTTCGCTCGGACTGACGATAAACTGAATGTTATATAACCCGATAATGCCGATTCCGAGTCCCAGACGTTTGGTGTAGCTTAAAATGCGCTCCTTGACCTTGTTGGAAACGCTGAATGTCGGGTAAACGCTGATACTGTCGCCCGAATGAATACCGGTTCGCTCAATTAACTCCATAATGCCCGGAACAAACACGTCTTTTCCGTCGCAGACGGCGTCTACCTCCAATTCCTTGCCGGAAATGTACTTGTCTACAAGCACCGGCTTGTCCTCGTCGATCTCAACCGCCGTGCGCAGATAATGCCGCAGCATTTCTTCGTTGGAAACAAGCTGCATGGCGCGGCCGCCGAGTACAAAGCTCGGACGAACCAAAACCGGATAACCGATTTCGGAGGCGGCCTTGATGCCGTCCTCAATTTGGGTGACCGCTTTGCCTTTCGGCTGCGGAATGTTCAAGCTCTCCATAACCTTTTCAAAAGCGTCACGGTTTTCCGCTTTTTCAATCGCGTCCACATCCGTGCCGATGATCTTGACGCCTCTGCGGCGAAGCGGTTCGGCAAGATTGATGGCTGTCTGACCGCCAAGACTTGCAATAACGCCGACAATCGGCTTTTCCAGCTCAATGATGTTGGTGACGTCCTCTACCGTGAGCGGCTCAAAATAGAGCTTGTCGCTGGTGGTGTAGTCGGTGGAGACCGTTTCGGGGTTGTTGTTGATGATAATGGCTTCATAGCCCATGTCCTTGATAGTCATGATAGCGTGAACCGTTGAATAGTCGAATTCCACACCCTGGCCGATTCGGATAGGTCCTGAACCTAATACGATAACCTTTTTCTTGTCGCTGACGACCGATTCGTTTTCATCCTCATATGTCGAGTAGAAGTAGGGGATATAGCTTTCAAATTCGCTGGCACAGGTGTCGATCATCTTGTAGACCGGGAAAATGCCGTTTAACTTGCGCATTTCAAAGACGTCCAACTCTTTTTCGCCCCACAGATCGGCAATGGCGCGGTCACAGAATCCCATGCGCTTGGCTTTGCGCAGAACGATCGGATCGTCCTTGGCGGCGGCAATTTCGGTTTCGGCGGCGACGATGTTCTGGAACTTTTCCAAAAACAGCATGTCAATGCCGGTTGCATTGCAGATAACGCCGAGGTCAACGCCGTCGCGCAGCATTTTGGCAATCGCAAAAATGCGGTCGTCCGTTCCGCCCTTGATGTATTCGAGAAGCTCCTCCGTTTCCCGGTCATCGAACTTTTTCATGTGCAGATGATATACGCCGATTTCAAGGGAACGGATTGCTTTGAGTAAGCTTTCTTCAAGCGTTCTTCCAACGCTCATGACCTCGCCGGTTGCTTTCATCTGAGTGGACAGGTGGTTGTTGGCGTCGGCAAACTTGTCAAACGGAAAACGCGGCATTTTGGTGACGACATAGTCAAGCGTCGGCTCAAAGCTTGCCGGGGTGTTGGCAATCGGGATCTCGTCTAAATGAAGTCCGACCGAAATCTTGGCCGATACGCGCGCAATCGGATAGCCGCTGGCCTTGGAGGCAAGCGCGGAGGAACGCGATACGCGCGGATTGACTTCAATTAAGAAATACCGGAAAGAAAGCGGGTCAAGCGCGAACTGTACGTTGCAGCCGCCCTCAATTTTGAGCGCACGGATGATTTTGAGCGCGCTGTCGCGTAAAAGCTGATATTCTTTGTTGGTCAGGGTCTGACTGGGAGCAATGACAATGGAATCGCCGGTGTGAATGCCGACCGGGTCGATGTTTTCCATGTTGCATATGGTTATGGCTGTGTCGTTGGCATCGCGCATAACCTCATATTCAATTTCCTTGTAACCCTTGATGCTCTTTTCAACCAAAACCTGATGAACCGGCGAAAGATCCAAGGCGTTTTTCATAATTTCGCGCAGTTCTTCTTCGTTGTCGGCAAAGCCGCCGCCCGTGCCGCCGAGCGTGAATGCCGGACGAAGCACGACCGGATACCCGATTTTTTTGCCGGCCTCGACGCCCTCTTCGATCGTGTGCGTGATGACCGACGGCAGAACCGGTTCGCCGATACGTTCGCAAAGCTTCTTGAAAAGCTCTCGGTCCTCTGCCGTTTCAATGCTGGCCGAGGAGGTGCCGAGCAGTTCCACACCGCATTTTTCGAGCGTGCCGCTCTTTTCAAGCTGCATGGCAAGGTTTAAACCCGTTTGGCCGCCAAGTCCCGGAATGAGTGCATCGGGATGTTCGCGCCGGATGATTTTGGCAAGATAGTCAAGAGTCAATGGCTCCATATAGACTTTGTCCGCAATAGCGGTATCGGTCATGATAGTGGCCGGATTGGAGTTGACGAGAACGACTTCATAGCCCTCTTCTTTTAGGGCAAGGCAGGCTTGCGTGCCGGCATAGTCGAATTCGGCGGCCTGTCCGATTACGATAGGACCAGAGCCGATTACCATGATCTTTTTTAAATCGGTTCTCTTAGGCATTTTCGTCCTCTCCTTTCATAATATCGATAAAGCGGTCAAACAAATAGGAACTGTCCTGCGGTCCGGGTGCGCTTTCGGGGTGATACTGCACCGAAAAGACCTTGTCTTTCTGGCATTCTACCCCTTCGACGGTGTTGTCAAGCAGATTGATGTGCGTGATAGTTAGTCCCGTTCCTTCTATGCTTGCCGCGTCTACCGCATAGGAGTGATTTTGGCTGGTGATCTCGATTTTTCCGGTCGCAAGGTTCTTGACCGGGTGGTTGCCGCCGCGGTGTCCGAATTTCAATTTATAGGTCTTTGCACCATATGCAAGCGAAATCATCTGATGTCCGAGACAGATACCGAAGATCGGCAACTTGCCGCGTAACGCCCGCACTAAGTCAATGACCTCGGTCACATCTTCCGGGTCTCCCGGCCCGTTGGAAAGAAATACGCCGTCCGGTTTCATGGCAAGTACGCTCTCAGCGTCCGTGTTAAACGGAACGACCGTCACATTACAGCCGCGTGCATTTAACGAGCGGATAATGTTGAGCTTGATTCCGCAGTCAACCGCTACTACATTGAACCGGGGATTGGAGGTGCGGCTGTACCAACGTTTTTTGCTGGAAACAAGAGATACGACATCATGCCGTACAGGCGTTTGAGAAATGGTTCCCAAAGCGTCCTTTACGGTCGTGTCCATGCCGCAGATAAGCGCGCGCCGGCTGCCTTTTTCGCGGATCGAACGCGTAAGCTTTCTTGTATCAACGCCGGAAATGCCGGGAATGCCGCATTCCTCCATGACCTCCGAGAGCGTCTTGGTGTAGCGGAAATTGGAGGGGAAATCGTTGTATTCGCGCACGATAAGTCCCCCGATTGTGGGATTTTTGGTTTCGTAGTCGTCGTCTGAAATGCCGTAGTTTCCGATGAGGGGATACGTCATGACAACCATCTGCCCGGTGTAGGACGGGTCGGAAAGAATCTCTTGGTAGCCGACCATAGAGGTGTTGAAAACGACCTCACAGACGGCGTTTGTGCGAGTGTCGCCGAACGCATAGCCAAAATATTCGCTTCCGTCCTCCAAAATGAGTTTTCTGTCAAATTGCTTTTCCAAGTTGCGTGACCGACCCTTTCTGTTTTCCGCTCCGGCTTGTTTTCCTTTGCGCCGCGCCGGAAAAACGCACGCAAAAGACACTATTCTATTCTGTTCATTATAGCATTTTTACAAAAGTTTGTCAAGAATCGTCCCATGGGAAGAATGCCGAATCTTAGCCATGAAAAGCCCTCAAAGTCGTGTATATTTCCCAAGAAAAACGAAAAAAAGCAAACAGCCGCAAATACGGTGTATCGCGGCTGTTTGCAAGATGTAACGTTATTATGAATGCGAGTAGAAAAATACTTTTGACGAACGCTTTTCGGGGAGCGTCACACAAAAACCGTTTTGGGCAAGTTCTTTTCCGGAAACCGTGAATGACCCGTTTGTGTCGGAATCGGTGAATGTGTAAACGGCATTTTGGTCTACACCGCCAAGCAAGTAGGAGGCGGAGGTGTAAGGCGCGTTCTCACGCCGGAAAACCTGAACCATACCGTCTTTTCCGTCCGGACGGTCAAACTGCCAAGCACACCAGACATCGGTCTTGTCGGAAATTTCGGAGAGGGGGTAGAAATCTTCGGAAAAGTAGGGACGAACTTTCAGGTATTCTTCAAATATTTCGCGTAAGAATTCCATTTTTTCGGGATCGTCGCCGAAGTTTTCATCCTCCGCATAGGTGAAATTGGTGGCAAGGGAGGCGCCGAAACTGCTGCGGATGCGGTATGTATCGTAAAGCCGTCCGGTGCCCGTGCCGGAATAGGGCATCCAGTTGTTGAAGGAAAGCGCATGGCATTGTGCGGCGTAATCGTCATAGTTGGCCGGGCATTGGTAGTCGCTGCGCCAGAGCGGCACACTGCGCCGGAGCATTTCAATGTCGATTCGTCTGCCGCCCGACGCACAGTTGTCGATAATGAGATGCGGAAATTCTTCAAGAAGAGTGTCCCATAAGCGGTAAAGACCGTTGATGTAGCTGATTTCGTTGATTCCGATGCGGCCCTCTTGGTCAAAATCCACCCAGAACGGCTTAGGCCATGTGTTGAAGTCAATGCGTAAGCAGTCGATTTTCAAGGTGCGGATGTGTTCGGCCAACATGTCGTAGCAGGCCTGCCAAGCCGTTTTGTCGCCCAGTTTTAACAGAACATGACCGTAGCCGGCCTCGCCGCGGTCGTAGAAATACTCCGGATGCTCCTTGAACCCGGCCGACTCGACGCGTGCCCGTTCCGGTTCAAACCATAAAACAAATTTCATCCCGGCCGCGTGAACCGCTTCGGAAACGTCTTTCAAGGCGTTTGGATGAACGTCAAGGCTGACCGACCAGTCGCCGTTGCGCGTTGACCAATCGCCCTCAAATTCGTTGGGCGTGGGGAGTGTGCCTTTTCCGTACCAGCCGGCGTCCATCCATAAGTATTCATACGGAAGTTTGTATTTTTGGATGGTCTTTATGCGTGAGAGCACCGATTTGCTTTTCATGCCGCCCCAGACGTTGGCGCAGAGCGGCGCAAATGCATCGCGGCCGGCACTGCCGATCTGCGAATAGCATTCTTTGACAAGCCGCCGCCACAGGTTCTGTGACTCGGCCACCGTTCCGGTGTAGGGAAGTACCACAATGCTTGACGAACGGAACTTTTCGCCCGGCATCAAATGAAAATCAACCTTTTCAAGACCCGTGCGCACCCGTACATCGTCTGTGCCGCGGTTTATCTTGCAGGCCCAGCTTCCGCTCCAGCCAATCGCAAAGATTACGCCGGCATTTTTCTTGTGTATGTTGAAAAACGGCGCATGTCCTTCACTGGAACGTCCGCTCGACGTGGCATAGCTCTTTTCCTCGTTCGGATAAATGTGGTTGATGCGGCGGTTTTCAACGATTTTGTCAATGTTGCAGGCGAATTCGTCGGTCGTCCAGTCCGAACCGTTCGGCGCATAGATTTTGGTGGCCGTTTCCGGGTCGGGATAATAGGCGGTAAAGCGGTAGGGGGCTTCATGTGCAAGCGGCAGGGTAAAGTCTGCGTCAAACAGCTCCGAAATCTGACCGGTCGGCTCGTCCGACGCGTTTTCAAACACGTTTACCCACTCATAAGCGCCATGCTTTCCGATTTTTTTGGCTGTGTTGGTGACGGTAAGTCCCTTTTCAAAGCGATAGACCGTTACAAGCGTGTCCCCGTTACAGGTGCTTGTTTTCGTGCAAGCGCATTCACCGCTTGGCTTTCCGTCATATAAAAAGCTGAATCGGGGACTTTTTTTCAAAAACTCCATTGGTATTCCTCCCAGATGTTATGGATTTTATAAGAATAAACAGGTTCCGGCAACGGCAAGGAGAAGTCCCAGCCATTGAATCGGGGTGAGACGCGCGCGGAAAAACAGTTTGTCTGCAAGCGCCGAGCAGAGAATGCTTCCGCCTGTAACCGCCGGATACAGAACAGTTGCCGGAAGAAGTGAAGCGCCGACTAACTGCAAAAGATAGGAAAAACCGCCGGCAAAAGCCGCTCCGACCGAAAGGACAAGAACAAAGCGAAAATCTCCTTTGATGCCAAAAGCAGCAAGTATCGGTTCTTTGCCGTTTTTTCTCCATTGGATCAAACAGAGAAGAAAGGTAAAAATGGCTCCTGCAAGCGCCGACCAAAAGGCAAATCCGAATGTGCCGGCTGTCGGCAGAACGGTTTCAATCTGATGCCGTTTGGAAAGAATGCTGACAAACCCGTTTAAGATGAACACTGCGCCGCATAAAAGCAAAACTTGCGGTGACAGAGCGGACTTGCCGTCCTTTTTCCCGAAACGAAAATTGTAAAGTATGACCGCGAGGATGATGAGCACCAGTCCCAAGAAACGCAAAAACGTGAATTTTTCCTGTAAGAACAGCACGCCGTACAAATAGGGGAGCGTCATGCCGCCGGTCATCAAAAACAGGGTATAGAGCGTCATACCGCCTTGGGCTAACAGCAGAAAGCCGATGAGCGTGTAAATCAGGCATAACAGTTCTTTTCCTGCGGCAAGCGCAAGCGTAAATAGGGAAAAGAAATCGGCGCGGGCGCTTTCGGAGGTGATTGCGCAAAGAAAGGCAAAGAATACGGTTTTTACAAGCCCGACGACAAAAAGAAATACCGTTCCGGCAAGTATCGTGTTACCTTTGCGATTTCCGTATACTTTCTGAAAAACAAAGCTTGCGGCAAGAAGCAGGTCTGCCGCGGCGATGAGGAGTGGTCCGTTCAAATCGGTTAACTTCTTTCCTTGTGTTTTTTATTGAAATCTTTTTCTATATACTAACACAAGAAATCTTATATAACTATTGACTTTTCGTCCTAAAATATAATATAATAATCAAAAACGAAAAAGGTGGGGCATCATGGCGCACGAAGAGAATAAACAGCTTTTACAGCCGCTTTTGGCTTGTGAACTGTCAGTCAGCTATTCCGAATCCACCCGAAAGACGCATAAATTCCAGATTGATAACCATTGTCACGATTGCTGTGAAATCTATATCAACCTCACCGGAGACGTATCTTTCATGGTGGAGGATACCCTGTATCCCGTATCGCATGGCGACGCGGTCATTACCAAACCGTGGGAACATCATCATTGCGTCTACCGCAGTGACCGGCTGCATAAGCATTATTGGATCTTGTTTTCGACGGAAAATGAAACGCTCTATCCGCATTTTTTCGACCGTATCCCCGGACACCGGAATCTGATCTCATTGCCGTCCGACCAAAAGGAGGAGCTTATCGCGCTTTGCCGGTCGCTTCTTGAAAACAAAGAGAACGACTTAAACCGCTATGCAGATTTTTTCGCCATGCAGCAGCTTTTGGCGCACGGCGCGGCACATTCGCACGGAAAAACAAGCGCTTTGCCCAAAGAGCTTGCCGCCATGCTTGAATACGCGGCGAGCGCCGCACCGAATGAATTGACCGCCGCAAGTCTTGCCGAGAGGGGACATGTCAGTATCAGTACGGCGGAACGGCTGTTTCGCGAGTATATCGGCTTGACTCCGTTAAAATACATTACGGAAAAGCGGTTTGATAAGGCGCGCACCTTGTTAAAAAGCGGCAAAAACGTAACAGAAGCCGCTATGGAAAGCGGCTTCTGCGACAGTTCTTATTTCATTTTACAGTTCCGGAAACGGTATGGTTCCACACCCGGCAAATTCCGGAAACAGTCGTAAACTACCGGTCTTACGGCAAAAATCTTGCCGGAGACGGTTTGCCTTCAAGCTCGTCCGCCATGTTGAGCGCAAGCACGTTCCAGTTGACAAAACCGGGATTCATGATCGGTTCGCGCGTTTCGGGATTGTAGTATTCGTGCAGATCGCCGGTCTTGCGAAGATCGTCGCCAAGCAGGCTTAACGTGCGTTTGCATAACTCTTCGGCTTCGGCACGGTAGCCATAATTCATCAGACCGCGGAAAACGGCATATTGCGCGATGATCCAGATTGGCCCCAACCAGTTGGAGGGGTTTCCGGTCGGTTCGAGGTTGTACATTTTTTCATCTTTCGATAACGAACGGATACCGCCGGGAGAAAAGAACGTGTTTTCGTCCATGATGTGGTCTTTGAGGGCGGCCGCCTGTTCGGGCGTTGCAAAACCGATAAGCAGGGGCAGGAAGTTTGACCAGCACCGAACCTTAATAAAGAGCGTGTTCCAGAATACGCCGAGTCCCTTGTGGAACCAGTCGTAAGGACGCGTCTTGATATCGACATCCACACTGTAAAACATTTTGTCGCGTGCGTCATAGCATTCGTTCTGAATGGCCTCAACCAATTTATCGGCTTTTCCGGCATAGACGGAGGCATCGCCGGAAAGACCGAATGCTTCACAGATCTTTGCCATACTGCGGAATTCGCGGACCAGGAAACTGTTCAAAAAGACAGAGGCCGTCGAGAAACGCGGACGTCCGAAAGTAGCCGGGTCGTTGTCCACGCCGATCATAACGTCGTCTGCCCACACATACAGACCGCATTTTTCGTTGTAGTAGTAGCGGTCATAGCAGGCAAAATACTTCTTCAATTTGTCAAGGTCGCCGCGGATCCATTCAAAGTCGCCGGCAAAGCCGCTGACAAGGCAGATCTGTTGGCATAAAAAGGGCTTGTGCATGTTGAGAATTTCGCCCTCGTTATGTTTTTTGATTAAATACGGCTCTGCCGCGTCCGGTTCGTTGACCATCATGGGTATGTAGCCGTCGGAGAGTTGGAAATTCAAGAAATTCTTTACGTTTCCCTTGCCGCATTCGACTAATTTTGCGGCAAAATCCGGTTCGGTCTGTTCGTTTTCCGCAACGCCGATCATGGCGTACATTGCCCAGAACGTGTCCCAGTCCCAAAGATTGCCGTCATAGGCGGAACCCGGATCGACAAAGGGATATTTGTAGTTGCCGTAAGGCTTTTTCATGACCTTGTCGAGCTTGGAAAACAGATAGTCGCGGATAAGCTCGCGGTCGGTTTTGGTGTTGGACATAATGATTGCTCCTTTTCGTTTGTAACGTTGGTTTATGTAAGTTTCACTGCGCGGTAGACGGCGTTTTGCGCGTCAACGATCAGGCATTCGCTGTCTGAAAACGGATATAGGGAAAGTATATCGCCGGATGCGCCTGTTAAAGCAATTTCCGCATAAGTGCCCTCATACAGTAAGCCGCGTGTGAGGGCGTCTAGGACGGTGCCGGAACCTGCTTTTTGCTGTAAAAAGTCCGGAAACCGCGCATAGGAAATGCGGGAGGTTACGGTTAGCGGGATATCGCCTGCGATAAGCTGATCTTGCGTGACAGAGAGCTTGTCTCCGACCCCAAAACGGGAATCGGAACGATTACCGGAACCGGCTTCCGATATCTGCCACACACCCAAATAATCGGTATAGAGCTTTTCAAAATAGCGGTTGTTTTCTGAACAGGTAAGAGTTTCCCAAACAGTCTGAATTCTGCCGTTTTCCGAAACAAAGGACAGTAAAAGGTCGTTATCGTTGAAAATATCGTTATTTTCATTCAACTCGGCGGCATACAGAAACTGAATACAACGGCTGTTGCCGGCCACTTTTGCTTTGAAAGAATAATCCGCTTGAAAACCGTCAACAGAAATGTCCGCCAAATAGGAACCGTTTTCTTTGTATACCCGGAGGGCGTAGCGTTGGTTTATGTTCGGCGGTACAAATTCATCATATATATAATCGCCTAACCAAAAATCAAGAGATTCGGAAATTTCGCTTGCATTGGCTTGTACTGCCGGAGCGTGCTGGTTGGAGAACTGTATGAAATTAAGAGCTATGGAGAAAACCAATAAAATGGATAAAACAAGGACAGGAATAGAAATACGGTGCGGTTTTATCATAAATCGTTTTCCTTTCTGCTCTCCTTTACCGCTTTTTGAAATTTGTTTTTTGCTTTTCCGACGACGCCGTTTTTCGGCGTTTTATAAAGATGAATGCACCCGTTTTCGTTCAGATTTTTCAGAATGACGGCGCAGATCGGAAACAGGAACAAACCGCCGATTCCGCCGAGCTTTAACCCTGCATACATGGCAGCTAACGTTGCAAGCGGATGCATTCCGACAGACGTTCCGAGAATTTTCGGTTCAGCCGCCTGACGAATCACCGTTATTATACCATAAAGTGCTAAAATACACAACCCCAATTTTGTATTTCCCGTAAAAAATGCGCCGATTCCCCAAGGAACTAAGATCGTTCCCGTTCCGAATACCGGTAAAATGTCTACAAGCGCGATAATAAGTGCCGAAACAAAGGCATAGGGAAGCTGTAAGACCGTAAAACCTACAGCAAGCTCGGCAAAGGTCATCAATAATAAGATCGCATAGGCACGCAATACCGAAAGCACCGTGTCAAAGAATTCACGTTTCAATTCGCGGACAAACGCCGCTTGCTTTTCGGATAGCTGACACCGGATAAACGCCGTTATGCGTTCGTAGTCGCTGCCAAAGTAAAACAAAGCCAAAAGAAACGTGCCGAAGGACAGAAATACGCGCGGCAACGCATGAAATACCGCAAGAACCGTGTCGGCAAACGCCGGAAGAAACCGATTGGCCGCGGCAAGCATGAGTGCGTCCACATTTTGAAAAAGACTGTTTAATTTTATCTGTACGGCGTTCCCGAGCGCGGGAGAAAGCTTGGAGGCAAAACCGGAGGCGGAATCGGCGGCCTTTTTTAAGAAATCCGTAAGCGCACCGCTGTCAAGTCCGGCAATGAGCTCCATGCATTCCGAAAAAGTCCGCGAAACCAAATACCATATGCCGCCGAACGAAACGCCGAAAAATAGGACCGTGAACAAAAGAACCGAAAGTACACGCGGCAAATGTACTTTTTCGCAAAGAAACAACACCGTTTTCCGGGACAGACAGGCAAAAAGAAATGCGGCCGCAAACGGCAGAACCGCCAAAAACAGATAGCGGAAGAACAGATAAACACCGATGCCGATAAGCGTTAAGCAAACGATGCGGATAAGTGTGGCGGTCAAACGGTTAAAAGAATCGGATTCTTTCATGTGGCTCTCCCTTGTTGGTAAAACGAAAACGAATTTGGTCGGTTTTCTGGTTATATCGGACTGAAATTGTAACGAATGTGACAATTTTTTGCGCAGCTTTGGAAAAATGCGTTAAAGGCATTGGAAAACGCTTGATTTTAACGGACTTATGTGGTATAATTATCAATCATAATTCTATACACTGTACAAAGGAATGGACAACACCATGATACATATTGCCATACTCGGATTCGGCGTGGTAGGCTCCGGCGTCGCAAAAGTCATATCCACCAATGCGGCTGAACTTGCCGAACGCCTTGACGGAGAACAGCTCAATATCAAACATATTCTGGATTTGCGCTCATTTCCGGATCATCCGTTAGGAAATCGGGTAACGGCAGATTTTGACGATATCTTGAACGATGACGATGTGTTTTTGGTGGTTGAGACCATGGGCGGTTCGCATCCGGCGTATGAGTTTTCCAAAAAAGCTTTATTGGCCGGAAAAAGCGTCGTTACTTCCAATAAAGAGGTTGTGGCGAATTATGGTGCGGAGCTTCTTGAAATTGCACGCGAAAACGGCGTCAGCTATTTGTTTGAGGCCAGTGTCGGCGGAGGGATCCCGATCATCCGCCCGATGTGGCAGTGCCTTGCCGCCAACCGTATTCAATCGGTCTCCGGCATTCTCAACGGCACCTGCAATTATATCTTAACTAAAATGGAACGGGAAAAATCCGATTTTGCCGACGCTCTTGCCGAAGCGCAGAGATTGGGCTATGCCGAGCGTAACCCGGCCGCCGATATCGAAGGAACGGATACCTGCCGCAAAATAAGCATTCTCACATCTCTTGCCTATGGCGAGCACGTGCGTCCGGAAAGATTGTCCTGCGAGGGCATTACGAAAATCACCTATGACGATATCGCCTATGCTTCGGAGCATGGGTATGCCATTAAACTCTTAGGACGCGCCACACGGGCAGAAAATGGCAAAGTCTACGCCATGACCGCTCCTCACCTTGTGCCGAAAGACAATGCGCTTGCAGGTGTAAACGATGTGTATAACGGCATTCTCGTGGTGGGAAATATCGTGGAGGATGTTCTGTTCTGCGGGCGCGGAGCAGGAAGTCTGCCGACCGCCAGCGCCGTTATGGCGGATGTGCTGGATGTGATCCGTGATTGCCGCAAAACCATTGGCTGGAAGAATAAGGAAGCGACTTTCTTAGGGGATATTTCCGAAAATGTGACGGATTGCTATATCCGTACCGCGGCAGGTGAAACAGCCATTCGGGAAATCTTCGGAGAAAAGACCAAGATAGAAAATGTCGGATGCGAGCGCGTCTTTTTCACCGGAAAGCATACGGAAAAAGAAATTGATGAAAAGCTTGCTCTATTGGGCGCAGAGCACTTGAAACTGCGCGTTCTTGATTAGCGGATATTCACAGTATATGCATTATTTCAGGTTATAATCACGTTTTTGCGTAAATGTCCGGCGGAAAAACGTACTTATAATAATAAAAGGGGAAATTAAAACAATTAAGGAGGAATGTCTTTTTATGATTAAAAAGATATTTGCCGCGCTGCTTGCCGTAAGTACGATCTGCATCTTTGGCGCGTGCAACAAGGACAACACCAAAACACCCGATCCCACCCCAAATCCCGATGTAACGGACAACGCGGACAACTCGAATACGGCCGACGGCAATTCCGACGCCGAAATCGACTATACGTCCGACCTTTCCACAGACCGTTATGACGGCTACAACTTCCGCATGTTGGTCCGCAAAGGAAAAATTAACGACCAATATCTCGAAGAAGATTCCGAGGATCTTGTGGAAAGTGCAACCTACCGCCGCAACAAGGAAGTTGAGGAGCGCTACGGCATTACGATTTCTGTTTCTGAGTCGAATGACTCCAACTATGAAACCGATGCGCTGAACTCCATTTTAGCCGGCGATGATGCATACGATCTGATTTTTGCACATTCGCGCGCTGCTTTCGTGTATGCCATTCAGGGCGCGGCCATGAACTTCAATGATATCAAGTCCATCCATTTGGATAAACCCTGGTGGACGCAGGATATTACCGAAAGCTGTAACATCAACGGCAAACTGTATGTTCTTGACGGCGATATTTCCTCGCTTGGTTTGAGCGCTACCATGTGTCTGTTCTTCAACAAACGTATTTTTGATGAACTTGGCTTTGATTATCCGTATGAGATGGTGAAGGACGGAGATTGGACGTTTGATGAATTTGCATATCTTGCCAAAAAGGGCGGTGCAGACTTGAACGGCGACGGCGTTATGGATCCTACTGTTGACCAATACGGTTTCCGTGCCGAAGAATGGGAATCGCCAATGAATATTCTTTATACCGGCGGTCATAAGATCTATGATAAGGACGATGAGGGCAACTTACAGCTGACGCTGTATTCCACCAAAACGGTTGAAATCTACGATGAGTTTTTCAGCCTTTTGAATAACGAAGCCTGCATTATCTTTACCCGTACCAACGGTTATAAGGGCAGCGGCATGTTCTCAGAGGGCAGAGCTATGTTTACCGATAATGAGCTTGGCCGTGCACAGACTTTGCGTGATATGGACGATAATTTCGGCATTATTCCGTATCCGAAATTCGATGAATCCGACAATTACGCAACGGCTACCAACGGAGGTTCGCACTTGCTTGTCATTCCGATTACCGTAAGTGACGTAGAACGTACCGGCGCTATTACCGAAGCGCTTTGCGCAATCGGTTCGCGTGACGTTATTCCGGCGTTCTACGAAAAGTCTTTAAAGACTAAGTATACACGTGACGAGGAATCCGAGGAAATGATCGACATTATCCGCGCAAGCCGTATCTATGATATCGGCTATGTGGCAGGCGGTACTTTCCAGTCCTGCGGCTTTGACCTTGCAAATTCTGCAAACCATGATTTTGCTTCTTACTATGCAGCCGGCGAAAATGCGGCTAAGATCAAGTTGGAAGAATTCAACCGTGACTATGCAGGTCTTAGCAAATAAATAACGAATCATAATAAAAAAGCTTCCGGCTGAACTTTGCCGGAAGCTTTTTTCATGCAAGGACTTTGCCTTTGCATGAAAAGGCGGCCGGGGAGCCGTTGTTACTTTTTGCACACCGCAAAAAGTAACGCAAAAACCGTCTCTTACTTGCTTTTCGCGAACCGAAAAGTGCCCTTTCCAGGCTTTTGAAAGCCAAATAGAAGCCGCACGACGGGTCGTCAACCTGCCGCGCGGCAAATTTATCATTCTTTTTCTCACTTTTCTTTTAAGAAAAGTGAGTGGGCGCAGGATTGTTTACCCCGCGCCCATAAAAGAGTTAAGCTCTTAACGTGACACCAAAGTCGCGTTCCAGACCGTTTAAGATCTTGTTTACGATCTTGTCGCAGTCAGCGTCTTCCAGCGTTTTTTCAGGCGAACGAAGTGTTAAACTGTACGCCATGGACTTCTTGCCAAGCCCCAGTCGCGCGTCACGGTAAATGTCGAATACCTCAACATGCTCCAACATCTTTCCGCCGTATTTGATAATAGCTTTCTTTAATTCGCCGGAAGTCAGTTTTTCGTCGCAGACAAACGCTAAATCGCGCTCAATGGCCGGGAATTTCGGCAACGGCTTGTAGTGCTTCTCCGGTTTTTCTAATGCAAGAAGCGATTCGGTATCGCAAATGCAGGCATAGACCGGCAGGTCAAATCCATAATTCTTGGCAATATTCGGATGAATCTCACCGAATACAGCATAAACTGTTCCGTTTGTATCGGAAAGCTCCGCACAGCGGCCGGGATGGAAATAGGGGAGATCCGTCTTTGCGACAGCTTCGGTTTTCTCCACACCAAATACTGATAATACATGCTCGGCAATGCCTTTCATGTAGAAGAAATCGCCGTTGTTGTAGAAAGTGATGACCGTCGTCAAACGTTCGTCCGGCTGTTCGCTGAACGCGCGCTTGATATATACCTTAGCATTTTCATAGATCGCACATGTCTTGTTGCGGTAGCGGCGGTTGGCGGCCAATACTTCAAGCACACTCGGCAGAGCCGTCGTGCGCATAATGCTGGTGTCCTCGCCAAGCGGATTGGAGATCACAACCGAATCGCGTTCCGGCGCATCTGCGGCAAGGCCGATGTTGTCGTAATATTTCGGGCTGATGAAGGAGTAAGTCTGAATCTCATAGAAACCATGCAGTGTGAGCAGATTGTTGAGATCGGCTATGCTCTTCTGACGGGCGTTTCTGCCTCCGACAATGGCTTCTGATTGGAAATTCG
Organism: uncultured Eubacteriales bacterium; assembly: GCA_934479825.1. GTDB lineage: Bacteria > Bacillota > Clostridia > Oscillospirales > CAG-382 > UMGS882. Next base: position 39,902 of record CAKSOW010000014.1, read on the forward strand.
TGGTCGGAATCTTGTCATAGCCGAAAATGCGGATGACTTCTTCGGCAATGTCGTGCATACCCTCTAAATCGGCACGATAGGACGGGGGATAGAGCTTGCCGTCCTCCAAACGGATGTCCAGGCGCTTGAACGTGTCAAGCATGGATTCGACCGGTACGTCCGTGCCTAAAAAGGCGTTGATCTTTTCCGGCTCAAACGGAATGACCGTCTGCGGTGCTTTTTCGGGGAATACGTCGATAATACCCTCCACGACTTTGCCGGCGCCCAACAGTTCAATCAGCTCGCAGGCGCGTTCAATTGCAGGCAGCGTGTTTTCGCGGTCAAGCCCTTTTTCGTAACGGCCGCTGGCCTCGGTGCGAAGTCCGATATCGCGCGCTGTCATGCGGACGCTCGGTCCGTTGAAGTTGGCTGATTCAAAGACAATGGTCTTGGTTTCGGGAATGATTTCACTGTTTTCGCCGCCCATGACACCGGCCACTGCGATAGCTTTTTCTGCGTCGGCAATGACTAACATCTTGTCAGTCAGTTTGCGTTCCACACCGTCAAGCGTAGTGATCTTTTCCTCTTTCTCAGCACGACGAACCGTGATCTTGCCGCCCTTTAAATAGTTGTAGTCAAAGGCATGCATCGGCTGACCGTATTCCAGGCAGACATAGTTTGTGATATCGACAATGTTGTTGATCGGGCGAACACCGCAGGCGCGAAGCCGTTCTCTTAACCATTTCGGCGACGGTTCAATCTTGATATCTTCCACGACGCGTGCCGTGTAGCGCGGGCAGAGAGCCGCGTCTTTCACTTCGACCGAAAGGTAATCGTCAATGGTTTTTCCGTTATGTTTTTCGGCATGAACGACCGGGGTGTGCAGATGCAGCGGTTCGGCAAAGGAGGCTGCCGTTTCACGTGCCAGTCCGATAACCGACAGACAGTCGGGACGGTTGGAGGTGATTTCAAATTCCACAGCCACGTCATTCAGGCTTAATACCTCTTTGATATCGTCGCCCGGCTTGCAGTCTTCTTGGAGCAGGAAAATACCGTTTTCATCGGCATACGGAAAATCGTTTACCGTAAGGCCGAGTTCGCCGAGAGAGCAAAGCATGCCGTTGGAGGGAAGTCCGCGCAGTTTTCCTGCCTTAATGGAGACACCGCCGGGAAGCGTGGAGTGGTCGAGCGCCGCCGGAACCAGTTCGCCCGGCTTTACGTTCTGCGCACCGGTGATAATCTGAATCGGTTCACCTTTTCCGACATCCACCATGCAGATAAGCAGATGGTCGGAATCGGGATGCTTTTCGACGGAAAGCAGTTTTCCGACAACCACGTTGTTTATTTCTTTGCCAAGCTCCTCATAGCCCTCAACCTTGGAGCCGGTGAGCGTCATTTTATCGCAATATTCTTTCGGGTCAAAGGAGCGGTCAACATAGTCCTTTAACCAGTTCATAGAGAGTTTCATAGGTGAGATTCAACCCTTTCGTAAAAATTAAGAGGTGCGAAATTTGCGTTAAGGCATTTCGCGGAAGCCCTTGCCAATGATATCGCTTGTGTTGGAAATCAGCACAAACGCATGCGGATCGATGGCCTTGACGGTTTTGCGCAGCGAGACGGCTTGGGCACGGTTCAGAGCGACAAGAATCGTTTTTTTGTCATCTCCGGTAAAACAGCCGACAGCGTCCCATTCGGTTGCACCGCGGTGAAGATTGGTGTTGATGTATTCAATGACCGGTTCGCTTTTGGAGGTAACAATGATAAAATACTTGGAAAGATTGATACTTTCAATGACCGAATCGACCATGAAAGTCTTGGCAAGCAAACCGATAAGCGAAAACAGACCGGTTTGGATATTAAAGACGAAAAAGACCGAACAGACAACCAATACGTCCGCGGCGAAAAGAGCCTGTCCGACGTTGATGTTGAGTTTGCTCTTCAAAATCAACGCTACAATGTCCGTGCCTCCGGTCGAGCCTTTCAAGTTGAAGATGATAGCAGAGCCGAATGCCGGAAGCAGAACGGAAAAGCACAGATCGAGTAACGGCTCGTCGGTCAACGGTTTGTCAAGCGGCAGTACAGCCTCAAAGAGAAACAGAAGCGCCGACATCAATAAACTGCAATAAACCGTCCGGATGCCGAATCGCCGGCCTAAACAAGCAAATCCGACAATCAACAGCACCACATTCATGACGGCTACAAACGTCGCCGGTGTGATAGCCGGAATTAACTTTCCGACCAGCACTGAAATACCCGAAAGACCGCCTGTCGCGAAATTGTTGGGATACTTGAAAAAGTAGATCCCGACTGTCATAAGAAACGTGCCAAGCGTTAAAAGCAAGTATTCTTTCACGGTTTGCGCGGGAGTGGTTTTTGCCTGTTTGGGGGCAACTCCGGTTTCAATTTGTTTTTCCATATTTGATCAGAACTGTGCCAGGAAACGCACGTCGTTGTCATACAGCAGACGCATATCGGAAATGCCGTACTTGGTCATGACGATTCGTTCAATGCCCATGCCGAAAGCAAAGCCGGAATAAACGTCAGGATCAATGCCGCTCATGCGGAGTACGTTCGGGTGAACCATGCCGGCACCTAAAATTTCGATCCAGCCCTCGCCCTTGCAAACACTGCATCCCTTGCCGCCGCAGACAAAGCAGCTGACATCGACCTCGCACGACGGCTCGGTGAACGGGAAGTGGTGCGGACGGAAACGGATCTCTGTCTTATCGCCGAACATCGCCTTGGCAAATGTTTCAAGAGTGCCCTTTAAATCGGCCATGGTGATTCCCTTGTCAATGACAAGTCCCTCGCATTGGTGGAACATGGGGGAGTGGGTGGCGTCCACCGCGTCGGAACGGTATACACGGCCGGGCGAAATGACGCGGATCGGCGGCTTTTGGTTTTCCATGGTGTGTACCTGAACGGTACTGGTCTGGGAACGAAGCAGCACTTTGTCGGTGATGTAGAATGTGTCCTGCGTGTCGCGTGCCGGGTGAAATTCCGGCGTGTTGAGCGCGGTAAAGTTGTAATAATCGGTCTCCACCTCAGGACCCTCGGCGATGGTAAAGCCCATACCCAAGAAAATGTCCTCCAACTGTGTCTGAACCTTGGTGAGAGGATGAAGTCCGCCGATTTCAAGTTTTGCGGCAGGAAGCGTAACGTCAAGCGTCTCTGCCTGGATCTTCTTTTGCGTTTCAAGCTCGGTGACATGATTTCTTGCCTTTTCAAAGGCTTGTTCGATCGAGGAACGGATGCTGTTGCCGAGCTGACCGATAATCGGACGTTCTTCGGCGGAAAGCTGTGCCATGCCCTTTAAAATCGAGGCGAGCTCGCTTTTTTTGCCGAGGTATGCCACACGCATCTGCTCCAAGCCCTGCGCGTCTGAAACTTTTTCCAAATCGGCAAGCGCTTTTTGTTTTAACGCTTCTAATTTTTCTTTCATGGTGTTTTCTCCTGTCTGAATGATTCTTTTTGTTGTCTTGAATATGCCTTTGAAAAGGCGAAAAAAAACGCCCCGAAAAACGGGACGAATGATCGCGGTACCACCCATGTTCCTGATAAAACAGGCACTCTGTGTTCTTGCCAAAAGAAGAACGCGACGTATAACGGCGTCAACCGTCGACGGCTTTGACCGCCACCGCTCCCAAGCGAAATGCCGTATAACACACATAAGAATCTTTTCAGCAGGCGATTCCTCTCTGCGTATGCGTTTTTGCCATACAGCGCTCTTGTTCCATGCGTTTGGACATAGATATCCGATTACATTTACAGTATAACATACCTTTTTCAAAAATGCAAGCCTTTTTTGCGAATTCGACGTTTTGAAACAAAAAAACTTGTCATACTGCCCAAACTCCGGCAAAAAGGCCAAACCGCTTTCGTGAAAAACGAAAGCGGTTTGCGGATTCATATTTGCTTTAAGCGGAAATGCTTTTCCTTAGCGGCGTTATACGCTCCATTTGCCGGCATACGAGGCTAATTCGTCTTTGACCGAAGTAAATACATTTGTGCTTCGTATCCCGTCGAAAACGCTTTTTCCCATGGCGCTTAACACTTCGGCGGCCGTGTTATCCGTGTCGCCGGTTGAAAAAGAACCGTCTTTCCATCCGATGAATAAGACGGAAGTGTGCTCTTCCGGGTTTTCGCATTGCTCTAAAAAACGAATGGCATGAAAGGCGGCTTTCTGTAAACGGTCAAGCGCTTTTTCCGTTTCTCCGGTTCCGGCATAATACTCGGCAAGAAGTGTGTGCGTGTAGCTCAAAGATGAATGGAAAAAGCCGAAATCGCCGTTTTCAAACATCAGGTGAAGCATAGCGACGGATTTTTCCCGTATCGCCGCTTGCATTTCGTCCGTGTAGGCGAATTCGCCCGAATCAAGTTTGACGTTTGGAAAACTCATAGCATTGTCGAGAAACTGAATTAACGTGTGGATTTCCCTTTGCTTTGCCTGAAAGCGTTCGGTGCCGTCTTTGACAGCCGACAGGAGAAATTCTCTTGAAACGCACATGTACGGCATGGATTCGGCAAGTTTCAGGGCTCTTTCCTTGTTTCCGGCGTCTTTATATGCATAACAAAGAAGCTGCACAGCGCCATGGCGTAAAAGGTCGTCAGTACACCCGGCGAGAATGGATTCACCAAGGCGAATGACTTCGTTTCGGTATTCTTCCGCAAGAGCATGCCCGTTTTCGTCTTCCTGCTGTTTCGCTTGGTCGTATTGCGAATCCGCGACATACATTAAATCATGCATCAGCGCGTAATTTTCCGGATATTGACGCAACCCGTCCTCCAAAATCCCGCGTGCTTCTGTATAGTAGCCGCGCGAAGAATAGCCGTCGGCCTTTTTGCGGATATCGCCGATGATCTGTTCTCTCTTTGAAATGTCCACCCCAAGCAGATGATCGGTGGTGACATGAAAGAGATTGGCAAGGGGCACAATGAGCGATACATCGGGCATCGCGGAATCGGTCTCCCAACGGCTGACCGCCTGCGCGGAAACCGAAAGAAGTTCTGCCAGCTTTTCTTGTGTCATGTCGGCTTCCCGACGCAGTTTTTTGATGATCTGACCAAAAGACATAGGTGATTCTCCTTAAAGTTGATTTAACAGATCCGGACTGTATGTTTATTATACCAGACTTTACGGATTTGTCCATATCTTTGCAATTGAGATATTTTCAACTGACGGTTGTTTTTTTTGAAATTCCGGCAAAGGCAAATAATGCCGTTTCATGAGCGCACAAAAAAGGAGCGAAAAACGTGTGTTTTTCGCTCCAAGCAAAAGCCGAAAGCTGACAAAAGGAGAGATGAGAAATTAGAAAAGGAATAAAAAACTTTCAGCTTTGCTAACAAAATGGGGTGTCAGAAAACGATTTACCACTGATCGGAAATATCGATGATAGCATCGTCTTCATCGTCCGGCAGCGGATCACCGCTGTTGCAGAGAATATCGTTCAACATCAGTTCAAACAAGTCTATACGGGGGGGGGTATATTGATTCTTTTTCATCTATACCGTCTCCTATGCTTCTTCCACTAATTTGATGATGTTTCTTGCAAAGTCGTCCGGATCGTCCGGATGAGCGGTGTTGTAAGCAACAGCTGCCTCATAAAGGCTCTTGGTCTGAACGTTGCCATAGTAGGTAACACCGTCGCTGATGACATAGGCGCGGATGTGAAGTTTTTCCTGATAGAATTCAGCGTTTTCCGGAATTCCGACTACAACAGCCGTAAAGGTGTATTTGTCGGAAGCAGGATCTTCCTGTAACAAATCAATATCATCTAAGTTATAAACGATACCGGTAGAAAGTTTCTTAGGAACGTTCAGTGCATCGTTTGCGAAAACAAAGTTGGTGTCGCTGTCGCCGCACACTTCTTTGAAGTGCGTGTCGCGCGTTACCATAAAGCCGATCTCCTCAGCCGTATTGTTAACAATGTATTGTCCGATGCTTGCTCTGAAACGGATACCGCCCTTTTCGCCGATCGTGCGGATCGAGGTTTCGGGGGCCGTTACCGGAATGGATTCATCCGTGATACCGTCATCATAGATGACCGAGAAAGCGGCGCTGTCTACAACGGTGTTGCTGCCTTCCACAAGGAATGCAACATAATTTCCGGCAACAGTCGGAGTGATAAGGGTGAGAGTGCCGTCGCCTTCGTTCGGAACATAGCTCCAAACCGTAGCGTAAGTACCGTCGCCCGGAACGTGGGTCTCTTCATAAACGCCAACCCAAGTGCTCTCGGAGGAAACAGCGTTCTTATAGGTAACTTCCATTTTTTCGCCGGGGTAGTAAGAGGTTTTGCCTACCGTGAGGCTCTTGTCGATGCGGATGTCAATTTTGTCTGCATAAGTATAGCTACTGCCGTTCGGGAAATAGTAGATAACATAGTCGCCGGGGGCAGCGTCTTCCGGAAGAGTGAAAGTAGTCGATTCAACGGGGGCTTCACAGCCGTCCCAAAACAGACCTGCGTATTTAACGAAACTATCGTAGTTGCCCGAACTCGGAGTAATACCGGCCGGAAGAATGGTTGCCCAAGCGCCCATGGGTACATCGGGGCTGACATGTACAACAACTTTGGAGCCGGGAGCGTAGAAAGTCTTGTCTGTGGAAATGCTCTTTACTGTCTTGATAGTGAGATCATCCAAGTAGGCTGTGCAACCGGCAGTTCCAAGATATACAGCGAATTCATAGGTCGAAATGCCGGGATTAAATCCGTTGACAGGGCTGTCCGGACTGCTGATGCCTTTGATCGTGTGCCATTCGCCGTCAGCAGGAACGGTGGTTGTATCGGTAAGCCAAACATATCCGCCGGAATACAAATAAAGACGGAAAGCGTTTTCAGCCTCTGAGGAGGAAGGGTCAACCTTGATACGGCAGCTGAATTCGTATTCTGTGTAATCTTCAAATGTTAACGGATTAGAACCGGACGAGCTTTCCAAATAAGCGCCGGCGCCGTTTTGGGTCATTTTGAATACATGGTTGGTTTCGTCGTCCGGATCGACAACGACATCCAACGGGCCGTAATTGCCTTTGTAGAAGAAGTTGGCCTCCAAGGTATCGCCGCCTTCGGCGTCGCCGTGAACGAGAAGATTTTCTGTGTCAGCAAAAGCATTTACGGAACAGAAAACCGCGGTAAAGACTGAAAGAGTCAGCGCGAGAAACAGGGTGCGAAATGATTTTTGCAGTTTCATTTTGAATTCTCCTTATTTAATATTCTCTGCTTCAATCATCTGCGATTGAAACTATAAAAATTGTAACAAAATTTGCACAGAATGTCAACGTCTGACGCTTGTCTCTTTTTTGGGAATATGTGTGCTTTTTTTTGAGTTTGCATTTTTTTACCGTTTTGACGTAAAAATGGTCAAATAAATATGCCTTTTCATGAAATTTTTCCAATAATTTGCAACTGTTTTAAACAATAATGTTTTGCGACATAATTTAAACGGGACGAAAAACAAAAGTTTTTCGTCCCGTTTGCAGAAGCCGGAAGCCGATAAAAGGAGAGAGGTGATGTGAGAAAATAGCTTTCAGCTTTGCTGACTATGAAACGTTACGCGTCGAGAATGCTGTCGATTAACGTCTTGTTCTCCGTATACGAATCTCCGGCGGCGTCCTTGATCTTCTGAGCGGCGTCTTTGACAGAATAGGAGACCGTATCGCCGTAAGCCGTAATGGTCTTGCCGTTCAAAGCAACCATGACGTACGGACGGCAAACTAACTTTTCTGCGTAGCTTTCTTTCGGAATGTTGATGCAGATGGCTGTAAAGCTTACATTGCCCATTTCGTCCACATCATACTGCTTATCGATTTCGATAGCGCCGTTGGCGTCGGTCTTGTAAGCAATACCCGTAGCATACAGCTTAGAGGTTTCGTAACCGTCAGCCGTTAAACCAAACATAAGATCGCTTTCTGCCTTGCCGATGGTGTCAAGCGTGGATTTTCTTGCCACGAGGAAACCGTATTCGGTAGCCTGGCTTCTGAGAGAAGCGGAGACCGAAGCGCTGAAACGAATGCCCATGTAACTGTCGGTGCGGAGCGAAATCTGGTCGGAAATTTGCGGCTGTTCGGGCGACTGATACCATACGGCAAAGTCGTCGATGTAGTAATCGCAGGCTGTTTCGTTGAGGGTGTTGATAATACCCATCTGACCGATGTACGGGATGTCTTCCGGTACACGGTAGGTACGGGAAACCGTTACCCATTCGCCGGCCTTGTATTTGACGGTATAGTTATCAAAGTGATCCCAATCGTTGTTGATGGCATACGGCCAGAGCTGGTCGCTGTTTCCGCCGTCTGTGCAGGTATCTGCATAGAGGATCAGGCGGCAAGCGGAAACAGATTCAGCAGGAACAAAGATTCTTGCGGAAACTGTGTAGAAACCGGCGTCGGAAAGAGTGCTGGGAAATTTGACGGTTGTACGGGGATTGTTGTGGTTCTTATGAACTTTCAGAACCGGATTGCCTGAACCGGCCGGGTCATAAGCGTTGTAGAGGTCGGCAAACCATGTTCTGAGCGAGAAACGTGCTTCTTCGGTACTGTCATAGTTGAAATCGGCAAAATAGTGAGTATCCTTATCGCCGTACAGTTCGCCTGTATAGGTCGGACCGGAGAAGTCGGTATAGTAGACAAGTTCGCCGTATTCGCCGATGCTGTCTACGTCTTCAAACACGGCATAAAGCGTGGTGTCGGTGTCGGGAGAAACGGAAAGGATGTTTTCCTTGCTGTCCTTGACCGTAGACCAGCCAAGGAAGTTTTGCAGTTCGTTCTGAGCGAGCACGAGCGGCAGTTCAGAACCTGCGGCGGTTTCCTTTACGGCAACTTCCTTGTCACCGTTCATGTAGGTGAGCTTCACGCCGGGAGCGTAGTAGATTGCGTAATCATCGAGATAGTAAACGTTGCCGTTGGCATTGCCGGCGAGCGAGAAGAAACCGAGTTTGCCGAGCTTTTCGTAATCGTTCGGAATGCGAACCTGTTCGGTCACGGTGATCCATTTGTCTCTCTCAAAGGAGAACTGTCTGTAACGTCCGCCCCAATCCGTACCGGTGTCGTCCGTGTTGTTGACCTGAACAACCGTATAGATATTGGCAAACATAGACTTTATAGGTAATGGTGTACGTACCGGTTGCAACCGACGGTTCAGCAGCGCCCTTGTTGGTGAAGAAAGTCTCAAAACGCGGATAGTTACTGGTTTGCGTCATCTTCAAAACAGGGTTTGCGGCTTTTCCCGCTGGGTCGTTGACAAATTCGAGCTTTGCACGGCCGTTTTTCTTGATACCGGTATAGGTAGAGCCGAGAATCTCGTTATTCTTGTAGTTGCCGGCATAGAAATTGTAATCGTTGGTTTCCGTTTGACCGTCATCGTGTGTCCAACCGGTGTAGCCTTTGTATTGATTGTAAGTCGTGTTGGAGAAATCGTTGTAGTAAACGAGCGTACCGTATTGGTTGGAGGTAACGACGTCTTCAAAGACCGCGTAAAGCGTGACATCTTCTTCCGGAACGCGGGTAATGATGTTCTTGCCGTCTGCGGTGGTGGACCAGCCCTTGAAGAGCTTGCCGTCAGCGCTTGTGAACTTGGTGATGAGCGAGTCGAAATTCAGGGCTTCCGTGCCGAGGTTTTCTTCGCCGTTCATAAAGGTAACGTTGCTTTCGGTTACTTCTGTCATAACCGCGTACAGACGGATGTCTTTGTGTTCGGCGGCAACCGTGGCAGGAGCATCGGCAACGGTGGAATTCTTGTTAAGCGACCAGCCAAGGAGCTTATAGCCGGGCTTGGAAACGGTCTTGGAAAGGTCAAGCGGAAGTTCGGTACGGAATGAACCGTCGTTTTCGCAGGAGTTTACATAGGCTGTATCGACGACCGCACCGTCGAGCATGTAGGAGACTTTGTAGTAAGGAACGACGAGAACGTTATCGTAGTAATAGACAACGCCTGCACCGCTTTTCTGATCATTCGACCATGCGTCGATCTGGATTTGGAAGTTGTTACGGTCGTTCTTGTAAATAGCCGTATCGGAAACATGCAACCACTGCTTGTTCTTTAACGCATTGGCGAAACTGCCTTGGTAATCTTTATGACCGCCATTGCTGCCTTCGATGACCCACAGGCAGGTGTTGCCCTCGCCGTGGTTGGAATAAATATCAAACTGATAGAAGTAGGGACGGCCGGCTTCGATGTTGTTGTAGACATGCACGCTCATATAGCGGCCATTGTCGTTCATTTCCATCTTGTAGACCTTGCCGGCGTTTTCGTTGCCGGAAATGCCTTCGACGTCAAAATCGGCAATACCGCGGCTCTTGTGACCGGAGTCGCCGAGCATACCGGGCGTCGGGGCCTCGGCTTCGTCAAACGTGAGAATAGCCTGCGTACCGGTTGCAATATTGAAACCGGGCGTTTTGCCGTCGTTGGTGATTTCGGGAGCAGCGTCGGTATAGGCAAAGGTCTTGTATTCGAGCTGGGATACCGGAATGATATCGCCGGATTCGTAAGTGGTCGAACCGCTTGCATAAAAACCGTCCGTTCCCGGGAAAGTGTAAGTGTCGCCTGCGGAAAGTTCAACAAGCGTGAGCTTGCCGTCAGCGTCCTTGATCATGAAGGAATTGGCCGGGTAGAAATAATAGTACATGTTGCGTACATAGGAAGTCGTTCCGGCAGAACCGTTGATACCGTAGGCAAGGAAACGAACGCTGTTGCCGTCCAAAGCACGGTTGGAGTAGTTGTACTTCGCGCCGTCGTAAACACCGGTATTCGAGGTGAAGGTGACCCATTCGCCGTTTTTGAGCTTGGATAAATCAAGGTCGGTGTTCGCATCGGCGCCGCCGGAGGTGCCTTTGTAGACCTGCGTGCGGAACAAGAAAGCCTCTCTTGTAGTGTTGTAGCTTGCCGGGTCGAGATACATATCCACTTTACCGGTGTATCTGCCTTTTTGGAAGTTAAACTGACCAGGATCAAAGTACATGGCGCCGAAAGCATACGAACCGCCGGTAGTGAGTTTAATGACATTTTTGTCCGAACCTTTCGGGTCGGAAACGAGCGTAGCTTTTGTGCCGGCTTCACCATATTCAATGTCATGATCGCTGAAAGTCTGGTGACCGGTGATGTAGGCCGGATCCAGATAGTCGTAATTCATGGTTTCGCCGCTGGAATAGATAATGGCTTTTCCGAGACCGTCGGCAAGATAATTGTCGCCAAGCGTCGTCGGATCGTTCGATGCGGCGAGCGCTGCGCCGGAATCGATTGCCGTGGTTTCTTCGGCGCTTTCTACGGTTTCCGGTGTGAACGCAAATACGTTCGGCATCATGGAAACACACATAAGAAGCGCAAGAAGGATGGAAACTGTACGTTTCATAGGGGACTCTCCTTTGTGTAGAATTTTGAATAAAAAAACGTTTTGCCTTTGCGGTTGACAAACCGTTCCTTTTATATTATAATATAACATGAATTGTCGAAAAAAACAATATGCGCAGGCGAGATTGAACATATACGCAAAAACATGAAAATATGAGAGCAAAGTGAGAACATAAATGAGCACAGATAGAGAAAAAGATATTCTTCGGATAATTTATGAAAAAAGAAAAGTAACTGTAAAGGAGCTGTCTCAAACTCTTTACATCAGTGAATCTTCCATACGGCGCGATCTGGAACATCTGGAAAAACAGCGTCTGCTCAAACGCTTTCACGGCGGCGCACGCTTAGAAGCCAACGGTGTGTTTCCGTTGAAAGTTCCTTATATCATGCGCGAATTGACCGGAACAGAGGAAAAGAACCGCATCGGCCGCAAAGCGGCAAGCTTGGTACAGGATCAAAATGTTATCTTTTTGGATGCTTCCTCCACAGCCACTTTTATCTTGCCGTACTTAGAACCGTATCGGGATATTATTGTTGTCACCAATGGTCTTGAAACGCTCAACCGCGCCATGGAATACGGATTCCGCGCCGTCTGCGTGGGCGGTACGCTGCACCGTTCGGCACGCGCTTTTTACGGAGATGAGGCGTTCCGGACTATCTCGAATTTTTATGCAAATGTATGCTTTATTTCCTGTGCGGCGTTTGATCATCAAGGAAATGTGACCGATGTAAGCATTGAGGAAAACGAGATCCGGCGCGCAATGTTAAAGCAGTCAAACCACAGAATTCTGTTATGTTCCAGTGAAAAGCAGGGAATTCGGAAATTCCATAAATGCTGTACTATAAGCGACCTGCATGCCGTCATCTGTGCCAAACCGCTCTCGCACGGATTTGTGCCGGAGGCGCAGGCAAAAATGATTTTGGCTGAATAAGCCGTTCATAAAAAAGTTCCGCAAATACGAAAAAGCAGACATTTCGATGAGTCAGATCGAAATGTCTGCTTTACTTTGTTTTTATGCGGACATGCTCGTTTTTAAAGCTTTGCTAACATGTCCTTTACATTTTCAAGAAGTTCCGTGTACTTGGCCAGCTTGCCGCGCTCGGCTTCTACCACAGCGGCCGGAGCCTTATCGGTAAACGAAGCGTTGGAAAGCTTCCCTTTGACGCGTGCAATTTCTTTTTCAGCGTTTTCCTTTTCCTTTTCCAATCTGGCGCGTTCCTTTTCAAGATCAACAATCTCCGCCATGGGAATGTACATTTTCGCACCCTCGGAAACAATGCTGACACTGCCGTCAGCGTCATAGGAATCTACCAGAAGCACTTCGCTTGCGGAGGCAAGTTTCGTGAAGAAAACCGCTGTGTCGGCATTGAAACTGTCGGCATAATCGGAAACGACATATAACTTGGCTTTTTTGGACGGCGGAACATTCATCTGTGCACGCACGTTGCGGACGGCGCGGATAGCGCTTATGACGCGTTCCATCGCGTCGCACTCAGCGTTATAATTCAACTTCTCGTCGTATTCCGGCCATTCGGCGACAATAAGCGGTTTGTCAAAGCCGAGGTGCGACCAGATGCATTCGGTGATGAACGGCATGAACGGGTGAAGCAGCTTTAATGTGCCGCTGAGCACATACAAAAGCACGCTTTGCGCGTTTTTGCACGATTCGGTGTCCTTTTCAAACAAACGAGGCTTGACAAGCTCGATATACCAGTCGCAGAGCACATCCCAGACAAATTCGTAGAGCTTTGCCGAAGCGACGCCCAATTCAAATTTATCGAGATTAGCCGTAATTTCTGCAACTGCCGTGTTGAACTTGGACAGGATCCACTTGTCCTCCAAACCGAGTTTTTCGGGAATGACGGGTTTTGTGTCGTCGTCCAGATTCATGAGCATGAAACGCGAAGCATTCCATATCTTGTTGGCAAAGTTGCCGGAGGCCTCCACCTTTTTGTCGGAGTAACGCATGTCGTTTCCGGGGGAATTGCCGGTAACAAGCGTAAAGCGCAAAGCGTCGGCGCCATATTTGGCGATGACTTCAAGCGGATCGACACCGTTGCCCAAGGATTTGGACATTTTGCGTCCCTGTTCGTCGCGTACCAATCCGTGAATGAGAACCGTGTTGAACGGCGCTTTGCCGGTATGCTCCAAACCTGAGAAGATCATGCGCGATACCCAGAACGTGATGATGTCGTAGCCGGTGACAAGAGTGGAAGTCGGGTAATAGTATTCAAGATCCTTGGTCTTTTCCGGCCAACCGAGCGTAGAGAACGGCCAAAGTGCCGAGGAGAACCAAGTGTCAAGCACATCCTCATCCTGACGCATGGGCGCGCCGCACTTCGGGCAAACCGACACGTCGGTCTTGGAGACAACGGTCTCGCCGCAGGCGTCGCAGTAGAATGCCGGAATACGGTGTCCCCACCAGAGCTGACGGGAAATGCACCAGTCGTGGATGTTTTCCATCCAGTTGAAATATTTTTTGGATTGATTTTCCGGAACAAAACGAATCGTGCCGTCGCGTACCACGTCAATGGCAGGTCCGGCAAGCGGAGCCATCTTGACAAACCATTGATCGGAAATGAGCGGTTCGACCGTTGTGCCGCAGCGGTAGCAAACACCGACATTGTGCACGGTCGGTTCAACCTTGACAAGCGCACCCATTTCATCGAGTTCCTTTACCACCGCGTCGCGCGCCGCGTAACGGTCCATGCCGGCAAACTTGCCGCATACATCGTTTAAAGTGGCGTCGTCGTTCATGACGTTGATCTGTTCAAGATTATGGCGTTCGCCCACCAAAAAGTCGTTCGGGTCGTGCGCCGGAGTGATCTTCACACAGCCGGTTCCTTTTTCCATGTCGGCATATTCGTCGGTAAGGATCGGAATTTCGCGGTTTACAAACGGAACCACTACTTTTTTGCCGACCAAATGCGCATAGCGTTCATCAGCCGGATTGACGGCGACTGCCGTATCTCCGAACAGTGTTTCGGGGCGGGTGGTTGCAACGATTACATATTCATCGCTGTCTTTGACAAAGTATTTGATATGCCAATACGAACCGGGTGTTTCGGGGTTATCCACCTCGGCGTCAGACAAAGCCGTCTTGCAGTGCGGACACCAGTTGGCAATGCGATGACCGCGGTAAATGAGACCTTTTTCGTATAACGAAACAAAGACTTCACGCACGGCTTTCGAGCAGCCCTCATCCATGGTAAAGCGTTCGCGCGTCCAATCGCAGGAACAGCCGAGCTTCTTTAACTGATTGATGATGCGCGAGCCGTATTTATTTTTCCAATCCCAGACGCGTTCCAAGAACTTTTCGCGGCCGAGGTCGTAGCGCGTCAGATTTTCGTTGACGCGTAAGTTTTCTTCTACTTTAATCTGCGTAGCAATGCCGGCATGATCCGTGCCGGGAACCCAAAGGGCGTTGTAACCGCTCATGCGCTTGTAGCGGATTAGAATGTCCTGTAAGGTTTCGTCGAGCGCGTGACCCATGTGCAGTTGTCCGGTGACATTGGGCGGCGGAATGACAATGGTGTACGGCGGCTTCTTGTTTTCAGGCGACGGTGTAAAATAGCCGCCGTCGTTCCACATCTTATAAATATCGTCTTCGATAGCTGCCGGATTGTAGCTTTTTTCGAGTTCCTTCGGCATGATGTCCCTTCTTTCGTGTATTCAGAGAAATATGTTTTCCTCAAATTATAGCAATGTTATTTTCAAACGCGTTTTTGCGGCACGTTTATTTTATTTCATCGACCGGCACAAGCTCGTTCATGACAAGACCGGTAATTAACTTGGGATAAAAATAGGTGGATTTCTGCGGCATTTTTTCTCCGGCCAACGCCACGTCCTTGATTTCGGAAACGGCGGTCGGATTGATAAGAAAGGCGCAGTTGTAACCATCTGTTCCGGAAAGGCGGATGGCTTCGTCCATGTCGCGCGTGTAGGAAAGATTGACCTGACGGGCCATGTTTTCCTTGTCGATGCCGAACAGCTTTTCCAGAATGAGCGAATGCAGTACGGTGACGTCCAAATTCTTGTATGCGTCGGATTTGCCGGGATTTAGCGAATCAAGCGCCGCGCGTGGTGTTTCGTTCTCCTTTAAAATAAGCAGATAGAATTTCTGACCGGCACATAAAACATAGGCTTTCTTCGCGGCGTTTTGCGAAAGAGCCGAATCAATATCGCTTTGCGCTATTTCGGAAACATCGAAATACGCGCGGATCTTTTCCAGTGTGGCCGGTAAATCAAAATTTTCAAGTCCGTGTACCAGACGATGCGTCGGGAAAACCACAAGTCCCGGATTTTCCATATCAATTAACATCATAAGGACATAGTTGCCGGGATGCTCTTCACTTTGAATAACGCCGTCCTCTGTCAGTTTCTTTTTAAAATTCAAGGCTGTTTCATAGCGGTGATGACCGTCTGCGATAAAGAGCTGCTTTTTCTCAAAGGCCTTTTCAATTGCATCGGTTTCAGCGCTCTTTTCCAATTTCCACAGACGCTGAATGACGCCGTCGGGGGCAGTAAATTCAATTTCCGGCTTTCCGGCGGTAAGAGCAGCAATCTTTCCGGAGATCTCGTGCGATCCGTCGGTATACATCGAGTAAATCGGGCTGAAATTGCAATAGGTCGCGCTCATTAAGTTAAAACGGTCTGCTTTGGCTTTGGAAAGCGTTTCTTCATGCGGCAGAACCACATTTTCGGAAAATTCGCAGAGTTTGACGCGCGCAAAAACGCCTTTAATGCGGAAAGTTTTGCCATACGCTGTGAATTCTTCCTCATATACATAAAAGCCGGGTGTCTTGTCGCAGGCAAGGACTCCGTTTTGGCGCATTTTTTTGTAAAGCACCGCCGCGTCTGCATAGGCATGTTCCCCGACAGGAAGTTCCAAGCGAATGATGTTGTTTTCGCTTTCCTTTATATATTCTTCGCGTGCGGCGGGTGAAACGATGTCGTAAGGCGGACAGACGTTTTTGGCGATATCGCCGGCCTTATCGGTAAAACGAAGCGCCGGAAAAACTTTAACTGTTGCCATAGGTGATTCTCCTTATCGGTCAATGAGATTGTAAAGTTTATAAACAGATATAAAAATAAATGATACAAAAATTATTATACAACATATCTCTTTTATTTTCAAGACTTTTTTGCAAGAAAAACACAGCAAAATCCGAATTTTGCAACATCAGTCTCCGTTTTTGGGCAAATGTCTTTTATTTGTGATGTTTTTCGATTCTCGAAAAGCAAGAAAGAGATGTTTTTTCTGTTACTTTTCATTTCTCGAAAAATAATGTAAAGAAACGTTTTTTCTGTTACTTTTTGCGGCGTGCAAAAAGTAACCAAAAACACGCCGAGGGCCTCTGCCCTCTGGACTCCC
>CAKSOW010000015.1 GCA_934479825.1 uncultured Eubacteriales bacterium
ATTTTTCCTTTTGTGTCCATCCTTTTTTTTGCTTGCACTTACATTGTAAATTCAAGCAAGCGAAAAAGTAACAGAAACCCGTCTCTTAGGGAAATTTTCCCAAAAAGAAAATTTCCCTAAGAACCCTTATTCGATGTAGTAGCCCATGCCGCGCTTATTCTTGATATATTGCGGCTCAGAGGGGTTATCCTCAATCTGTTTGCGTAAACGCGTAATGGTCACATCCACCGTGCGCACTTCGCCATAATAGTCGTCATATCCCCACACTTCTTTTAACAGCGCCTCTTGGCGGTATTTTTTACCGCGATTGCGCGCCAAAAAGACAAGTAACTCATACTGTTGCTTGGAAAGCGATATTTCCTTTCCCTTTTTCTTGACCGAATACGCCGAGCAGTTAATTTCCAAATCTCCGATCTTGATGATCTCCTGCGTTTCCTTTTCCGGCGTAGCCTTAGCCACAGCTTCCCCCGAATACCGGCGGATATTTGCCTTGATGCGCGACAACAACTCCGCCGTGCTGAACGGCTTGGTCATGTAATCGTCCGCGCCAAGCTCCAAACCAAAAACTTTATCGCGCTCTTCTTCCCGGGCAGTCAGCATAATAATCGGGGTATCCAGCCGTTCGCGTACCCGGCGGCAAATTTCAAAACCATCCATTTTCGGCAGCATGACGTCCAATAAAATCAAATCGTAGCCACCCGACAAAGCAAGCGCCAATCCCTTTTCACCGTCATAGGCCACATCCGTGTCATACCCCTGTTTTTGCACGTTATAATCCAGAATATCGGCAATGTTTTTCTCATCTTCGACAATGAGAATGCGTTTTTTTCTCTGTTCCATGCGTTTTCTCCATTCAAGTAAATTTTATGGATCTTTCACCGGATTTTTACGGCAGTCCTACCGTTTCATCAAAAGAAACGATTCTGAACTGCGGATATTTTTCACAAAATTCGATTAACCGCGTCACGACATCCGCCGTGATTGCATGCGAGCCGAACCGCACATGAAGCGTGCGAACCGTCTTTTCGTTATTTCCGACAAGCGCACTGCACAACGATGTAAACACGTTTTGCGCCCGTCCTGCGCCGTCTCCGGCATCCAGCGTATAGTGATAGAACCGATACCCTTGTTCCGCGGCATAGGCAAAAAAGCCGTTTTCCTCCAATGCCCGCGTATATCCCGGCACAAGTCGCAACAGGCGTGCTGTACTCTTGGTCACTAACTTCAACGTTTCCTCGGCTTCGGTAATCCGTGCGCACAGTTCTTCATTGGACAGCACATTTTTCCCGTCCGCAGGCGAAATATACAATCCCACGGTATGGCCGTCGGCTATCATGCGGCGAACGGTATCAGGATGTGCTAAAAGCGCTTCCTGTGTCACAAAAAAAGAGGCTTTGATACTCTCTTTGCGAAGTGCACCGAGAACCGAATCGGTATTGCCGTTCGGCAGGTTGTCGAAAGTCAGATACAAATAGCGAGCCGCAACGTTTTTATAGGGGTCATCCGGCGGCTTGGGTGTGTCGGTTTCCGTATTTTTCCCGGCATTATCGGGGTCGTCCGAGGGAACGACCGGATCGTCTTTTCCGGTATTATCCGGCGTATCATCGGGATTATTCACCGGGTCGTCATTTTTGTCATCCGGATCATTTGTAGATTCATTCTTCACGGGACTATACATTTTTACAAGCTCATTCAGCGTATATTTTGCTTTGGAATCGGAAATACGCGCGGCGCGGATCCCGTCCTCCGGATTATCGTAAGATTCAAAATTTATGCGTAAAACGTCGCACACCGCTTTGGCCGGAACGTAATACGTGCGGTAAAAGAGTTTGGATTCGATATCCAACGTTTCGCCGCTGTCGGTAGTGGTGGTGCCGTTATCGATATCAAACGCGATATAATGACCGTTTCGGGTATTATTGATATAAAAGCTGTATGAAATTCGTCCGTAGACCACTTCCAAATAAGAAAACAGAGCAAAAATATCGAGCGGAACATACTCTACGCCCTCGCTTACCACAAGCGGAAAGGTTTTGACATTGGCATAAGCGGCGTCCTGACGATAGAGATTCGGTACGATATAGCGCGCTGCACCGGAGGAATCCGGCGCATTCATGTTTTTATAAGAATCGTACACAGCGTCATTATAAGAAGCAAGGCTTTTGGACGAAGGCAGCACCAGAAAACCGACTGTCAGACAACATGCGGCAAAGAGCGAAAGCACACGCTTTCCAATCTGTTTTTTTATCTGTTTCACTGTTACCACCGCCTTTTCCGGATTAAAAAAGCAAAAGAATCCTTAGTGTAATTATACCGCGTTTTGCGGAATAAGTCAAGCACTTTTCCGGTTGAAAGCAGGGATTTTACCGTCAGATAAAGCGGAGGTTTTTTTGTATAGGCAAAAAGAAACCCCGAAAATCCGCTGTTTATGCGGACTTCGGGGATTTTTCTGTTTATTCCCACTCCAACTCAGGTATTTAACAGGCAGTAATAATATGCACTTATAATACGCTTTTAGTGCATTTATTCCACGTATTTCAACACTTACAGTTATTTGATTAAAATTTTGTAGCCAAATTGTAGCCACCGGCACTGCACCAAAATTCACCTCATACAATTATTCAAAATGGGTAGTTGTCGGTGGTTTACAGGTTGTTCTGCATATTTTTTATCATCTAACGCATCAAATTCAAAATATTTTAATTAGTCTAACACATAAACTCAGTTTTTTTGAATTTTTTTGTATATGCTAATTATTTCTGATATTATCGATTCCGAATAAAATGTAGTTTTAGATGATTTACTATTGTTTGGATTCAGTTTCCGTGTAAAAGCAAATTTTTTGTTGTTTTTTAGTTCAGCCATTATTTGATTAAACTGTTTCCCTTGTTTAAAACTATCCAAACTTTCTCTACATTTACTGCACACTTCTGCATATGATAGCGGGTATTGCTTAATAAATTCTTCATCAGTAATACCAATTTTTTGAGCATTTGGATCATTTGAAATTTGGTATTTATTTACCTTTGCATATTTCGCTTCGGCCTCATCTTTAGAAGTAATCGCAATGAGCAAATCACTATTTTTCATTTTCTTCACATTTTCCAAATAAATGTCAAACCCCACAACTATGGTATCTTCTACACCATTTTCCTGTAAGTCAGTTATCACCTTCACCATAGAATTAATAAATGCTCTTGATTCTTGAGAAGAAATATATTCTGCCGACTTTTTTGTCAAAAAATCCTCCGGTTTGAATGGTAATTTGAAACCTAATGGCAAAATAAATAATCCATCCTTTTCTAAAATATCTCTGTTAAAATATTTTTTGAGAAATTCAACATAGTTAAGTGCAGCCTTTGCGGTAAGCATAAATATATATGGTTCTAATTGCTCATTATAAAAATGAACAATATTATTTCTGTATTTTTCAACAAGTTGTATATTTTCTTTGATTGCAGTAAAGGCATTTCGTTCAAATGAATTTATATATTCGTTGACCCATTCAACAGCATTATCCAAAGAGATAGTATGTCCGTCTTTGGTGAAGATAGACTTGCGCTTTAGATATTTTTTAATGAAAGCCTTTAACGCCAACTCCCAAGCATTCATTATTAAAAGTGTAGTTGTTTCATAACGATATGAAATATTGGGCTTATTATGTATTTCAACTGCCGCAAAATATGCTGAAATCGAGTTTTTTAACAAATTACTTTGCACCATTTTTCTTTTGGGCATCACTTCACCTCCGACATTATTTAAATTTTTTTTGCAAAATAGATTTGCTATTCTTTAATATTTCTCAAAATATTGTAATACAAATATTCAAGTGTGTTTTCCCGCTTGTCTTTTTTTAATTCGCATTCCCAAACAGTTATAACATTCCACCCCAAATTTTCCAATTCCGCATTAACCGCCTTATCATGTTCGATATTATGAAAAATCTTTGCATTCCAATACTCTGTATTTGATTTAGGCATAACAAAGTATTTGCACCCTTGATGTCCATGCCAAAAGCAGCCATTCACAAATACAACAGTTTTATATTTCTTCAGTACAATATCCGGTTTGCCTGGCAGGTTTTTCACATTTTTTCTATACCGGAGCCCTCTTGCAAATAAATAACTCCGTACAAGCATTTCAGGTTTTGTATTTGCGGCATGTATTTGTGACATATTATAACTTCTTACTTCTTTTGAATGTTTATCCATAGCTGCATCACTTCAAATATTTCATAACCGTGTTTGTTACATACCAAAACATTATCGGCGGAATGGCATTTCCGAGTGCCCGATACTGAGCAGATTCGCTTCCGACAAGCTTAAAATTTTCTGGGAACGACTGTATTCTGGCTACTTCGCGCGGTGTAAATCTTCGGTATCTGCCATTAACCATCAGAACAGGATCTGTGCTGTTCAATGAAACTTTTGCCAAATGCGCACCGACTGTGTTACACGGTTTTTCAATATCCTGCGCTCTTCCTTTGTTCATCGCTGCTCTTTTTCTCATCATACCGTCAACAGCTTTTTGGCTGAAATAATACTTTTCTTCAACACAGTTTTCTATAACCGTTTTCAAAGGTGTGTAATTATCTGCTGCCTCAATTTCTGCTTTCGGAAAGATGAACTTTATATTTAGATCTTTTCTGAAACCGACAATGATTACACGTTCCCTTTTTTGAGGTACGCCGAATGAAGCAGCGTTTAATATATCATATTCAACATCATAACCGCAGTTTTCAAACTCTTTAATAATTAAAGGAAATGCACCTTTCTTATTAGCGGTTAAAATTCCTTTTACATTTTCTGCAATAAAGCATTTTGGCTGTCTTTCTCTCAATATTCTGCACATTTCGAAAAATAATTTTCCTCTGTCATCTTTTACACCTAATCTTTTTGGATTTTGTGCAACAATCGAAAATGACTGACATGGGAATCCGCCTATAAGAATATCAAAGTCAGGAATTTCATCAGCAGAAATTTCCCGTATATCCCTGTTGTCCGGAGTTATCCCAAAATTCTCCTTAAACATATTACAGGCATTATCGTCAATATCATTTGCGTAAACAATATCTATTTGATTTTCCGCATAATGTTTTCCGAGAAAATCAAAACCGCCTAACAGCCCTACATCTGTACCGCCGCAGCCGCAGAATAATGAAGCCACTTTTAACCTTTCCATGCTAACAACTCCTCATAATTGCCCGACTTTTGCGGATAAAATGTTATTTCTGCACCATCTTTAATGGACATATCTATTAAATCATTTTTATACAGCCGAACAGGATCCTGCAAGATGTATAATTTCTTTTCAGATTTGCTTATCATAAGACGATAAACAAAATATCTGTCATGCACTGATTGGGCTGTCCCCCATTCATTAGGCGTCAAATGTATTTTATTAAAATGCAGCGGTTTCGAGCTGATAGTAGACTTAACCTCAATATACCTTTTTCGTTCGTCCAACTCAACAGACTGAATATCATAACCCACAGCAAGCTGTGTCGGAATTCTTTTTATTAAATGAATCAAATCTTCACGGCCGCCAGTTTTAATCCGCTGACATTCATGCCCGAAAACAAGACTTTCCCCGATATCTCCAATATCCTTTGTTCTCAATTTTTCTGCATCTGCCAGTTTTTCATCATAGAGATTTAAGCTTTGTTTCTGCAATTCTTTATATTCGGTTTCATCTGAAGAGATAAATGCAAGCACATCTGTCTCAAATACTGAATCTGCAATATCTCTGTTTACATATTCAAACCAATGCTCCTTACAGCCGTTAATCTCTTCAAGCGTTGCAGAACGTTTCTCAATCATGCTGTCATAATCAGAAAACCAGTCATTTGACTTTATAAACTTTAGTACAGCCGCATTTTCAAGAGTATTTATATAAAAATTATACCCATCGTGAGTAACCAGCAAGTTTGCTATTTCCATGTAATCAATTATATCTCCAGCATAACGGATTATATCACCAGCCTGTTCATATTCAGTTTCATTATCCCTGTTGGAAATAATTCTGTTCCATGTCAGCGAAAAATCTTCCTTATCACGAACGCAGCGCAAATCATTAAAAATGCAGTGACAGAATTCTGCTTTTGTAATATACTGTCTTTTGCCTGTGCTATCCTCGGCATACTTTAAGATTTTTAACAAATACTGTGCAGGTTTAAAACTAACGCCTGCCTCTATAAGTTTTAAAATCTCATGCGATTTTATATGCGCGCCGGGATATTGGAAGTTATATAAAAACATCTTAAAGCATTCTACTAAATCCTGCTTTTCTGCAAGTTCTTTTGCTCTCAGCCCCGCTTTGCAGTTTATACCGTCATTCTGTATAAAACCAAAGAGCGAGGATATTTCAGTCCGCCAGTTGTTGATTGTTTTAAGAGTTTTGTTAATGTTGCCAGGAAAACATCTTATAGCCTGATTTATTTTATTTTCGTATTCGCCGCATGGCAATTCAGGCAATTTTGATATTTCTTCAGCCATATAAATCAAAACATTTTCTATATCACCCTTAAAGCGAGGGCGGCAATGGTGTAATCTTATATAATACTCATCAGGTATTTTATACATCTGCTTATT
Source organism: uncultured Eubacteriales bacterium (assembly GCA_934479825.1). Classification (GTDB taxonomy): domain Bacteria; phylum Bacillota; class Clostridia; order Oscillospirales; family CAG-382; genus UMGS882. The sequence goes on from CAKSOW010000015.1 coordinate 6,591, forward strand.
ACTCCTTTATCTGTTCTTTCAAACTTTTTGCCAAACATTCAGCAAGCAGCGGTGGAACAGCATTTCCGACTTGACGGAACTGCTGTGTTTTGTTTCCCAAAAATATAAAGTCATCCGGAAAGGACTGCAATCTTGCACATTCCCGAACGGTGGGAACCCGGTTGAATTTATAGTGGAAATGCTGTCTGTGTCCTGTATCGATAGTCGGTGCCGGCTTTTTGCTCGCAAATCTTGTCCACGCAACATGAAAATTACGTGAATTTATATATTCATCAGGCAAATCCTTGTAATTGCCTCCGTCGGGAACCAATGAAATGATTTTTTTTACTTTTTCCGAATGATTTGCCGCTATATGATTATATACAGCGTCAGAATTAGTCCGCATCAGCGTCTGATATTCATTTTGCGGTTTCGTCAAATATTCTTCCTGTTCAGTTCCTATATCTTTTTCAAGAGTGGGTAAATCTGACAAAGCCATCTCACAGGTGACCGTCTTATTTAATGGTTCAGGATATATAAATTCTCCATTTTTCATTCCGACGAAAACAACTCTGCGCCTGTTTTGCGGCACTCCGTAATCAGCCGCACATAAAATCTGATATTTTATGTTATATCCCATGTCTTCAAACTTTTTAATAATACTGTCTTTAATCTGTCCATTAAACAGTCCCACAAGTCCCGGAACATTTTCAATTACAAATGCCTTGGGCCGAATTTCATCCACAAGTCTTATGTATGACAAATACAGCTTATTTCTCGGATCATCAAATTTTCTCGGCCCTGATAACGACATTCCCTGGCATGGCGGTCCTCCGATAATAACATCAATCTTTTTATCACCTATAAGCGGCTTTATATCTTTCGGGTAACTTATAGCAGTAATATCACCGCAAATAGTCTGTGTCTCCGCATGGTTTAATTCAAATGTTTCCAATGCTTTTGAATCATTGTCTATGCCCAACAGAATATTATAACCTGCTTTTTCAAAACCGTATGATAAACCACCACAACCGCAAAACAAGTCTACAACATTCATATTACTTCCGCAACTCCTTATTTTCTTTCTTAATTCTCGAATCGCAGGGTTTTAAAGCTTTTGCCGGAATAGCCCATGCATCACCTAATTTAAAAACACCATCAATTCTGCCTTCGGCGCACAAAATCTGTACCCGTCTTTGCGATATACCCCATTTTTCTGCCGCTTGACTTGCAGTAATAAAGTCCATACAATTCACTCCGTATTATATCATTTCACTATATATTATATTCGACGGGGCGAATGATGTCAAGACTGATTTGTGAAATTCTACAATAATGTTAATTTTTCAGCAAATTCATATGCATTCCGCCGTATAATATACAAATAAAAGTTCTGATAAACATTATATTTCGTAGCATAGCAAGCAAAGCGAGTGAGTACCCACTCACAAAAAATCAATTTTGCTTACTTGCCGTATCCGGGCAGAATAGCAAGCAAAGCAAGTGCAGCCACACTCGCTTAAAATTGATTTGATTTTTGGGGTAATCCCAAACCCTTTTTGATTAAATATTTTAAAAATACTGTGTGGACAAATAGAGGCTCTTTTTGAGGGGTATTAAGGAATTTATATTTCAATGTGAAATCCCCCTCAAAAGAGCCTTGTATTTATACGGTTTTTTCGCCTTTATTTGCCCATTCTCAGCCGTCTGTTACGTTCGTATTCCGCCTTTTTCTTTCTGCGGACAACAACTCTGCAATTATCGCAGTATTTTGTTTTATTTGCTTTGCCTGCAAATATCTTGCCGCAGTATGCACATCTTTTAAGATCTTGAGGCTTTGTAATTTCAGCATACAACCCCTTATCCAGAGGCAGCACAGCTATTTTAAGCCATTTGCAGATAATATGCGAATATGTAATAACTTGCGGACACACACATACCTCTCCGTCATCAAGCAAAATACAATTTCCGTTATCATAATTACAGCATTCCTGCCGAATGAGTTTATTTACACTGCGGCTTTGCTTTGGTGTCAGTGTTAATACCCGATAATTATCTTTTATGTTAATTCACCTCTTTCTTTTTCAGATTTTGGATTTTAACTATAAAACGTCTGATTAAACAGCCGTTCTATATATGCGTCATAATTTATGAGTGTGCCAAAAATACAGGTTGCCAGATAAGCCGACTCATATTTCACGTTCTGAGCCGTACGATAAATTTCTACCGCTCTGTCTAAAATTTCAGGCATCATTTCTCCAAGGAGTTTTTTCCGTATTTCAGTATTGGAATATGTAACTCCGTCAATTTTTATTTCCGGCTTATTCCATAAAAGCTCCATCGCTTTTCTCGCCAAATTCTTCTCGGTTTGTGATAAATATTCCTTGTCCCTTTCGGAATGAAAATAGCACTCATCAAGATAATAATAGAATTTTTTTGTTTCCGGATCCACGGCCTCACCTTCTTGTTGTTGTGGTTTTTGATAAATATATTTTATTATATGAGTTTTGTTAATTGCCCTCCCTGATGTACAGGGGGTTACAGGCTGACGGCACAGAGGTGCCTGTACCGCATACAGGGAGTTCCTCTATGTGGTACAGATTGCTCGTCTGATGATTTCTGCCCCTTGAGCTTTTCAAAAACCGTTCTCTTTTTGAAATAAACCCTTTTTTCTCAAGCGAAGCTATTACCCTGCGCACTTTCGATTCACTTATAGCACATTCATCTGCAATTTTGCAGGCAGACGGAAAACAATTCTTTGTTTTTATATCCGCCCGCATACAAAGATAAGCATAAACTTTAAACTCATACACATCTAAATCATAATTAAAAATACTGTTTTCAAGTATAAAAAAATTTCCGTTCACATAAGACCGCCGCCTTTCCTTTTCTGATAATTACTGCTCATCGTTATTTATCTGAAACCCATAAAATTTTTGTTTGAAATACTGCAGCGGACATTTGCCCGATACAGTAATATAGCCCATATCCCGAAGCTCTCTGTTCAGACTTCTGATAATCTGATACGACTTGCTTTTACTGATACCAAGAGCTGCTGAAACCTCATCAACCGTAATATACTGTGCCCTCATTTTCTCACCTCTCTTTCAATAAAAAAGCATTTTTAGTTCGTGTTATCAACTTATAAAGGAATAACAAAAAATATAAATATGCACTTTTAGTACACATTTATATTATACACATTATTCATGCGTTTGTCAAGACTAAAATTTATTAAAATATGCACTTGAAATTCATATTATTTTATGTTATAATAATTATGAGGTGAATTAAATATGAATAATTCAGAAGAAAATACAATAGGAAAACGAGTTCGTGAAATGCGAAAGCGTAAAGGATTGAATCAACAGGAGCTTGCTGACATACTCGGTAAATCTCTGCGCACTGTTCAAAAATACGAAAACGGCGAAATCAATATTTCGGTCGGAATGGTAAATACCATTGCAAAAGTTTTGGAAACTTCGTCATCGTATTTGCTGGGCTATAAAAAAGACGGTGCAAAAATAGAATGTATGTCGGATATTATGAGCTTTCTTTTCTGTCTTGAAAAGGTTTCGGGAATTAAATTCGGAATTGATGTAAAAAAGCCGCCAAAGAATGACGGCTGGGAATGTTCGATAAATTTCAACGGAAAGGATTTATCGGCAGACTTAAATTCCGATATGTGTCTGTTTCTTGAAGATTGGGCGAATATGCGCGAAGAATTTTATTCCTATTCGCAGAGCATGGAGAGCTATGACAAATGGAAGGATCAGACTCTTGCTTATTATTCGTCCCTGGCGGTTGAAACAAAAGAGCCGAAAGATATGAACGAAAATGAAAGAATTACCAAAAGAAACGAATATTTAAAAGCACTGTATGAAAATCCTGACAATACGCTTTAACGCTTCACTTCCCGGAAAGGAGCTTAAATGTCAGTAACAAAGGATTCAAAAACAGGAAAATGGATGTCGCAGATAAGGGTGACAAACTGGAAAGGCGACACCATTCATAAAAAGAAAAGAGGCTTCCGCACAAAGCGTGAAGCACAGGAATGGGAACGGGATTTTTTAAGTCAGTCATCCGCAAGTTTTGAAATGAAGTTTTCGGATATCATTGATATTTATTTCAAGGATATGGAGCAGCGGTTAAAACGCTCCACCATATCAAACAAACGGTTTATGGTTGACCTGAAAATAACGCCGTATTTCGGAAAAATGCCGCTGAGTGAAATAAAGCCGACAGATATTCGGGCTTGGCAAAACTCACTCACGAGCTACCGTGATGAAAACGGTACTGCATATTCTCCGACATATTTAAAAGCAATACAAAATCAGATAACTGCTATTTTTAATTATGCTGTGAAGTATTACAACCTGAAAGAAAATCCCTGTCACAAGGCAGGAAGTATGGGAAAGAAAAATGCTGATGAAATGCTGTTCTGGACCAAAGAAGAATTTAATACATTTATTGAGGCTGTTTCGGATAAGCCGCTTTCAAAAGCAATATTTATGACATTGTATTATACCGGGATTCGTGAGGGCGAGCTTATGGCTCTGACACCTGCCGATATTGATTTTGAGAAATCAACCGTTACAATCAATAAAAGCTATCAGAGACTTAACCGCGAGGATATTATAACAACGCCCAAAACACCGAAAAGCAATCGTGTAATTACAATACCTCAGCTTTTGTGCAGCTGTTTAAAAGATTATATGTCGCATTGCTACGGACTTCAAAGCTGCGACAGACTTTTCCCCTGTACGAAACATTATTTGTGGCACGAAATGGAACGGGTCTGTAAAATTTCCGGCGTAAAAAAGATTCGTGTGCACGATATACGGCACAGCCACGCGTCGCTGCTGGTTGAAATGGGATTTTCCCCTTTGCTGATAGCCGAAAGGCTCGGACATGAGAGAGTTCAGACAACAATGGAAACATACAGCCACCTTTATCCGAACAAGCAGATTGAGGTTGCAAATCAGCTTGATGAGTTAATGGCTAAAAATATCACTTCTGATGTAGCCAATTTGTAGCCATTAAAAACACAAAATCCTCAAAAACCGCATAAAACAGCGGTTTTTGAGGACTAAAAATCAAGAAAATGCTATTCCCACTCGACTTAGGGGAAGTTAATCAAGATGTTTTTTCTTGATTTTCCGTGATTATATTTCTTGAATTTCACAGTTTTTCGTGCCGTGATTTGTTTTGCAAAAGTTTTTGTACTCAAAATGCACTCAGTTTGTATGTGTTTCTGCTCTCAAATATATACAAAGGATTGAGGAGCGTTATCTATTCCAAAATGTGATAGTTTTTTAGGCTTTTCATATTTTATAACATTTATTAATTTGTACGCAACCGCTTTTTCTTTACCCTTAAAATATTCATCAAAGAATTTTTTTGATATTCCAGCCTCGCTACTAGTTTCTCGCCACACTATATCCGGTTTGTTGACAATTATTTGTGCAACATCTGCCTCCGCAACCACTTTCATAATCGGCGATGTTGAATATATTATTATTTTATCTACTTTTTCCTTGCATTCTATTTTACGAAACTCATATTGCTTTTTACCATTCAAAATATTTTCAACATGAACTGGATTAATCGATAATAGTATTTTGCACATCTATATCACCCATTTCCAATATTTTTATAAATTCATCGCGTCCATATACTATGCTATACGGATAACTTTCAAACAATTTATTATCCTTTAATTCTTTATATATAACATTATGCCCCTTGCCAAAATATCCATTATACACCATTTCTATTATTATCAAGTTATTTCTTTTGTTATATAATTCGGTTAATTCTTCCGTAGTGTAAACCGATTTATTTCCAGTTAATCGCAAATAATCTTTTAGAGAAATTTCAGATATACCATTTCTCTTTATTACTGTCATTTTACTTATCGTGCAATATGATGTAATAGCAGATTTATATGCTTTTTGTCCATTTCCTGTATGTACACGATAAATAAAAATAGGCATCCCTTCTTTATATGTTATTTGAGCTGACGGAGAGGCTACAAAAACTTTTGTTATCCCATTTCCAGCCGTAGTTTCTGTTATCTCAAGGTTATTACCAACCAATTCAGAATAAGGAAAAAGTCTATCATGAAACAAATCATTAATTGGAATAATTCCTGCTAGCTCAAAATTATTTGCTATAAATGGGAATGATTTGTATGGGTCAGAATGATTTAAGTCTTGTCTATTCTTGACATACACCCTTTCACCTTTATCATTTTTACCTATATTATAGAAGCCAAACCGTTCAAATAAATTTATTAATTCTATATGCTTTTCAAATACAGTTACATATATCTCATCATATCTCATCCGGCGCCAGTACCACAACGCTACGCCTAAAGCACCTTCTCCCAGTCGTTGTTTGCGTACACGCTCAGCTAATCGCAATGTTCCTATTTTGAGTCTAGGAATATTAGGAAGGCTTATACCATTTACAACAAGAGGCGATTTATCACCGTCAACATTTTCTTTTTTTAGATACAAAAATGCTCCAACTCCATTATCATCATTGTAAACCAATGCGCTCTTGTTAGCAACTTGTTTTTTTCTAAACCATGTTATAAAATCAGAATAATCAGCTTTTAAGGAGTCAAAAAAGTTATCCTCCAAATTATTCCATTGAAATTTGCCCGCCATATTATACCTCCATTCAGATCGCATATAAAGCAACATTTAATAGTTGTGTCCAAAAATGTGCTAAACAATTTGACTCTTAAATCTAGTTTACGGTTAACTCTGTCGCTTTATTAAACATATGGAAAACTTAAAATGCATTCTTTCAAGTTCCTGTGCAGTTAACATCAAATTAACCTTACTAAAAAATGGCAATTTTGCCTTTATATCTGAATCTTTATCATCAATTATAGCATATACCACTTCATATTCATTTGACATAGGCCTTACTGATGCATCAGAAGGTTCAGAGCCAAATTTTTTTATAGCTATTTCTAATACTTGTTTCCTAAAACTCTTATCGCTAACAAAGCATTCAGCGGATACTTTACCTTGAGCAAACAAATGACTTAACTGTGCAGATTACCCCTTATTCTTTACATGTATAAACTGTTTTTGCTTGGTAAAAATATCGCAAGCCTCTATTTTTTTAGGACTGCCATCCGCAGAAAGCATTTTGCAATCAAATAGACAATAATCTACATTACCGTCCGCCACCATCTTATTGTAATCACCCTCGCTTTTGCCTTTGGGGCATTCTGGGAAGGCAAGTGAAGAGATTGGAATTATATTTTCTATAAAATCATTCACCTGTTTAAAAAAAGATGTTTCAACTTGATACCACGATCCAGAGCAAAAAATGTAGTTTTTGCTCTTATATTCTGTTTGAAATATCAATGCAGAATATATGTTGCAAATCGCAAATGTTGTATCATCCGAATTTATTGCATATAATTTATCTCTTCGTATTTTCTGGGATATATTACGGTTTTCACGAATACTATTTATATACTCTGAAATATCTAAATCCAAATTATAACTCTCAGCTTCACTGGTTTTCTTTCCCATGCCTGAATAACAAAAGCCTATTATTCTATCCCAGTCAGTATTTTCAGGAGGGGAAATATGCAAATGTTCTGTATTTTTGTTTTCAATCGCTAAATATAATTGAGAATCCAATTCTTCAAGAAGCATAGAATCTCTTACTTCTGCGACATTATCAACCCATTCAAAACCAATATTTTTATAACGATTGCTTGTATACGCTTCATAATATAGTTCCAATTTTTCCTTTAATTCAGTTAAGTCCATAAACACAGACACGACCAAAGAGTCCTTGCCACTTATATGGTTGCCATATACTTTATCAAACGGTTCCCCTGTAATTCCTTTCATTATATCGTTAGTTACATTTAATCCGAACTCATCTTGCGAAGTGCTATAACTTGCTTGTCGCTGTGTATTGACGACCATATCCTCAATTGTGGCAGCATTAATGCTTCGCATTTTATCTGGATTTATAGTATTTAATGCAACTTTAAATCCAAAATTTCGTTCTATATGTTCTTCTCTTAAAAACGCTCTGCCATACCCAAATACTATTGCCAAAATCCGTTCTTTTATTTTTACCAACATTATTGCTTTATTTGAGGCATTATCAGCTATATTAATTTTATCTTTTGCAAACTGTTCTAGATAAGCCTTCCATCGGGGTGCTTTTTGAGAACTGTCACAATAACAAATAACACCATCCAAATTATATTCACTTCTTAAATTGGAACATTGAAGAGTTTCCTTATTTTTCAAACATTCTTTAAAATTCTCGACATAGTCTTTAATAAGAAAAATTGTCAAATTAATAATTTGCCCTTCCATTTCAATGCCCCTTTCTAATTATCAAATAATTCATATAGTATGTACTATAGAATTGGTATACCACTCATGCGGTTTTAATTCCGACTTATATGCCTTATCAAATAAGCTATATAAATCTCTGTATTTTATATTTTTTGATATAATACTTTTCAATTCGCTTGTTTGCAGAGGTATAATTTTCATACCGTCAACAAATTTATCATAGTCATTCGGGTCATAAAACGGCATATTCTTTCTGCCTCTAAAATCCGCAATGACATTTATATTCAAGTAATTTGTTGCAAACACACAGTATGAATTCATATTACCCGTGCGTATTAAATGCTGCCCCAAATGTCTTGAAACCGGTTCCATTTCCATACGGCGTTGATTTGTACCGTCCGCTAGAGTTGCTTCAAGAAGCAGTGTATGTTCGGGGTAGTATTCTGTGCTTCCATACTCGTAAACAATATCTGCTTCGCCGCCTGCTGCGTGTGTTTTAGGCAACAAATCTGCGTCAAGCGACAATTTCATATAATCAAGAATTTTACCGGTTCTTTCACTTGTTTTATACCATAAAATTCCCAACACATACTCAAAAATAGTAGGCACATCGGCATTATCGGTAACCATACTTCTAATCTCGTTATCGTTTCTGTTTTCAAAACAGTCAAGCAGTGTTAGCAACTTCTCATCAGTAAATTTAGTATCAATAAGATGTTGCAGTCGTTGATAACGATTATCTTCCAATGCCTCATGTGCTGCTTCTATTGTACTTACATTCAACCCAAGCTCTTCATTGATACCATTTATAATCGTATCGTCACTAACAACAAGGCAATCAGCAATTTCCTCAATACTACAATTTTTATAGAGCAATTTCGAAGCAACAAAAGCCTCTGAATACAATTGTTCCATAACAGATTTAAAGAAATATTGTGGAACAATGTCTAACTTAACTGTATTATCTTCAAAAAGTACAATATCCGTAGTTTTTATGTAACGGCGGTTTAAGTCAAGATAATCGGAAAGCGTAGCCTTAGCCTTAAACAAATGCATTATCTTGAAAAAGGCTTTTTTAAACTCGATTTCATCGCTAATACCGCTAAATATTGTATTATTCAAATGTTCTGCCGGGAATTTGTTGATTGCGGTTTCCGATGTGGTGTCAAACAAGTAACTACGCCACCATTTCCCGATTTTTATATCTTTAGTTGCGGAATAAACCGATGATAAACAATCAATATCATCTTTGACAAAGACTTTGTATAACGCTTTGTACAAGTTATAATATGACTTATCATATTGACGGCTTTTTCGATTCAATCCCACTTCACATATCAATTCTTCTGTCACATCATTTTCAAGCAAGTATTCCAATGCTACTATATAATTCGGCATATTCATCAATCTATTCACTATAATTTCATCTATAGTAGTACGATTCATTCGTAGCATTGAAATGCCTGCTTTGATTTCAATAGTTTCTTTTTCACCAATACAAAGAGGCAATAAATATGTATACTCATCAAGTGTCAGATAATCGATTTTACTTAATAAATAAAGCAATACTAAAAACGGTCTTACAGTTTGTCCCTCTACAGCATATGAGGTTTTCAGCAGTTGCTTTAAGTAAATAAAACTATCCTTTGGGATTTGAAATTGGTTGTCTGATGAAAAATCGTTTTCGGAGCTGATTTGCAATAATGCTCTACCGGCATCGCTTAATTTTCTGTTTTCATCAATCAACCCGATATCTACCAAACCAGATGTTTTCTCTCGTGCATCTTTCGGCTTGTTTCCGGCATTTCCTTCTACAAATCCTTTTTCTTTCATAAAGTCATAATACTTTGATTGCAAAACATTATTGCCCGTCCACGCTTCATTTTGAACATCCGGGCGAAGCCAAAACTCATTCAACAATCCCAATTGTTCTTCAATGGTTTTATTGAAATTTTTTGTTCTGAAGCTCGTTGTACCTAAGCTCCAACAAAAACTTTTATACGGTATCTTTGTAGCCATCTCGCCCCTCCTCAATAGTTAATTATCAAAACTTCCTCACTATTTGATGTCTTGTCCTTTGTTTGATAATTTGAATTTGAATAACTGTAATTTAAACTTACAGCTCTATATTTATCTTTATTTTTATCCAGCCACTCAATCAAAATTGTATTCTCTTTTCCCTTGCTTCGCAGAACATTTGATAATGCAAATCGCAAGCCTTTTTCGTTCAAGCTATCCAAAAACCGCAAAAGATCTTTTTCATCTGTTTCAGACCAACCGCCTTGTTCATTATATGTGGCACAGGTTATCAAATACGGCGGATCGACATATACAAAGTCATTGTTTCCGAGCGTATCAATATCAAATTCACGGAAATCAAGACAAGTAAATTTGCAGTTTTGCTCTTTGATTTTATCTATAAAATCTGATAACTTTTGCTGCATCTTTTTATTAAAGTCACGCTTGCCCACCGGAAGATTAAACTCACCATTGCTATTAAATCTAATCTGATTATTGAAAGCATAAACTATAATTACATACAACATTACATAATAGTAATAATCGTAGTTGCCTTTTTTCTTTTTTTCATTAAAATCAGCTCGCAACCTCAAGAACCTCTCCTTATTATAGCCTCCTAATCCTTTGCTGCTATCACATTTATAGTAATCATATCCTTTATCGCTCACGAGAGATAAGCCGTATGTGTTGATTATTTCATATATCCACTCAAAAACGGATTGTTTATCTAAATTTTTAATAGTGTTATACAGATACAACAGATTTTCATCTAAATCATTATATATAACGCTTTCGCAGTCTATATTTATTCCAACATTACAACCACCACAGAATAAATCAACAAAAGTATTTATATTTTTGGGAAATAAAGGCAGTATTTGTGGCAACAATTTGAATTTACCGCCCGTATAATTCAATGGTGATTGTATCATTATTTTTGCTCCTTAATTCGTCACTGTACATAAGAAAAGGCGTTCTTCGTTTTCTGATATATCTGATTTACCTGTTGTAAACGGCTTATAGCTTTCAGAAAACACCTTTACTGCACCTTTATTCTCTAAAATACGCAAAATATCTTCATCAGATATTTTTGCATTAGAACGATCATTACCTTTTTCAGCCATATTATTGTATGAAAGCAATATATATTTAGAGGTAATATTTCCTACAAGGTCTTCAAACGCTTCTGCTGCGCTCTTGGTACAGTACTTACTCTTCAATTTTGTTCTGTCCATTTTTCTTGCCACACCGAAAACCTCCGGCTTTTCCCACCGTGCAACATTTTCAAGCAAATGGTATGCATCGCAATATTGTCTTGAATTATACGGTGGATCTATATAAACCAAATCTGCATTAATTCTTCCAACCAATTCATTTGCATCTTCATTATAACACCTATTATTCGGATTATTGTGCATTTCTGCTAACGGTACTAATAATTCCAAAGGTTTATCAAATTCCGCACCTTTTCTGTATGCATCATAATGTCCGCAGGTTTTTGCAATTTTGTCCATTGCATATAACAAAGATGTAATCAAGATTGCCCTTTCTCTGTCATTAATATTTTTCTTTTTATAGTTCTTTTCGATATCTTCTCTTATATATCCAATTTTAGCACAATCATCACGGCTAAAATAAGTGTCCGCAAAATTATCAGTCATATAATTGTCCTTTAATTTTGATAATGAGTTATAATGCACAACATAATCTATAATTGTATGCTGATTATATGTTTCACTACCAAACCAAGCATAATTGCATATATAATTGCTATACATCAAGTCGTTTGTTATGATAATTTTATCCGTAAATGCAGATGATACTGCTCCGGTACCGGCAAAAATATCAGCAATAGATTGTATATCTGAACATTCCTTATCCACGACTTTCGTTATAAACGGTAACAGCTTATATTTGTTCCCTAAATATCGCCTGTTATTTATAAGAGAAGTTTTATAGTTTTCTTTTTTTATAGCAACACTCATTTGTCGGCACCTCCTTTTTTAGATATTCAGAAATAGCTCTGCAAGACTTATATCTAACCCATCAGCAATTTTTTCAAGGTTGACAATAGATATATTTCTTTTCCCTAGCTCAACGCTGGCAAAATATGTTCTGTCCATTCCGATTTTTGCTGCAAATTTCTCTTGGCTCAAGCCTGTTTCTTTTCTTAGTTCCCGTATTCGATTGCCGATTTTTTCAGTAATCATTTCATACCCTCACAATATTATCACTGATTATAACTATACATCATAAATTCTATCATAAAACCGCAAATAAGTCAACAGATTTTAAGCAACATTTATATTTTCTACTATAAATACAAATGCCCCAATTGCTTTTTGTGCAATTAGGGCAAAATATCTTTTATTATTGGCATCTCTGATACTGATATAACTTTCTATCACTATGTTTTGAAGCCTCTCGTTCCAACAGTTCCACCGTCTTTTGATGTTCCCGTATCGTTTCAATATCTTGAAAAATATTATTGCACATACGGATATTTTTCCGCAGTTTTCGCAATTCTGCGTTGATTGTTTTGATTTCAGCCGTTGAATCGCTTTTACCATATAGCCTGCTTCGTTGAATTACCGATTCTGAAATTTTTAATTCTGTATTTTCCTTAAAGCTGCTCAGCTGATCTGTCGTTTCAATATCATTCTCAATCAAAAAATGAAACTGTTTTTGATAACGTTCAAATTTTATTAGCTCCTCACGCATATAAAATGATACTCTCTGCGGCGTTTCCTTTTTGCGTATTTTGCCGAACAGATATAGGTAATGATAATACAACGCCTTAAATCCGTGCAGCTTTATCGGCTCGTATTTTTTAAGCCAAGCGTTATAATCCGTTGCAGGCTTATCCAAAATCCGTATGCCGTTTCTTGCCGTTATAATCCGCTGTCTTATCGCTTCCTCGCTATAATTATCGCCAAGCGATTTAAGACGGATATATCTTTGGGAATAGGCAGGCTTTAATGCAATATACTTAACATCGCGCTTAACCTCATATCCACGCTGTTTTAATATTCTCCAAAAATCCTTATAAGCATATGAACACTTGATAATTTCATCGAGTTCATCTTTTATCTGTCCTCGTATGGTGGGATAGCCGTTTTTCTCCGCCATTACCTCCGCATAGTGCCTGCCCTTGCTTTTGGGATTTCTTATGACTGACAAGTTGTTTTCCTCACAAAGCCTATCAGAAATCTTTTTCATAAGATTATAATTTTCTTGGTTGTCGTAATACTTTTTACCGTCTGCAAAAGATACAGAATTTATCACAAAATGATTGTGTAAATGTTGTCTGTTGAGATGCGTTGCTATCAAAACTTCAAATCTATCACCCCACATTTCTTTTGCAAATTCAACTCCAATTTTATGTGCAAGCTCCGGTGTTACTTCTCCCGGCTTAAAGCTCTGTATAACGTGAAATGCAATAATTCCGTCTGTTTTGCCGTAGCGTAATTTTGTTTGCTGCATTTTATATGTAGCGGTATCGGGCGTAACATTAACGCCCGATACATATAATCGCTTTTCTGTTTTATACCCGTCTGCCGCATAAGCCATAACATTGTGCAATGCCTGCATTTCAGCTTTGTTATATTGGTTTTCGTCTGTTTTTTCGGGATTTGCTGCATAATTTATTAAACAGTCGAGTCTGCCTTTTATATCCCAAATCTTTGTTGTAGCCATTTTTCATCACCCAACCTCATCTTTTCGGGAACTGTAAAAATCTCATTTATTTTCAATATCACCTTATCCAACCGCTTAGCCTGCTCACATAATTCCTTCATATCGGCACTGCCTATATTGGCAATGCGATAAAGATTATTTCCGATTTCAACAAGCTCTGACATAATCTCATCATAGCCGTCCGGCGGTCGCTCTTTGGGCAAATAATGCTTTGCTATCATTCGCATAAATGCTGATTTCGTCATATTGCATTTTGTGATTGCTCGGTTTAAATTCTCATATTCTTCGTTGCTTAATCTGGAAGAAAATGTCCTTGTCCGCTTTCTCATCTCTGTCGCTCCTTTCAGTTTGGGGTGTTAGGGGTATCCCTTAAAAATTGAATTTGTAATGCCAAATTCAGTGCTTGTTAAATCATTAAACATAAATCAGTCTGTGATTTATTACCTCCTCTGCACTATGCCGGGCATTGTTCATATGCCCAACCCATTTCATTTGATGTGTAGCCTTATCGGGTGCGGTTTTTTCTGCGTCCTTGATAAAACATTCCAAAATCTTCTGTGCCTTGACATCAACATCGTGCAAATGGCTATGCAGTTTTCCGGTAATCATCAAGGCAGTGTATTTGCTTTTTCTGTACTTTTTGAGATAGTTCCGTCTTGCTCTGCCGTATTTGCCGATTTTATAATTATCACCGGCTGCCGATAAATTTGGAAGATAATAATCTCCGACCTTTGTGTAAGTTCCGCCTTTTTGTTCAAATAATGATTTCATTGTAATTCCTCCTCAAAATCTGTATGTTTGTCTAAATAGCCGTTCTATATATGCGTCATAGTCTATAAGCGTTCTGAAAATACAACCTGCAAGATATGCCGTTTCGGATTTTACATCTTTGGCATCTCTGTAACATTCCATAGCTCTGTCCAAAATTTCCGGCATCATTTCATAAAGTAATTTGGACCGTATATCTTGATTTGTGTAGGTCACCCCGTTGACTGTTATATTAGGTTTGTTCCAAAGAAGCTCCATAGCTTTCCTTGCAAGCTGTTTTTCGGTTTCTGTTGAAAATTCCTTATCTCTTTCGGGATGAAAATAACATTCGTCAAGATAATAAGTGAATTTTTCTGTTTCTAAATCCACAACCTCACCTTCTTGTTGTAGTGGTTTTTGATAAATGAGTATTGTTAAATAGTTATTGATATATTTATTTCCCGTCTTTATCGGATAGGCGGTGAGTGTTTAATACGGAGGGAGTGCCTCCGTATTATATAGGCAGTGGCTCTATATGGTATAGGTTACTTGTCTGATGATTCTTGTCATTTGCGGTTTTTCGATACCGCATTTCTTTTGTGATAAATTCCTTTTCTTCCAAAGAAGCCGTTACCTTTCTCACCTGTGATATGCTTATGTTGCAATCCGCTGCGATTTTAGCTGCTGACGGATAACAAGTCCCTGTCTTTCTGTCAGCTTTCATCACAAGATACGCATACACAATAAACTCATACGCCGATAATCCGCACTTAAATATATCATTTTGCATTGTAAAGAATTTACCATTCACAAATACCCGCCTTTCTAATTTAAGTTATAGTTTTGAAGTCATCGGCTGATAACTTTTCATTATCAGCCATAACCTCCTGCAATTGTTTCAAAAGTGCCTTGCACTCGCATAATGTCGCCGTTTCACATTCGGCACTTTCAAATGCTTCACGCAGCTTTTTTAATTCAAGAGCCAATCTGTCACTTTTGTATTTACCAACAGAAATTTCAATGCGTTGATACAGCAGTGATTTTATAAAATACTCGCCTTTGGGTATTCCGCAAACTTTAATTCTTGCTTCAAGTGCAAGCCGTTCCTCCGGCGAAACCCGAAAGCTGATTGTTGTGTTACGAAATCTGTTTTTATCAAGTCCGCTCATTGCAAATCCTCCCGATATACTTTCTCTAACTTGTCTGACAATGCTCTTTGTTTATTCGGATAAATATGTGCGTAAACATTCATCGTTGTTTCCACTCGCTCGTGCCCAAGACGGTCAGCAACCTCAAGTGGTGTAATACCCATTTCAAATAGAAGTGCGCAGTGTGAATGCCGAATATCGTGGATCCGAATACGCTTTACACCGCTGTTTTTAATGCCTCGCTGCATTTCGTGTTCCATAAAATATTTGGTAACTTGAAATAATCTGTCGGTATCCTCCAAGCAATATATCGAATTCATGTAATCCTTGAGGTCAGCAAGCAAAAAATCGGGAACAGTTATCGTCCGTTTGCTCTTGGGTGTTTTGGGCAGTGTTATTACATCTTTTCCGTCAAGCCTCTGATATGATTTTGAAATGCTGATTGTTTTGTTTTCAAAATCTATATCAGCCGGAGTTAAAGCGAGTAATTCACCTAATCGCATACCTGTCCAAAACAGAGTCATAAACGCAGCATACGATTTCTGTTTATCCATAATACTGTCAATGAATTTATAAAACTCATCTTTTGTCCAAAATTTCATCTCATCAGCCTTGTTTTTCCCCATTCCACCGGCTTTGCGGCAAGGATTATTCTGCAAGTCATAATATCGAACTGCATAATTGAATACCGCCGTAAGCTGATTGTTAATTGTTCTGAGATATGTTTGTGAATAGCCTTGCGAAATCAACTCATTCTGCCATTTACGAATATCAGCAGCGGTTATACCGTTCATTCGCCTGTTTGAGAAATACGGCAAGATTTTCAAATCTATTATGTATTTCTTATTTCTCATAGTATTCTCTCGAAGCCGAGGAGTCATATCATCATAATAGAGCTTCAAAAATTCTTGAAAATTCATATTAAAATCTGCTTGCTGTGACGCAAGAAAATTTCTGACATACTCCTCAGCCTCTCGTTTTGTAGCGAAACCGCGTTTTGTTGTTTTTCTGCGAACACCCTGCCAATCTGTATATCTGAACTGAATCAGCCACTTTCCCGTTTTCTTGTCTTTTTCTGCCTTCATAAATCAAGCCTCCTTTGCATTATAACCAAACCATCGCTTTTCAAAGTACCCCTTCGGCACTTTCCCTGCGATTACAATAAAACCGTCTTTATCAAGCTCCTTGTTCAGCTTTCTTATGATTTTATAAGCATATCCCATAGATACACCCAACATATCCGAAAGCTCACGAGCCGTAATGTAAATTTTGTTATCCGCCATACAAATTACCTCCTTAATTTTTTGTTGCGGTGTCGCTACATTTATATTATAGCGCTGTCGCTACAATATGTCAAGGAGTAATTTTGAATTTTAATAGCTTTGTAACATTTGATGATTTTTGTTAAATGGTATGGACTTTTTTATTTTTATGTGCTATAATAATAGCGACTAAACTACAAAAGGAATGAAATATTATGACTATCGGTGAAAAAATAAAGTATTTCCGCACACGCATAGGCATAACCCAAGCAAAGTTAGCCGAGCTTTCGGGAATACACCCCGTGTCCATAAGAAAATATGAAACGAACAAAATGGTGCCGCAATCTCCGCAAATTGACAGAATAGCGGAGGCTCTCGGAATAAGCTCTTTTGCGATTGCCGGAATTGAGAATAATATACGGCTTGAAACAGTCGGTGATTTTATGGGACTTATGATTATGCTCATAAAGACAAAAATCATATCATTAAACGGCGAAAGAGAAGAAAACGGTATGCTGAACTCCCAAACTGTCAGCGTTGAAATAAATCCGTTTATCTCAAATTTCTTCAATGCAAAAAATGATAGTGCAGAGATTTCTGCAAATAAAATCATGTACTACTTAAAATCCGATAAAATATTGAGTGATATTTTGAAATGGGAGCGGATAAATCACAGATATGAAAAATGTGCCGCTGAAATTCACGGCACATCGGATAAAGAGCTTATAAATATTTTGAACAGCTTGAAAGAACAAAAAGAAGTTATTGAGCTTGAACTTCAACACTCGGATATTTCGCTTAATGCGGGCGGCGGTATCTCGGTTAAAATTCCGCATAATTATAATTATTAAATGAGGGAGTTATAAATATGGCTTTTGGTAAAGTGATAAAATTATTTTTATTGGACGGAAGTCCAAATAAAAGGTGGATATGTGAACTTTCAAACTGGACGGGCGTAGCCTATAAGATTCCAAGAAATATGGTTAAAGAAAGTGAGAGTAGAGATGAATTATCTTCACCGGGAATCTATTTTTTATTTGGATATGACGATGATAAAGAAAAACCTCTCATATATGTAGGTGAGGCAGAAAATATAATAAAACGATTAAAAGAGCATATTGCAAAAAAAGACAATTGGAATGAAGTTATTGCTTTTATCAGTAAAGACGATAACCTCAATAAAGCTCATATCAAATATCTTGAACACGAATTTCACAGAATTGCGACTGAAGCCGGCAGATATTCAATTGACAACTCTAATATACCAACTAAATCTACTGTTTCTGAAGCAGATCAAGCTGAATTGGAAGAGTTTATATACAATGCTAAAATTCTTGTAAATGCTCTTGGACACAAAGTATTTGAAAAGATTTCCGATTCCAACAATCAGACTCAAGAATCGCAAAAGTTATATCATATGAAATTTGTAAACGGAACTGCCCATTGCATTCAAACTACGGATGGGTTTGTTTTACTTAAAGGTTCGAAGATACATAAGGAATCTGCAAGTTCGCTTGATAAAGGAATTAAAAAGAAAGTTGAACAAAGCAGAGCAGTCGGCGAAATTGTTGATGACACATTGCAAGTGGATAAGATATTTGCAAGTTCTTCTGCGGCAGCAGCCTTTGCAGCTGGATATAGCATAAGTGGTCCGCAGGCATGGAAAAGCGAAAATGGCGAAACATTGAAATCTATTGAAAGCAAAAAAGCATAAAATGTACTCAAAATGTACTCAAAAGGCAAAAAGAAACCCCGAAAATCCGCTGTTTATGCGGATTTCGGGGTTTTTTCCGTTTACTCCCACTCCACCGTAGCCGGAGGTTTACCGGTCACGTCATACAGCACGAGAGAAATGACATCGCCAAAGCGTTCGACGATTTCATCACGGGCGGCTTTCAGCGCCTCCACCGGGAAATCCTCGCCAGGGAAAGCCGACTGCGCTGTCATAAAGTCGGTCGTGCAGACAGCACGCATAGCCACCGAATACTTCTTGTCGGCATGAGCCGAAACCGGCACAAGCACCGCGAAGCACTGGGCAATCTTCTTATTCATCAGGTGGCGCGTCGTAATATCGTCCAATTCCCGCAGCAGCTCCGCCGTTTCATGACAAATATGGGTAGGAGTGCAGGTAAGTTCACCGACACCGGCGGTCTCGTTCAGGCAATACGTCACACGGTTGATGTAATTCAACTCGTTCGGAATCTTTTTGGCCAGCGCATACAGTTTTTGCATATCCGTATCCGCCGGGTCCTGATCGGCATTCTTATGATACAGCACCGTCATATTCTTATACGACCGATGGTCGCCCTGCACGCCAACGCTCTGGATCGGGGCAAGGTCTGCCGCATAATCCGCGTCCGTTTCCGAAACAAAAGCGGTAAGCGGTTCCAGCTTTTCTTTTATGTCCGTTTCCGTTAAGTTTCTTCCGGAATGATCGGTACACAGAATGCGCACGCCAAGTCCCGGACCCGGGAACGGCTGACGCGAAGCTATCGCTTCATCCAACCCCAACATGCGTGCAACCTGTCTGACTTCGTCTTTATGCCAGTCCCAGTTGGTCTCCACAACATGTCCGCGATCGCGCAGTGCGCGGATAACGCCGACGTCATTATGGTGCGTTTTGATCTTATGCGCATAACCGCTGACATCGGGGTTGCCGCTCTCGATAAGGTCAGGGCGCAGAGTGCCTTGGCCAAGGAAAGCGGTATCGAAATCCAGATTCAGCTTTTTGGCGGCTTCTTCGGTCACAACAAAGAACATATGACCGATAATAGCACGTTTCTTTTCGGGTTCGCAGGTTTCGGAAAGCGGCGCATAGGTTTCCCCGTCAATGGTAAGAGGGGTATGGAAGAACGCGTCCTCTGCATTGATACGCTGCATCTGGGTCAGCCCCAGATCGGCAAGGTTGGCACAGATCAAGTCGGATTCGTTTTTCCGCATCATGCCATGGTCGATATGGATTCCATAGACTTTATCCGAACCAAGCGCTTTGACAAGAAGCGCTGCCGTAACAGCCGAATCCACGCCGCCGCTGACAAGCACGATGACTTTGCCGTCACCGACCTTTTCGCGGATCATACGGACGGAAGTCTCGATACGATCCTCCAAAGCATACGTCTGTTTAAAGCCGCAGATGCCGCGAAGGAAATTTTCCAGCATTTTCACGCCGTTTACCGTCGGATCAACCTCGGGGTGGAACTGCACGGCGGCAATTCTTTTTTCCGCATGATAGATACCGGCGGTCACGCCCTCGGTATCTGCCACTTTTTTAAATCCGTCCGCCAGCTTTTCAACGGCATCGCCATGGCTCATAAGAACCTTTTGCTTTGCGTCAAGGCCTGCAAAAAGAGGGCAGGCGGGGTCAACGGAGATTTCAATCTGACCGTATTCGGTCTTGAAATTCGGAACGACCTTTCCGCCGAAATGGTCGTTTAAAAGCTGCATACCATAGCAAATGCCGAGCGTCGGAATGCCGAGGTCAAACAAGCGTTCATCGTATTCGGGCGCGCCTTTTTCCCAAACGCTGGACGGGCCGCCGGATAAGATCATTCCGCCGAAGCCGGCAAGCTTATCGGGGTTTACGCCAATCGGGAAAATTTCGCTTTTAACGCCAAGCTCACGGACTTTTCGGTCAATGACTTTGGTATACTGGCCGCCACAGTCGAGGATGGCACATTTTTCTTCCATACGCGCTGATTCCTTTCCTATCTTAAAGGGTTTATATTTTATTTTTTATATAATGTATTATTATAGCACGGTTTACATGGAAATGCAACAAAAAAGTGTGAACATCACGCCCAAACATAAGGCGCAAAGAAAAAAGCGGGCAAATATTTTTACCCGCTTTTGGCGCGTCAAACCAACCATTTCCGAACGACCGGAATATGCGAAAGCACGGCATATAACGCTAACCCTCCGGCAAAAACAAGTCCCACCGTCGCCGGAACATCGCATAAGGGATTTCTGACGGTAAACCCGTGCCGCTGTAACAGATACAGGCCAAACATATGCGAAAGATACAGGCAGAACGACGCTTTGGAAATATAGAGCGTCACGGCAGAAAAAACTTTTCCCATACGGTTGCCATAGGTCATGCCTAATGAGTAGATACCGGTCGCAAGCAAAAATGTACCGACCGTCATGCCGCTGAAAAGAAGCTCGTTTAACACACCGGCACGCACGCTTTGCACATAAGTGCCGAAATAAATCGTGCAAAAGCCAAGCGGCGCTAAGAGAAACCCGGAAAATTTCGGCAAAGGATAGGCTTTGAGATACCACCCAAAAACGCCATAACCGACCGAAGCATACGTCATTTGAATGAGGTACTGCGGAATCATGCCGGAAAAGAGCGTAAACGGCCAGAATCCGTTTACGGTCGGATAGAGGATACCGAGCGCAAACCAGACGGCAAGGGCATATTGCAGAACAGCTTTCGAGGCGTTCGCAACAAGCACACGCGTCACCGGCAGAAGAATATAGACAAGCAGGATGATATGCAGGTAGTAAAAATGGAATTCCTGGTTGAAGAAGAGGACTTCCTTGAAAGCGTTCCATACCGTCGGCGCAGAAAGGGAATTCTGTTCGTACAGGTGCCAGATTTTATACGCCATTCCCCAGAAAAGCATAGCGACGACAATGCGCGGCAGGTTATGGGTATAAAGCCGTTTCACGGAAAGCTTTTTGGCCGGGTCGAGAAGAAGAGCGCCGCTGCACATGAGAAAGAGCGGCACACCGGCGCGGACGGCAGAACCATAGACAAGCAAGGTATTCCAGGCAGACGATCCAACCGGAAACGCATAAAAGACGCTTCCGGCATGGATAAAAAGTACGCAGAGAATAGCGACGGTTTTGACAAGGTCGATTCCTTTGCTGCGGGTCATACTTACCTCTTTTCTGCGCGAAAGCCGCGCTACACAAAAACCGGAGTTGCCTAACGTAACTCCGGTTTTCACTTTTACAAGGATTATCCTGTTAAAGCCGCACTGCACCCGCAAAAAGCGGTTTGCCGGCTTTTTCGGCAAGCATCACGGTTTTAAAAAACCGTGATGCTTGCTACTGTGTTCCAGTTTTTATTTTTTGAGGTATTCTTCCGGTTCATCCGGGTTGACTACGACGATGATGCTGTCGATTGTCGGGAAATCGGAGCTCGACTTCTTGGAGAAGGTGATGTATGCCTTGACATATTCACTGTACTTCGTGGAGAGCTTGCCGTTCTTATCCTCAACTTTATTGTTGTACGACTTGATATCGTTCTTGGCATCTGCAAGCTGTTCCAACGTAAGGGTCGAAATTTCAGCTGTTTCGATGTCTTTCTGCTTTGCATACTTCAACATGGTAACGACGACGTTGCTGTCAAGTTCATACAGGTTGTAGAACTTGCCGTCGATCGTGAAGTGAGGTTCATCCTCAGCGTTTACGAGTTCGATTTCAACGGTCTCATCGCTTACGCCGACATCGGTAATGAAGACGAGGTTTTCATTGGTCACGGCGTTGATCGTGCCTTCGTCGCTCTTCTTCTTGTCGTTGACTTCGCCTGCCGAGGTCAGCTTGATAACCGTACCTTCTGCAAACGGTTCAACCGATGCAAGAGAATCAGCCGAGGACTTGGAAGTGGTTCCGTAAACCTTTTCGTCTACCTTACCGGTATTCGGGTTGAACAGATCATATGCATAACGGAATTCGTCTTCGCTTACCTTAACCGGCGAAGAAGTCTTAACAATGCGCCAGTCGGTCTTCTTGGCGGACGTGCCGGACTCGAATTCGATATCGCCGTCAACTTCCGCATAGAGAAGAACGAGGTTTACACGAGACTTGGAAATGCCGTCGTTTTCGTAAATGTACTGAACGTTGGTGAGCTTGGATTCAACCGTACCCGGGAAATCTGTTGCCTTATAAATGGTGAACGTGTTTTCTTCTTCACCGTCATCATCGGTAGTGATCTCACGGATAATGAAGGTGGTATTGCTTGTGATATTGGCTTCCTTAAAGTCAAAATACTGTTTAGCCGAGTTAACGCCATACGTACCGATCATGGAATCGTCGGTAGCGAAATCAGTGATAGCATAGCGCTTGCTGGTGTTCTTGGTCAGGCGGATCTGTTCGCCGGCAAGGTCAGTTGCGACCTGAGACGTAGTCTTTTCATTGAAGAAACTATCGTCATCCGGATCAAAGGTCAGATCGATATGATCGGTTGCACCGTCGGAATCTTCGCCATGGAGCAAGCTTGTGATCGTGTAGAGACCGTTTTTATCAACCGAGTAGGTGCAGATCTTACCGATATAAGCATCGTAAGTACGGCCGTCCTTTTCGGTAACGGTTACGTCGAACTTATAGGTACCGTCGATAGTCTTGGTCGGTTCAGGATAGCAAGAATCGATATCCACCGGAACATAGCGTTCCTTACCGTCCACCCAAACTTTGAGGTACTGGACAGACTTACGGGTCTTGGCATCCGTGCCCTTTTCGGTTTCGATTTCAAGCGGAATCAAGAGGTTTTCGCCGGAGTAAGTGCTGGAACCAGCCTTAACGACTTCATAATAGAAAACGTTGGGGTAGTTCTTATTGTAGGTATAGAGGATGACTTCTTCACCGAGTGCAGCAGCCGATACAAGGTGAGCGAACACACCAGTATTGGCACCGTCCTGCGTGAGGTCATAGTCGTCTCTCTTATGAGCAAAGAAGTTGGTTACGTACAAGAACTGATACGGAGTTCTCCACGACTGGTTACCGATGGTAACCGTACCGGTCGGCTGGTTGACCTTGGTAATGGTACCCTTGCGGCCGTTGATGGTATCGAAGTAATAGATATAGTTTGCTTCGCCGTTCAGATAAGCGAAAATGAAATCGCCGTCGCGGAACGTCTTGCCCTTAACACCGTCGATGGTAGCGCCGTTAGCATAAATCTTCGGCATTACGTTCGGGCTTTCGCCGACAGGGTTTTTAACGGGTTCTTCATAAGGAGCGTTTTCGGTGTATTCGGAGAAATCGGTGAAGTTATAATCATCATCCATATCGATCTTACCGAAAGTAGCCGGCTTATACCACATATATTCAAAGTGACCGTCTCCGTCGGGGTCGAAGATATCCATGCTGTAAATACCGGATTTACGAACCTGATGGAAGAAGTTAGCGAATTTACGGTCGAGCGCTGTGCCGCAACCGTCTTCGGAAGCAAAGCGTTCATCGCGGATATAGTAAACGTACAGCCCCTTATCGGTATCCGTGCATTTGAGGTCGATAAGAAGGGTATTGTCTTCGTTACGGGCGTTGTACTTATCCTCTTCGGTTTCGCAGCCGTCATAAGAAGGCTTTGCGAAAGAATACGGAGCGTCATAGAAGTACATAAGCTTGCCGCCGACGGTCATAGAACCGTCCATTCTCGGCCAGTCATAACCGCTGTAAAACTTTTTGTCTTTGTTTTCAGCTTTCTTTTCAGCGGAAACAGAGCCGTAGGAAGCGGAGTCAGAGGTGACTTTCTGCATTAAAGGAGTAGCGACGAGAACGGAATCAACTTTATCGTTGTCTTCGTCATAGGTATAGAACACATTGACATGCGACATGATATAGCTATCCGCGTCATCTACAAGACCGAGATCGGAAACGGTGGTATAGAAGCTGCCGACCTTCTGGTCATCTTCGGTAGCGACCAAGAGGACAGAGCCTTCGCCGTTGGAGTTTTCGGTCGGTTTATAAGTATTGGAATTCTTGCTGGTATTGAAAGCGTAATGCGGAGTTTCCATGATGACGAATTCTTCTTCGATAACGTCATAGATCTTTTCGCAGAGTTTCGGATATTCGAGCTTGGTTTCGAGGACGTACTTACCGCCGTCTTCGGGACCGACCCATCTTTCGTGCTGTTTTTCCTCAGCTACGCCCATATCGGCATAGAAAGCGTTATAGAGAAGAATAGCAACGTTGCCGCGGGTCAATTCCTTTTCGTAGCTGACGGAAGAAGGAAGGCCGTCTGCGAGATCGACTTCGGCCTTTTCGGCGATATCGATATAATCAAACGGATAGCCGAGGGCTTCGTTCTTTTCATAGCCAAGAGCGCGGACGATCATAGTATAAGCGTCTTGGAGGATGATCGAGCCATCGGGATCGAATTCCGTAGCGCTGATACCCTTGATGATGCCCATACCGTTTGCCCAAGATACCATTCCATAGAAAGTATCGTCATAGAGGTCCACAAAGGGTGTAGAGTTTTCGCCGCCTTCAAGGCTCTTGCCGCGGTTCATAAGGCGGTAGATAAAGGCAGCCATCTGCTGTCTTGTTACAGCTTCGTTTGTACCGAAAGTTGTATCGGAAGTACCTTTTGTAACGCCGATGCCTTCAAGCAAAGCGACGGCTTTGGTCAAAGTTTCATCCTTAGCGCTTACATCGGCAAATTTGGTTTCTGCGGCGCTGACGCTGAAAGCAAGCATTGCAAACAGCATGGCGATCGCCAAACCGATGGTGAGAATACGCGTGGGTTTTCTCATGTTGGATTCCTCCTGCATAATAATTTGTACGCCTACACAAAATAGACTTGTATACGTGTCTTATTTTATATCAATATTGTATATTTTGCAATAGTTTTTTTTAATTGTAACACAAAAGTAACATTAGCTGACGGGAAAGTGACGGTTTAAGGGATTTTTTTGTCATGAAAGGCCCGGGAAGAGGCTCTTGGGGAGAGGCGGACTTTTCCCGAAAAGTCCGGAAAAGGGGCTTTTCGGGTCTCGAAAAGCATAAAAGGGACGGTTTTTACGTTCTTTTTGCTTCTGCAAAAAGAACCAAAAGGGCGTTTTTCTGTTACTTTTTCGCTTGTACGAAAAAGTAACCAAAAAGTACACCAGAGGGTTGCGACCCTCTGGACTCCCAGAGTACGGTTCAAAGCTCTACACAGGCATGCTTTTACAGGAATTGAAACGGTTCGTCACTAAAACAGCTTTCAGGCTTTGAACCGGTGCGAGACGGCGGTTTTACTGCGTAAGGATTTGCAAGGGTTGATGAAAAGGCAAGCTCTGATTTGGGTAGACAGCAGGTTATGTGTTTCAGGGAATGGGGAGTTTGGTGGGAAAGTGTTTTTGAGAGAACAGAAAGTTATTTTCCGGGAAATAGATAGTTTCGGATAGGATGCAAAAATCTCAGCGTTCTGCACACATGCAAACTACGGATTTATTCCATACTTCCTACCAACTCACGTTGGTTTCCTGTTTCCGCCGCAACCAAGATAACGTGCACTTTTCCTTTTAATCAACTGCTTGCGGCAGCAAGCTCGCACTGCAACTCCGATTTTCCGCAAAACCTGATTCTGCGTTTCATCCAAGGTTCCCCTTTCGCACCGGTTCAAAGCCTAAAAGCTGTTTCAGACACGAACTGCTTCAATTTTTATAAAAAGCATGCCTGTGCAGAGCTTTGAACCGAGGTCGCAGGGCGTTAGCCCCGCGTGCTTTTTGGTTACTTTTTGCACGCCGCAAAAAGTAACAGAAAAACGTCCCTTAGGGAAACTTTTCGGGAAAAGAAAGGCTTTCCTTAGAGCCTCTTTCTAAGCCTTTACAAAAAATAAGGCGGCTCCCCAGCCGCCCCTAACGGGCGGCAAAACCGCCCGGTACATGCGTGCCGGGCGGTTTCAAAATGTCCGTTTTCTTATTCGCCAAGATATGCTTTCTTGACCTGCTCATCATTGATAAGATCCGAAGCCTTGCCGGAAAGCGATATCTTGCCGGTCTCCAAAACATAGGCGCGGTCTGCAATCGAAAGCGCCTTCTTCGCATTCTGCTCAACAAGCAAAACTGTCGTGCCGTCCGCCGATACCTCCCGTATGATGTGGAAGATCTCATTCACCAAAAGCGGTGAAAGGCCCATGGACGGCTCATCCATTAAAATTATCTTCGGATTCGACATAAGCGCACGCCCCATGGCAAGCATCTGCTGTTCACCGCCCGAAAGCGTGCCCGCAATCTGCTTTTTGCGTTCTTCCAGACGCGGAAAATGCTTGTATACATAGGCCAAATTGCTGTCAAATTTTTTGGAATCGTGCAGAATATATGCGCCGAGTTTCAGATTGTCATACACCGTAAGCTCTTGGAATATCCGGCGTCCCTCCGGCACATGCGCCATTCCGAGCGAAAGAATCTTATGCGCCGGGGTCTTTATCAAGTCATGCCCCTCAAAAACGATACTGCCTGAACGCGGTGCGACAAGTCCCGTTATCGTGTGCAGAATCGTTGTCTTTCCGGCGCCGTTTGCTCCGATAAGCGCAATGATCTCTCCGGCGTCCACCTCGAACGAAACGCCCTTGATGGCATTGATCATGCCGTAATATACCTGTAAATCTTCGATTTTAAGCATTGCCATATCCGTTTTTCCTCCCTATCCGCGATATTCCGTCTACTCGTCTTCGCCGAGATAGGCGGTAATGACACGCGGGTCGTTGAGAACCGCGGACGTTTCTCCGTGTGCAAGCACCTGTCCGAAATTCAAGACTGTGACTTCCTCACAGATTCCTCCCACAAGCTTCATATCGTGCTCGATCAAGAGGATCGTCATATCAAATTCCCGGTTGATAAGCCGGATAGTATCCATAAGCTCTGCGGTCTCGTTCGGGTTCATGCCGGCGGCCGGCTCGTCCAGCAACAAAAGCTTTGGACCGGTTGCCAGTGCACGCGCGATTTCAAGCTTTCTCTGCTTGCCGTAGGGCAGGTTGCAGGCAAGAATATTTCTCTCTTCTTTCAAGCCGAAAATATCGAGAAGTTCCTTGGCTTTATCGCGCATACGCGTTTCGTTTTCATAATGAACCGGCAGACGGAGCATGCTTTGCGCCGCCGTGCAACGAAATTCCGGGCGGTTATGCAGCCCGACCATAACGTTGCTGACAACCGTCATGTTATTGAACAGACGAATGTTCTGGAACGTGCGCGCGATACCCTTATGGTTGATGGCTTCCTGGGTCTTGCCGGTGAGTTCCTCGCCGTCTAAATAAAACTTTCCGGCTGTCGGCTGGTATACGCCGGTGATCAGGTTGAACACGGTCGTTTTACCGGCGCCGTTCGGGCCGATAAGACCGTACAATTCTTTCTTTTCAATGGTAATATTGACGTCGTGCGCCGCCTTTAAGCCGCCGAAGGTAATGCCGAGGTTTTCCGTTTTCAACATGGGTTCACTCATTTGCTTTTACCTCCTTTGGAATCGCCGATATCGGGATTTCCCGTATTCGGCCGGTTGGGATTGATGTCCGTCGTAAGAATCGCATCCATCGGAATCTTAGTCGGTACGCGGTCCCAGGACGCTTCATCATCCTTGAATTTCGCCGGGTCATGCTTCTTATGCTTCATGAGGTTCTTCAACAAGGCCGAAATGCGCAGCTTATCGCGAAGCGGCTGTAACGCCGGCGCATTGCTGAACACAACGATGAAGATAAGCACCAGTGCATAAACAAGATACCGCAATGCGGCAAGCTCTGCCGGAACATAGTTCTGCAAGAGATAGTTGATGATCGGCACAAGGACGGCCGCGATGATCGAACCGGTAATGCTGCCCATACCGCCGAGCACGACCATAACCAATATTTCGATTGAATAGTTATACGAGAAGAACGAGTATAAGACCGTTGCGGTATAATGGCTGTAAATTACGCCTGCGATGCCGGCAAAGAAAGCAGCAAGGATAAAGACGAACAGCTTATAGAACGTGACGTTGATACCCATGGCTTTGGCGGCAATTTCATTATCGCGGATCGCGGTAACGGCACGGCCATGCTTGGAACGGATAAAATTCTGAATGAGCACAAGCATGACAAGCGCCACCACAAGGGTAACAATATACAAAGTCGGGCGGTTGCGGCTGTCATACTGGATAGCGCCGGTCTGCAAGCCCATAGCGCCGCCGAAGATTTTCTGATTTTTGAAAATGTTACGGACAATTTCGCCGAACGCAAGCGTAACGATAGCAAGGTAATCGCCTTTTAAGCGCAGGCTCGGAAGTCCGATGATAAAGCCGAATACAGCGGCGACAAGTCCGCCCACGAGCATAGCGAGAATCAAAACAACGAGTTTGTTCGGAATCGCGCTTTTCAGCATTAAGGCAACCGTACCGCCGATATAAGCGCCGATACACATGAATCCGGCATGTCCGAGGCTGAGTTCGCCTAAGAAACCGACGACGAGGTTAAGGGAAACTGCCAAAATAATGCTGAACCCAATCTGCGTAAACAGTCTTGCATACGACATTTTAAGGCCGCCGGTGAAATACATGATAAGGCCGACACCGAGGATGGCAAGCACTAACAGATAATTGATGGAATACTTGATCTTGAAATCTTTTTTTGCGCTTTTCAAATAGTTTGCCATGCCTTACACCTTCTCTCTGAGCTTCTTGCCCAAGATACCGGTCGGGCGAACAAGCAAAATTACAATCAGCAAGCTGAATTCAAGCGCCGTCGTATACGGAGCAAGCGCCGGAATGCTCAGGCAGAATTTTTCGATAACGCCAAGCAAGATTCCCCCAAGCATAGCTCCCGGAATCGAACCGATACCGCCGATAACAGCCGCCGTAAAAGCCTTGATACCGGGCATAGCGCCGAGGGTCGGTTCTGCGTTCGGAATCTGCAAGAGATAGAACATGCCGGCAAAAGCGGCGAGCGCCGAGCCGATCGCAAAGGTAATGGTGATGATCCGGTTGACGTTGATACCCATAAGCTTTGCGGCATCTCTGTCCTCAGAGACAGCGAGCATGGCGCGGCCGGTACGGGTAACATTGATAAACACGGTCAGGGAAACCATGATAATAGCGCCGGCGACAAGCGTTACAACAGCGGCGGTATTGATTCCGTATGCCTTCAAGAACGGAATGTCGCCAAAGCGCCAGCCGGGAACGGGCTTGGATTTCGACTCAAAGATAAGCTGTGCCAGACTCTGCAAGAGGTAGCTTACGCCGATAGCCGTAATCAGCACCGCAAGGGGAGAGGCGCCGCGAAGCGGTTTATAGGCTGCCTTTTCGATAAAGACGCCGAGCAAGGTACAGACGATGACCGAAGCGACGACCGCGACGATCGGATTGGCCGTGGTGGTCATAGCGACCAAGATTGCATAGGCGCCGACCATGATGATATCGCCATGTGCGAAGTTCAGCATTTTTGCAATGCCGTACACCATTGTGTAACCGAGCGCGATAAGGGCATAGATACTGCCGAGGCTCAGTCCGTCTATCAATGTGATCATAAAAATCTCCTGCCTATCCAGTACAAACGTACTTTGGAATATGATTTTTTCATATTTGGGTTTTTTTCGGTCGGAAAACATGAATTTCCGGCGTATTCTTCTGCCGATAGGACAATAAAAGCAAAGCCTTTAAAATACGCCAAAACGGCGAAAGAACTTTTCGCCGAAAAAAACCGAAATATGGTGGGAAAGCTCCGTCAAAGAAACTTTGATGGAGCTTCCGCCGCAATTCGGAATGGGATCCGAATTATTTGTTTAATTCGACAATGGTCGGAACTTTATTGCAAGCGCCGCTCTTGTCCCAAGTCATGGTACCGGTAGCGCCCGTATAGGTAAAGTCATCGCCGGTAACGACCGGGATAAGCTTATCGCAGAGGGTAGAGGCGTCGATGGTAACATCGTTTACGCCGGCCTTCTTCATAGCCTCGTAGATTACGTATACGGCGTCATAACCGTCAGCAGCAAACTGGTCGGGGAGCTTATTGTATTTTGCCTTATAAGCGTCTACAAAGCTCTTGACATTTTCATCGGTGCTGTTGACATCGAAAGGCGTGATGTAACGGATAAGGTTGGTAACGGTGGAGTCAATCTGATCGGAAATGCCGTCAAGGCCATCGCAACCGAAGAGAACGGCGTCACAGCCCTTTGCAACAGCGGCCTTAGCGACAAGGCCGGCTTCGGTATAATAGAACGGAAGGAAGATAACGTCGCAGTCTTTCAAAGCTTCTACCTGAGTTGAGAAATCTTTCTTATTTTCTGCGTCAAAAGTCTGGACGGAATACTCTTTGCCGAGTTTTTCCATTTCACCCTTGAAAGCCTCGTAGATGCCGGAAGAATACGCGTCGCTGGTATCATAGATAACGCCGACGGTCTCGTACTTTTCATTGATTTCATCAGCGGCAAGCACGCCCTGGTCAGGGTCGCCGAAGCAAACGCGGAAAGCGTTATCGCCGGTGTCGGTAATAGCGGCCGCGGAGGCGGAAGGCGTGATGAAGAAGAGGTGATCCTGAGCGGCCTTAGCGGCAAAGGATGCGCAAGAACCGGAGGTTACCGAGCCGAGGGAGACCTGCATACCTGCTTCATAGAGCATATCGTAGCCGGAAGCAGCGTCAGCCGCAGTAGCTTTATCATCTTTCATATCGAGTTTGAAATTGACGCCGTTCAAACCGCCGTTTGCATTGATTTCTTCAACGGCGAGGGTAGCGCCCTCCTGAACGGAGATGCCATAGCTGGATGCGTCGCCGGTAAGCGGACCGGTGCAGCCGATTACATATTCGGTATTGCCGGAGGTATAAGAACCGTCGGTCTTACCATTGCCGCCAGATTCAGACTGGTTATTGCAGGAAGCAAGGGCAAAAGCCGTACAAGCTGCAAGAACAACTGCCAAGAGTTTTTTCATAAAAATTCCTCCAATTTAAATTTGCGCGATGCGCAAGAGAATTCGGATATAATCCGACTGGGTTATATCATAGGATATATGATACACACATTTTTTACTTTTGTCAAGTAGTTGGGTGAAAAATATACGTTTTCATGCAAGAACGGTGCATATATACGAGGATATTTGTATAATAATGCGAAGCCCGGTTGGGGGTTTTTCGGGGGTGCTTTTAGGAAAAGCGCCCCGAAAGGCGGTGCGGCCGCCGACCGATTCTCACGCGGCAGCGTGAGTTAGCAGCCCTGAAAGGGCGGCTGGGGAGCCGCGTTACTTTTGCAAAAAGTAACAAAAGGGGCTTTTCGATTGCTTTTCGTTTCGCGAAAAGCAAGTAAGGGACGGTTTTACGTTCTTTTTGCTTCTGCAAAAAGAACCAAAAAGCAGACGGGGCTCCGCCCTGCGACCTCGGTTCAAAATTCCGAGCGGTGAACTTCTAATTAAATTGCAAGCTGTGTGCCTATCAAGAAATTTTGTGGGAAATCACGGTCTTGTGCCATACAGCTCGGAGTATTTTGAACCGGTGCGAGGGGGAGAGTTTACTGCGCAAGGATTTGTGGGTGTTTATAAAAAGGTAGGGTTTGATTTGGGTGGACAGCAGGTTATGTGTTTCCGAAAAAGGGGGAGTTTGGCGGAAAAGTGTTTTTGAGAGAACAGAAAGCTATTCTCCGGGAAATAGATAGTTTCGGATGAGGATGCAAAAATCTCAGCGTTCTGCACACATGCAAACCATACTTCCTACCAACTCACGTTGGTTTCCTGTTTCCGCCGCAACCAAGATAACGTGCAATTTTCCTTTTAATCAACTGCTTGCGGCAGCAAGCCCGCACTGCAACTCCGATTTTCCGCAAAACCTGATTCTGCGTTTCATCCAAGGTTCCCCTTTCGCACCGGTTCAAAGCCTAAAAGCTGTTTTAGACACGAACTGCTTCAATTTTTATAAAAAGCATGCCTGTGCAGAGCTTTGAACCGCACCCCGGAGTCCAGAGGGCCGCAGCCCTCTGGTGTACTTTTTGGTTACTTTTTCGTACAAGCGAAAAAGTAACATGAAAACCGTCCTTTTATGCTTTTCGGGGTACGAAAAGCACTCATTCCGGCTTTCCGGA
Organism: uncultured Eubacteriales bacterium; assembly: GCA_934479825.1. Taxonomy (GTDB): domain Bacteria; phylum Bacillota; class Clostridia; order Oscillospirales; family CAG-382; genus UMGS882. Next base: position 39,527 of record CAKSOW010000015.1, read on the forward strand.
AAAGAAAAGCCCTCCCAAGGTGCCTCTTTGGTCACTTTGCAAAAAGTACCGCCTCTCCGGTGCGCGCCGGCCAAACCGGCGCGCACCATGCCCGTTACTCGACGTCCTGCAAAGCGGCATAGCCCTCTTCACCGGTACGTACCTTGACGACATTCTCTACATTGTAGACAAAAATCTTGCCGTCGCCGATATGTCCGGTATATAACGTCTTTTTCGCCGTTTCAATCACCATGCGTACCGGCACTTTGCTGACAACGATCTCTACCTGAATCTTCGGCAGCAAACTCGGCTCAACCTCAACACCGCGGTAATATTCCGGCTTGCCCTTCTGTACGCCGCAGCCCATGACATGCGTTACCGTCATACCGGTAATGCCAATGTTCATCATAGCCGCTTTCAAAGCCTCAAACATGCGCTCCTTGCAAATGATCTCCACTTTCGTAAGCTTTACACCGTTCACAGGTGCGGCAGGCGCTACCTCCGGTACAGATTCCACCGGCACAGCCTCAGCGACCGGCACATCGCCCGATACCACAACCGGCGCGCCGTCCGAATAGCTCTGTACCGACGGTGCAAAGTCGGCATAAGCGCTCGGAAGTCCATGCTCCGAAATGTCAAGTCCGGCAAGCTCATCTTCACGCGAAGCACGAAGTCCGATGGTCTTTTCGATAATTGTATAAGTAATTGTAATGCAAACCGAAGTCCATGCGATAATAGCCAAGATGCCCAAAACCTGGATGCCTAACTGATAAGCGCCGCCCTCGCCGTAGAATAAACCGGTCAATCCGGCAGGTGCGTCAGGATTTGCAAACAAACCGACAGCGATCGTACCCCAGATACCGTTACCCATATGCACGGCAACCGCACCGACCGGGTCATCGATATGCAGTTTCAAGTCGAGAAGTTCAACGATCAGTACCACGATAATGCCCGAAACGATACCGACGATAAACGAACCGAGCGCGTCGAGCGCGTCACAGCCTGCCGTGATGCCGACAAGGCCGGCAAGGGAAGCGTTGAGACACATCGAAACATCCGGTTTGCCGTTGCGAACCCAAGTAAAGATCATGCAGACAACCGTTGCAACAGCCGGGGCAATGGTCGTGGTAAGGAAAATAGAGCCAAGCGATTCAACGCTCCATGCGGCGGCACCGTTAAAGCCGTACCAACCGAACCAAAGAATGAAACAACCCAGTGCACCGAGCGGAATCGAATGACCCGGAATAGCGTTGACCTTTACCACTTTGCCGCTCTTATCCTTGACATATTTTCCGATACGCGGACCGAGGAAAATCGCACCGATGAGGGCGCACACGCCGCCGACCGTGTGAATGGCGGCAGAACCGGCGAAATCGTGGAAACCGCGCGTGACAAGCCAACCTTGCGGATTCCACACCCAGCCGGCTTCAATCGGGTAGATAACAGCCGAAACGACAGCCGAATAGATGCAATACGCGCTGAATTTGGTGCGTTCTGCCATAGCGCCGGAAACGATGGTTGCCGCCGTTGCGCAGAAAACAAGGTTAAACACAAAGCTGGAAGCATTGGTTTGGATAAAAGAACCGAAATCGGTGAAGATCTGCAAATTCGGCACACCGATAAAGCCGAACAGATAATTTTCCGCCATCATTAACGAAAAACCGATGAAAACAAAGGGAATGGTACCGATACAGAAGTCCATAAGGTTCTTCATAATGATGTTACCGGCGTTTTTAGCTCTGGTAAAGCCGGTTTCTACCATGGCAAAGCCTGCCTGCATAAAGAAAACAAGAGCGGCTCCGATCAAATACCAGATGCCGAAAGCATTGCTTTCTACGAGCGATACGATGGATTGCGTATCCATGACTGTTTCCTCCTAAAATATGTTTTTAACAAAAAAACGTGCCGGAGATTTCCTGTATGTAAGAAGTCTCCGGCACGTCCTTGTGCCTGTTTGTTATAAAATTGAACAGAAAGGAGTTCAATACGGTTATGCGATTATACGCGGAAGATAAGATCGGAATAGGTCGGAACCGGCCATACGTCGGACGAAACCTTTTCTTCGGCCGCGTCGATCACATCGCGCATATTCTGCATTTCTGCGAAGATAACGTCTCTGTAATAAGCAGCCATTTCAAGCGCTTCGCCGCCCGGTACTTCCGCAAGCTCTTTATCCAGCTTGCTGGACAGGGCATACAGTTTTCCTTGTGCGGCGGACAGTTCTTTGAGTTCGCCCTCTTCCATGGAAACATCGATTCCGTCAACAACGGCGGTCTTTGCGGCAAGAGATGCGGCAAGGTCGGCGGTATAGGTGCTGAGCGCCGGGAGAATCTGTTTCTTTACCATATCGTTCAAGGTAAGAGCTTCGATATTGATCGTCTTGGAATAGGTTTCGAGGAGGATTTCGGTTCTCGAAATCATTTCCTTTTCGGTAAAGACGTTATGCGAGGTAAACAGATCAATATTCTTTTTATCGATGAAATGCGGAAGCGCTTCAACGGTTGTCTTATAGTTCAGAAGTCCGCGTTTTTCGGCTTCGATCGGCCAGCTCTCGGCATAACCGTCGCCATTGAAGATAATGCGTTTATGTTCCTTAATGGTCTTGCGGATAAGGGTATTGAGCGCCTTGGTGAAATCGTCCGCGCTTTCCAGTTCATCGGCGAACTGTTTCAATTCTTCGGCGACGATGGTGTTTAACACGATATTCGGACCGGAGATCGACTGGTTCGAGCCGAGCATACGGAATTCAAATTTATTGCCGGTGAAAGCAAACGGGGAAGTACGGTTGCGGTCGGTCGTATCCTTGGGGAAGTTCGGCAGAACGTGCACGCCGATTTCCATGGTCTGCTTTTCGCCGCCCTTGTAATCCGTGCCTTTTTCGATTGCGTCAAGCACTTCTTCCAGCTCTTCGCCGACGAACATGGAAACGATAGCAGGCGGCGCTTCGTTTGCACCGAGGCGATGATCGTTACCGGCGCTTGCGACGGAGATACGCAAAAGGTCCTGATATTCATCAACCGCTTTGATAACGGCGACCAAGAAGAGAAGGAACTGTGCGTTTTCATAAGGGGTTGTACCGGGATCGAGGAGGTTCTGACCCTTATCGGTGGAGATCGACCAGTTATTATGTTTACCGCTTCCGTTGACGCCGGCAAACGGTTTTTCATGTAAGAGGCAGACAAGGCCATGGCGTTCCGCGATCTTTTTCATCATTTCCATGGTGAGCTGGTTATGGTCGCTGGCGATATTGGTTGTGGTAAAGATCGGGGCAAGTTCATGTTGAGCGGGAGCGACTTCGTTATGCTTGGTTTTGGCATAGACGCCGAGTTTCCAGAGTTCTTCATCGAGTTCTTTCATGAAAGCGGCGACTCTGGGTTTGATAACGCCGAAGTAATGGTCCTCCAGTTCCTGACCTTTCGGCGGTTTGGCACCGAAGAGGGTACGGCCGGTAAACATGAGGTCTTCTCTTGCTTCGTAGTATTTTTTATCGATAAGGAAATATTCCTGTTCGGGGCCGACTGTGGTATTGACGCGTTTAACGGAGGTATTGCCAAAGAGGCGGAGCACGCGGACAGCCTGTTCGCTGATGGCTTCCATGGAGCGAAGGAGCGGTGTTTTCTTATCAAGCACTTCGCCGCCGTAGGAGCAGAACGCAGTAGGAATATACAAAGAACCGTCCTTGATGAACGCGTAGGAAGTCGGGTCCCAAGCGGTATAGCCTCTTGCCTCAAAGGTAGCGCGCAAGCCGCCGGAGGGGAAGCTGGACGCGTCGGGTTCGCCCTTAATGAGTTCCTTGCCGGAAAACTCCATAATAACTTTTCCGTTTGAGGTGGGGGAGATAAAGCTGTCATGTTTCTCGGCGGTGATACCCGTCATCGGCTGGAACCAATGGGTATAGTGTGTTGCGCCGTGTTCCACTGCCCAATCTTTCATGGCATTGGCAACCACATTGGCAACATTGATATCAAGGTCGGTTCCGCGGTCAATGGTTTTACGCAAGGACTTATACACGTCCTTAGGGAGCTTTTCTCTCATAACGTCGTCGTTAAAGACGAGGCTTCCAAACATTTCCGGCACGCTGCTCATAGTGATTCATTTCCTTTCATTTTGTAATAATAAAAACAAGTTTTGCAAATATAAAGAAAAATGCCACAGATAGATTGTATCTGCGGCATCTTTGCTCTGCATGGGTAAATAATACACTAAGAGAGGGGATTTGTCAAGGGGGTATAGCGGATTTTTTTGCAAAAGCGGCAAAATACGGCGCAATACCAAAAAGTTGCCCAAAAATATCCGGCGATTTTTGTCTATTTTGCCGGCATGGCTTTCATGGGCGGCTATGCCGCCCACCGATTCTCACGCGAAGCGTGAGTTTGCCGCCCTGAAAGGGCGGCAGGGGTCGTTGTTACTTTTAGGAAAAGTAACAAAAGGGGCAGTTTGGGAGGGCTTTTCTTTTCCGGAAAAGCCCGGAAAGAGGCTCTTAGGGGAACTTTTCTTTGTCGGAAAAGTTTTCCTAAGAGACGTTTTTAATGTTACTTTTTGCGGCGTGCAAAAAGTAACCAAAAACACGCCGAGGGCGGCGAAGCGCCGTTGCAAAATAGCGGCCCTCTGGACTCCCGGGGTGCGGTTCAAAGCTCTACACAGGCATGCTTTTATAGAAATTGAAGTGGTTCGTGTCTAAAATAGCTTTCATGCTTTGAACCGGTGCGAGACGCGTACTTTACTGCGCAAGGATTCACGATTTTTTATAAAAAGGCAGGCTTTGATTTGGGTAGACAGTAGGTTATGTGTTTCAGGGAATGGGAAAGTTTGGTGGGAAGTTATTTTTATGGCAACAGAGTACAACTTTGCAGAAAAGAGAGAGTTTGGGGAGAATTTGTGTTTTTACAGACAAAAAATAGTTTTTTAGCAAAATGAAAAGTTCCAAAAGAGAATGTAAAATTCCAATTTTCTGCACACGAAAATATTTTGGATAAATCTCAAAGTTTGTATCAGCTCACATCACTTTTGGTGTCATGCCAAACCATAGCTTTGCACAAAACTTACCACATCCCACACTGGTTTCCCTTTTCTACCGCACCCAACATAACGTGCAGTTCCCCTTATAAACGATTGCTTGCGGCGTCAAGCCCCCACTGCAACTTCAATTTTCCACAAAACCCGATTCTGCGTTTAATCCGAAATTGCCCTTTCGCACCGGTTCAAAACATGGCCGTGCGTGTTTGCGGCACTAATAGACTTTCGCAAAAAATCTTAATGCGCTCAACATTTCAAATTTTGCTTAAAAAACCACCGCACGGGTTTTGAACCGCACCCCGGGAGTCCAGAGGTCAGCAGACCTCTGGGGTACTTTTTGGTTACTTTTTCGTACAAGCGAAAAAGTAACATAAAAACCGTCCCTTATATGCTTTTCGTGAAACGAAAAGCACTCTTTCCGGGCTTTTCCGGAAAACAAAGGCAATCCCCAAGTGCCTCTTTGGCTACTTTTGCAAAAGTAACATGACTCCCTAGCCGCCCCTCACGGGGCGGCAAACTCACGCTTTCGCGTGAGAATATGTAGGCTTTTTTATATTTTCCCGAAAATATAAAAAAGCCGCACGGTACGTGCCTCGTGCCGTGCGGCGTAAAAATAGCTTTTATTCCGTGCCTCGCCAGATGATCTTGCGCGGACATGCCTCCGCACAAGCCCCGCAGGACGTGCATTTTTCATAATCGATCTTGGCAACAAAATCCGTTACCGCTATCGCTCCGACCGGACATTTCTTCTCGCAAAGCTTACAGCCGATACAGCCCACTTCACAATACGACTTTGTCACAGGTCCTTTATCCGTACTGCAACAGCCAACCCAATATTTTGCGTCATACGGGATCAGCCGGATCAAATGTTTCGGACAAGCCGCCACACAGGCGCCGCATGCTTTACATTTATCATAATCCACCGCCGCAACGCCGTTAATGATCCGAATCGCGTCAAATTTGCAGGAAGCCGCACACGTGCCAAGCCCGATGCATCCGTTCGGACACAGCTTATCGCCGCCGGCAAGTTTATTGGCCGCCGCACAATCCGCAATTCCTTTATATATGTACTTCTTTTTCGCCAGATCATGCGTACCGGAACACATGACCTGTGCGCGGTACCGCTCGCCCATTTCGGCTTTGACGCCCATGACTTCGCCGATTTTTTCTAAATTCTCCGCTGTCACCGAATTGCACGCATTGACCGGCGCTTTTCCGGCAACAATCGCCTCCGCTAACGCCGCACAGCCCGAATAGCCGCAGCCGCCGCAGTTGGCACCCGGCAAAAGCTCGGTAATCTTTTCGACGCGTTCATCGGTGGAAACGGCGAAAACTTTGCTGGCTACGGCAAGTATCACGCCTAAAATTCCGCTCATGACCGCAAAACAGATAAGCGCAATCAGAATGTTATTCATCGCTTTTCTCCTCTCTTATCCATCCGATTCATTTTCAAAACGGCAGCTTGATACTGGTAAACCCCGAAAAGGCCATGGCAATGAGTCCTGCCGTTACCAACGCAATCGGCGTACCTTTGAAACAGATCGGCGTTTCGGCAAGAGCAACTCTCTCGCGGACAAACGAAAAAATCACAATTGCCATCGTAAAGCCGAGAGCCGAGCCGAAGCTGAACACCACAGCCGGAACAAACGAATACTCGTTTTGTATGCACAAAAGCGCCGAACCTAAGATAGCACAGTTGGTCGTGATGAGCGGCAGATAGATACCGAGCGCCGCATAGAGCGACGGCACGGCTTTGCGAAGAAACATTTCCAACAGCTGCACAAGCGATGCGATAATTAAAATAAACGCAATCGTTTTTAAGTATTCAAGCTCTGCCGGGACAAGAACAAAGTGATACACACACCATGTCACTGCCGTTGAAACCGTCATGACAAACGTTACGGCAAGTCCCATGCCCACAGCGGTCGAAGTTTTTCCGGAAAGTCCCAAAAACGGACAGATTCCCAAGAAACGCGAGAAAATGTAGTTGTTTATGAGAATTGAGGAAATCAGTAATCCCAAAATGGCTGTAAACGACATTATTTATCCGCTCCTTTCCGTTTGGCCGCAAAGGTCTTGATAGCCGTTACGGCGGCAATGAGCGTTCCAAGCGTGATAAAGGCGCCGGCCGGCTGGGTGAAGAAACTGATGCCCGGATAAGCTTCCGGCGTAATTTTCACGTCCCACAGCGTTCCGTTGCCGATGAATTCGCGGATACCGCCCAAAAGCCCTAAGGCAAACGTAAAGCCAAGCCCCATGAATAAGCCGTCTAACATAGAATCGATCGGCGGATTTTTGGAAGCATACGCTTCGGCGCGCGCCAAAATAATGCAGTTGACGACAATTAACGGGATAAATAAGCCAAGCGACGCGTCAAGAGCCGGAACATAAGCTTTAATCAACAGTTCAATCGCCGTCACAAAGCCGGAAATGATGACAATGTACGCCGCAATACGCACCTGTTTGGGAATGAATTTGCGCAACAGCGAGATAAGCAGATTCGACAGCACAAGTACCGCCGCTGCCGAAAGCCCCATACCCACGCCGTTTTTCATAGACGTTGTAGTTGCAAGCGTCGGACAGGTGCCGAGCAATTGCACCAAGATCGGGTTTTGGTCGAACAAGCCCTCAAAGAACCGTGCTTTGAGAGTCGGTTTTTCGTTTTTCATTTGCGTTCCTCCTCTGCCACGGCATTTTCTTTCGCTCCGGTTTCACCGGCAAGAACAGCAACCTGTTTCAACGCCGTATCCACTGCCTTTGTGACCGGTTCACTGGTACGCGTAGCGCCGGCGATCACAAGATCGGAAAGCGTTGCCGCGTCCTCCGAAAAACCGGCTGTCAAATGGTCAAACTGATTGAGGAAATCGCTTTTAGTCACTTTATCGCCGATTCCCTTGGTTTCGGACAGGGAAATAATCTGCACAGCCTTGACCGAAAGATTGGAATTTACCGCAACAAGCATATCGACGTTATCCTTAAAGCCCATCGGGGAAACCTCCACGGCATAGCCAAACAGGTTTCCGTCCTTTTGGATTTCATAGACGGCTGTAACATCGGAAAGCGTTTCTTCGGGTGTTATGTCTTCGCAAACACCAATCTGTTCGGCATTTGCGTCCAGAATATCATAGCCAAGCGGTACAACGGCAAAATGCAGGCCGTCGCTTTCATAGATAGCCGACAGAGCTTCGGCGGTGTTTTCACGGGCATTAAGCGCGATCTTGTCTTTGGTGATAGCGTTCACGCCTGCCACAAGAAGAGCCACAAGTGCGCAGATAACCAAAAGTCTTAACGCGATATTGGCCACATAGCCGGCTGTTCCGGTCGTTTTTGCGGCTTTTTCCGCTTTGATTTCATTTTTTTGCGGCATTCGTTTTCCCTCCTCCGAAACGCACCGGCATGGTGAGTTTATCTAATGCAAGTGTAAACAGGTTCATGACCAGAATAGCAAACGACACGCCCTCCGGATAACCAAACGACCGGATAAATACGGTAATAAGACCGCAACCGACGCCATAGATCAGCCGGCCTTTCGGCGTGACAGGGCTTGTCACATAGTCGGTCGCCATAAAGAACGCGCCGAGCATCAGTCCGCCCGAACACAATTCATACAACATAAACTGTGTGCCGCTCATAGAGCCTTGCGGGAACAGGAAAGTGAGCAAAGCAACCGTTCCGATGAAAGACACCGGAATATGCCAGGTAATGACGCGGCGCAAAAGCAAATAGATGCCACCGAGCAACAGCATCGTCACCGACACTTCTCCCAGACAGCCCGGCATTTCGCCCAAAAACATGTCCAACAAGCTTACATCCGGCACCTCGCCTTTTTGCAGCAAAGCAAGCGGCGTTGCGCTTGCCACTGCGTCCACCGACGCATGCGGTGCGTCAAAATGCGACATTTCGCCGGAAAAAGACAAGAACAGAAAGACGCGTGCCGCAAGAGCCGGGTTCACGACGTTTTTACCGATACCGCCGTACAGTTGCTTGACGATCACTATGGCAAAAAACGCTCCAACCACCACCATCCAGAACGGAATCGTGGAAGGCAGGCAGAAAGCAAGAAGAATTCCCGTCACGACAGCGGACAGATCGCCGATCGAATCGGGTTTATGCGTCAGTTTCCGGTATAAGAATTCAAAAACCACGCACGAGCAGACGCTCACAAGCGTCACGCCGAGTGCACGGAATCCGAACACATACACGCTCCACGCAAGCGCCGGAATCAAGGCAATTATGACATCCAACATCAAAAACGTCGTCGTCACCGGGCTATGTACATGCGGAGAAGCGCTCATTTTGAGAAATTTTCTGTTTTGTATATCGTTCGTCAAAGCGGTTCGCCCCCTTACATCTTTTCAGCGGCAGAGGCCGCCATTTTCTTGCGCATAGCCTGAATTTTGGCCTTTTTATTGCGGATATGCTGAACGATCGGCACGCGCGCCGGGCAGGTATAGGTACAGCAGCCGCATTCCACGCAAGAAAGGATATTGAATTTCTCGCACATTTCATCGTTATCCGCTTTGGAAAAGGCTGCCAAATAATTCGGCATGAGGTGCATGGGACAGACAGCAACGCACTTGCCGCAATGGATACAGGCCGCGCTTGCCGCTTTATCGGTTTCCTTTTCCTCCGAAAGGACGAGGATCGCCGAGGTATTTTTCATGATAACGGCGTTGAAATCCCATTGTGCGGTGCCCATCATCGGACCGCCGCTTATAACGCGCGCGATATTTTCTTTCACGCCGCCGCAGAAAGCGAATACCTCCTCATACGAAGTACCGAGCGGCACACGGATGTTTTTCGGCTCGGCAATCGCGTCGCCGTCCACCGTCACCACACGCTTGACAAGCGGCATACCGGTGGTAAACGCGTCATAGACGGCAGCGGAGGTTTCGGCGTTGAAAATGACACAGCCCACATCGGCCGGCAGTTTTCCGGCGGCAAGCTCTGTGCCGGTGAGCGCATAGATGAGCTGACGTTCGTCGCCTTGGGGATATTTGGTTTTCAAGACCTCGACCGTAAAACGGCTGTCGCCGCCAATGGCTTTCTGCAAGCTTTCGGCCGCGTCTTTTTTATTATCCTCGATTGCAAAAACGGCATGGTCTAAGTTAAGAGCCTTTAAAAGGATCTTAGCGCCGCCGATAATGCGATCCGGTTCTTCTAACATAAGCCGGTGGTTTGCAGTGATATACGGTTCGCATTCGGCGCAGTTGATAATGACGTTATGGGCTTTGCCGATAGCAGATTGGACTTTGGCATAAGTCGGGAACGCCGCGCCGCCCATACCGGCAATACCGGCGTTTTTGATGATTTCGATGATCTGTTCGGTGGAAGCGCTTTCGAGGGGTGTGGGACATGGCCGGATATCCGGATGAAGTTCGTTTTTAAAGTCGTTTTCGATGATGATATGGGCGGTTTTGCCGTAGCCGGTGTAGGAGGGGCGCATTTCGATATCCTTTACGGTTCCCGAAACGCTTGCGTGAACCGGGCAGGAAAGTCCGCTGTCAAAGCGGCCGATCACTTCGCCGAGGTACACATGATCGCCCTTTTTCACAAGCGCCGACGCCGGTGCGCCGATATGCTGCTGCATAGGGATCGACACGATGGCAGGGGCGGGAAATTCCGTAATAGGAGAATTTCGCGTATGCTTGGAATCCGGGACATGGATACCGCCTTTAAAGGTTTTTGCCATAGCCTTTTTACCGAGTCCTTTCGTCTTTCTGTAAGCCGACAAGTCGGCTGATTATAATTTATGTTATTTTATCACAAACGCATGCGGAATTCAAGCGTTTAGAGGAAAAATTTGTTTTTTTATGGGATAGGGTGGGTTTTCTTTTCCGGAAAAGTAAGCAAAAGGGGCGGCCTTTCTTTTCCGGAATGCTCGGAAAGGGGCTCTTAGGGAAATTTTCCTTTTTCAGAAAATTTCCCTAAGGGACGATATACGTACTTTTCGCTTATACGAAAAGTACCAAAAGTACACCAGAGGGCTGCGACCCTCTGGACTCCCGGGGTGCGGTTCAAAACCCGTGCGGTGGAATTTTAGGTAAAGTTCGAAGGGGTCAGCGCATTATGATTTTTTGCGAAAGTTTATTAGTGCCGCAAAACGCACGGCCATGTTTTGAACCGGTGCGAAAGGGGAGCTATGGTATAGACGCAGAATCAGATTTTGCGGAAAATCGAAGTTGCGGCGAGGGCTTGCCGCCGCAAGCACTTGGTTAAAAGGAAAACTGCACGTTATATGGAGTGCAGTGGAAAAGGGAAATTGGTGTGGGCAGGGGGAAAGTTAAGAGCAAGTTCGGTGGTGTGTGCTTGACGCCGCAAGCAGTCGATGAAAAGGGAGACTGTACGTTATCTTTGTTGCGGTGGAAAAGGAAAACCGGTGTGAGCTGGGGGAAAGTTGGAACAAAAATAGGCTTAGCTTTACACAAAAGTGATGTGAGCCGGTGAAGATTTTGAGATTTGTCCAAAATATTTTTGAGTGCAAAAACTGGAATTTTACTCTCTCACAAAACCTTTCTTTTTCTCAAAGATAGCTTACTGTTCGCGAAAAAAACACCTTCCACCAAACTCTCCCATTCCCTGAAACACATAACCTACTGTCCACCCAAATCAAAGCCAGCCTTTTTATAAACACCTACAAATCCTTACGCAGTAAAGTATCCGTCTCGTACCGGTTCAAAGCCTAAAAGCTGTTTTAGACACGAACTGCTTCAATCACTACCAAAAGCATGCCTTTATAGAGCTTTGAACCGTTCCCCGGGAGTCCAGAGGGTCGCAACCCTCGGTCTGTTTTTGGTTACTTTTCGCAGAGGCGAAAAGTAACAGAAAAACGTCCTTTCGGTTCTTTTTGCTAAAAGCAAAAAGAACGTAAAAAACGTTCTCTTTTATTGCTTTTCGAGAACCGAAAAGCACTCTTTCCGGACTTCTCCGGAAAAGCAAAAACCGCCCGAGGGATTGAATTCACAATCCCTCGGGCGATCAAACTAAATTCTTTTGTCCCCCTTTTCTTTTAAGAAAAGGGAGCGATGTCCAAGGGCGAGTAACCCTTGGCGCTTTTGTGTACCAGTATACTTTATTCGATGCACAGGTGCCTGCCTTCATATCGGTATGTAAGGCCGAAAATGTCACATAACTCCTCTAAGGCAAATGTCGGAAGTCCGTCACGCATTGTAAGCTTGTGCGCTAATATCCGCTCTTCGCCGTTCAGCAAATACGTCGCTTCGCCGACCGTAAAAACGGCCTCTGCCTTTTCACTTGCCACCGTAAGACGTGCCGAAACCCGGTCATACTCGTGGTATAACCTCAACGCGCGGAAGGCGGCATAGCCGGGATCAAGCGAAACGATCATCTTCCCGTCAGCCGCAAAATACGGCTCAAACGCAAGTCTCAGTTTTTCGCCGCCCACAAAGACCGCCGGATCGCCGCCTACCGGCTCCGTATAGGTCAAAAACGCAATCTCCGCTATTTCAAGCGGTGTGCGTACCATGTTGTCAACCCGGATGTCCGTGATATCCCCGCTCCACGTTTTCAACGTGCTCATGCTGAATGTGTAATCGGAAAACTGGTCTGAAATCTCTATTTTTTGTGTACCGGTGCACTTGTCGCCTGCCCAGCGTTTGCCGGTGTCGGTCAAAAACGCAATGCGAACCGCGGATTTTTTTTCCGGCGAGCGCAGACGCAGACGGATATGCGAGAATCGGTCTGCCTTTTCACAGAAAGCCTCCGGCGTCGTGCGAATGGAATAGTGTTCATGCGCACCGGCAGGAACAACAGCTTTATATATGCCGGTATACTTAAAATCCACCGCGGCGTTATACGCGTTCCAAAGCTTGTTTTCCGCAGAATCCGCAGACTTTTCCGAGAAATCATAGGTCTTGACAAGCGTATTCGCCTTTTTTTCCTCCTCGGATTTTTCATAACCGAGCCGCCGGATCATCACACGATCCGGCACGCGCAGACGGCACAGGCGTTCCTTGGCCTTGCCTTGCGGCAACGCATTTTCATTCTTGCCGCTTTCCGGTACAAACACTTCGCGCACCTTATCCAGATACCCGAACCCATGTACGCCGGCCGGCATAATATAGGTTCCCTCGCCGTACTCGTTCCAGGTAGACAGCATGAAGAACCGGTCATACCATTTTTTCTCGGACTCCGGTTTGTCATCCGCGTGTTTTTTGATATACCGGAGCACCTTTTCATAATCCTCCGGCGTGATGAGGGGCACGCGCGCTTCGGCGCCGTGCCACGGGCATGCGTTGAAACCGACCGAGGCGGTCTGCATGAACGGCATTTGCCCGTCCTTTTCGTGGTAACGGTTGATCTCATCAATGGAGGTGATTTGTGTTGTCGGGTCATATGCGCCCGAACCGAAATGGTAGGCATAGCTGACATCGCAATATTTCGACATCTGCTTATAGCGTTCAGCGCCTCCCATAGCCGTCGCCATGAGAAGAATGCCGTCAAATCCGTATTTTTTGATGTCCTCATTCATAAAATCGATGATTTCGCGCGCTTTTTCTTCACCGCCCCAATGTGCGACGAAGCTGAACGACCACAAAGACAAAAGCGGTTTGTTTTCGACAATCAGATACCGCGGGTCGGTAAAGAAATATTCACACCAGTATTTCCAGACATATTCCTTAAACGCCTCCGGATCGGTGTTGCGATAGGTATTGTTTTCCCACATGATGATGAATTTCATTTTATCGCTGTATCTGGCGTTCATGAAGCCGTCGCGCAGCGCCGAATCCATCCGGGAACGCTTAATGGGAAAGTCAATGAGCGGATCCGGGCAATACCAGCAGAAATGCTGGAACGTGATTCCGTGCTCTGTCATGAATTTGATCTCCCAGTCGGCCACTTCCGGATTTCCCTCATCATAAGGACCAATAAGCGGCGTATTGGCGTCAAAATAGGTAATTCTGTCCCAGCCGAAATGGTGTCCTTCACGCCACATGTTGCACACATTGACGCCGATTTCGTAAGCGTTATGACGAACATTTTTCGGCTCAGGGCAATAATCGGAATAATCGTTGCTTTCCTCGCAGACGATATCGCAGAATAAAAGCGACGCGTCCTTTTGAGGAGCAAAGCTGACAGAAACGCCGGTAAAAGCCTGTTTTCCGGCAAGTGTAAACGGGAAATCACCGCAAATTTTTCCGTCGATTTTTACGGTTATCCGGTGATTTTTTACATCTGCCTCCATGCGGATATGCTGCCAGACATTCGGCGTAAACCGGCGCAAAAACTGTCTGTCCGACGTGCAGAACGCCTGTCCGGCACTTTGTACGCCGAACAGCTCCTCCCCCTCGGAAACCAAGGAATAACTAAGTCCGTCCGCACCTTGCGGCAGGAGAAAATATCCCTCGCAAACAAGGCTTTCGGCGGTGTTGTACGAAAATGGCAAAAACGCATGATGCAGCGACCCGGCCTTGGCGTCCAACGCGGCATAGGTGTAATCCATTTGCGGATTTGAAGCGATATGGGAACGGATCTCAAAACCGGAATCGACCTGCCAGGGCGGCGGAAAAGCGGAATCGGTGCACAGAAACGTTTCATGCGCCAGAAAATCGCGTGTTAAACGGAATTTCTGCGGCCTTACGATTATATCGCTTGATCCGTCCGTGCCGATAACGGCAAAACAAGCGTCGGAACGTTCAAACGCAGTTGTTCCGGCATATTTTCCGTTTAAGATCAGATCGGCAGAGCCTGAATCGAGGTCGAAACGAATCTTTCCGCGCACATGTTTCATTTCGCATGCGGCGACCGGGCGGTTATTGAAATAAAAGGAACCGTTTGCCGTATGCAGTTCGATAAGAGGCGTTTTTTCTTCGGAGAGAATTTGAAGAAACACGCCGTTTGCGGCTTTTTCGGTGATATAGAAGAATTCAAAGGAAAAAGCGCCGGACGTTTGTTTTTGAAATTTCCGTATATAGCGGATAATTTTGCCGGTTTGAGGATTGACGAGAGCGTCGGGAAAAGCGGTCGAGAGGCTTCTTGTGACGCGGTCATCGTAGTCCCAGGAAGTTGCGATACCGGCGATATGGAATTTTGCGTCATCGATCAGATAAACGGCTTGTTTTGACATAGTGATTTCCTCCGGAAATGGTGAAGTCGACAATACTATGATAGCAGAAATATGCATAAAAGTAAAGATATTTTGCAAGAAAATGTGCACAAAAAACATTTATGCTTTTTGTGCACATTTCCAAGTGCTGTCTTTTCAGGGCGGCTGGGGAGCGGTGGTTACTTTTGCAAAAGTAACCAAAGAGGCTCTTTGGGAGGGCTTTTCTTTTCCCGAAAAGTTTCCCTAAGGGACGATATACGTTCTTTTTGCTTTTAGCAAAAAGAACCAAAAGGACGTTTTTACGTTACTTTTTCGATTGTACGAAAAAGTAACCAAAAAGTACCCCAGAGGTCTGCTGACCTCTGGACTCCAGGGAACGGTTCAAAGCTCTACACAGGCATGTTTTGATATAAATTGTAGCTTTCCGTGACTGAACCAGCTTTCAGGCTTTGAACCGGTGCGAAAGGGAGGCTGTACAGCAAATGCTCGGACGCGTCAAAAGTTGCCGGTGGCAAGTTTTGACGTGTCGGAGACCGCCGAAACAGGGAGTATTGTGAGCGGACGCGAACAAGACGACCATGTTTCAAGGAGACTATCGCTAAATATCCAGATTTTGACTTTGGTCGGTTAGTGCTGGGGCTTGCCGCCGCAAGCACTTGGTTAAAAGGAAAACTGCACGTTATATGGAGTGCAGTGGAAATGGGAAGTTGGAGTGGACTGGGGGGGAAGTTAAGAGCAAATCCGGCGGTGTGTGCTTGATGCCGCAAGCAGTCGATGAAAAGGGAAAGTGCACGTTATCATTGTTGCGGCAGAAATGGGAAGTTGGGGTGGGTTGAGTAGAAAGCTTAGTGCAAAACCATGGCTTGGTATGACACAAAAAGTGATGTGAGCGGATAAAAATTTTGAGATTTATCCAAACTGTTTTTGTGTGCAGAAAACCGAAATTTTTGCATTCTCACCCCAAACGATCCGTTTTCCTAAATAACAACTTCCTGTCCCCTCAAAAACAACTTCCCACCAAACCTACCCATTTCCTGAAACACATAACCTGCTGTCCACCCCAATCAGGGCTTGCCTTTTTATAAATACCTACAAATCCTTACGCAGTAAAGTATCCGTCTCGCACCGGTTCAAAACATGGCCGTGCGTTTTGCGGCACTTATAAATTTTTGCAAAAAATCTTAATGCGCTGAACATTTCAAATTTTATTTATAATCCCACCGCACGGGTTTTGAACCGAGGTCGCAGGGCGAAGCCCCGCGTGCTTTTTGGTTACTTTTTGCACGCCGCAAAAAGTAACATTAAAAAAACGTCTCTTTTATTACTTTTCGAGAACCGAAAAGCACTCTTTCCAGGCTTTCCGGAATCATAACCACCGGCTAAGCCGGTGGTTTGCTCAGCCCTATAAGGGCATGATACTGGCAGGGCTAAAAGCCCTCTG
>CAKSOW010000016.1 GCA_934479825.1 uncultured Eubacteriales bacterium
ACTGGATTTTTCCTTTTGTGTCCATCCTTTTTTTTGCTTGCACTTACATTGTAAATTCAAGGAGGCGAAAAAGTAACACAAAAACCGTCCCTAATGCTTTTCGCGAAACGAAAAGCGCTCTTTCCATGCCTTTCCGAAAAAGAAAGGCAATTCCAAAGTGCCTCTTTGGTTACTTTTCGAGAAAAGTCACATTCCCCCAAAAGCCCCTTTCCGGGCTTTCCGGAAAAACATAAGCCGCCCGATGGAAAACCATCGGGCGGCCATATTAAGGGCACCATCTTTGCTTTATCGGACCTGGAAAAATTCGATTTCTTCTCCATCCGGCCCATAAACAAACGAAATAACAGCCGGAAACGGCGGTTCCGAGGGAAGTTCCATGCTCTTGGGCGCCATTTTTTCTTTCGCTCCGCAAGCAATGGCACGCTCAAAGGCTGCCGCACTGTCCTTTACGTTGAGCGCCAAATGCACATATAACCCGGCTTGCTCCTCAAAACAGGTGCGTTTTTTGCCGTTCGAGAAAAGCTCGATACAGACGCCGCCGCCCATGTCTAAAAGCGCAATCGTCCGATCTCCCGATGTCCAACGCCGGAATTCCCTTGCTCCGAGACCTTCTGTATAAAACTTGTATGACTTCTCAAAATCTGAACTGTGAAGTGCAACATGATGAAATCCTGTGCAGCCGATTACCTTGTTTTCGCTGTTTTCCATAACTTTTCGTCCCTTTCTGAACCTTTGTTTTTGTCATTTCATTTTAGCACATTTTTTCTGTAAAGTCAACCGTTTCCAATACTCCTCCGTTCCAAAATCACTAAAAACAAGACCTAATTTATAAAGCCGCAAACGAAAACGCAGAAAAAACCTATTGAAATTTCTTTCAAAATATATTATAATATACAAAATAATGAAATTGATTCAGGTTGATTTTTGAATCAATGACCGGAGGAAACGCTATGTTAGAACATATCTTAGAACAGTTTGGCATTAAAGGCACTCCCGAACCCTTGGGCGAAGGACATATCAATTCAACTTTCCGTGCCGGGAAATACGTTGTTCAACGCATCAACACCGACGTTTTCACCAATCCCCGCGGCGTTATGGACAATGTTTGCCTTGTAACCGAGCATATCACCAAAAAACTGACCGAAAAAGGCGAGGACGCGACGCGTCAGACACTCCATTTTCTGCGCACCAAGGACGGCGCCAGCCTTTATGAAGGCCCTGAGGGTGCTTACCGTGCCTATGAATACATCGACGATGCCTATACCGTAAACGATGAAAAAACGCCGGAGGTTCTCTATCAGGCGGCTCTTACCATCGGGAAATTCCAGAATCTGCTTTCCGATTTCGACGCCGAAAAGCTTTTTACCGTCATTCCCGATTTTCATAATACGCCCAAGCGAGTGGATAATTTGAAGAAGTCTATCGAAAAGAACGCGGCAGACAGAGTGCGCTTGGTTGCGCCCGAAATCGAATTCGCGCTCTCTTTGGAAAGCGCCGCGTCTGCGATTACGGACGCTATTGCCGACGGTTCTGCGCCTTTGCGCGTCAGCCACAATGACACCAAGCTCAATAACGTCTTATTTGACAACAAGACCAATAAAGGCATTTGCTTAATCGACCTTGACACCGTCATGAGCGGTTCCTATCTGTATGATTTTGGCGACGCGATGCGTTTCGGCGCTTCTACGGCCGCCGAGGACTGCACCGAATTGGAGAAGGTTCGCTTTGATTTAGACCTTTTTGAGGCCTTTACCAAAGGATATCTGGAAAGCGCCGCCTCGGTCCTTACCAAGCGCGAAAAAGAATTGATTTTCACTTCGGTCATTCTTATGACGTATGAATGCGGCACCCGTTTCCTTGCCGACTATATCGACGGCGACGTTTATTTCAAAACGGCTTATGAAAATCACAATCTTGACCGTGCCCGCAACCAATTTGCTCTTGTCAAGGATATGACGGCCAAACGTGAACAAGCCGAAGCAATCGTAAAAAAATACCTGTAATTTTGCCGGAGGAGCTTTATGAACACTCTTTCTTTCCGACTGATTTCGTCGGCCAACAAATGCTTTGAACACACCGCTGTTTCGTCCCTTTCGCCGTTATACGGCGCAACAGCGCTCAAAAACGACCGTTTCGCCTTTGAAGGAGCTCTTTCTTCGACCGAAAACCGGAATGTGTTTCTTTCATTGGATTCCGAACTTTCGGATTTCATCACGATCCGGAAAATAGAAAATGTTGAAGTGGCTTTGCCTTGCTATGCGTACATAACCGATCCGGATTATCTGAACGACAAGAAGCCCGGACTTTACCCGGATCTTCTTTTGCCGCTCGGTCAATACGGACGCGTAACTTTAAGCGCCAACCGCACGGTTTCTTTCTGGATCGAGGCCAAGATCCCGGCTGAGGCGCAAGCCGGACTTTATCCGATCACGCTTACGGTTTCCGACGCTGACGGCAAAACGCTTGCGAGTGAGAGTCTGGAACTGGAAATTATCGACGCCGTTCTTCCCGAACAGAAACTTATCTATACCGAGTGGTTTCACTGCGATTGCCTTGCTACGTATTATGGAGTAGACGCATTCAGCGAAGCCCATTGGCGTATCATCGAAAACTTTGTCCAGACCGCCGCGGAAAACGGAATCAATATGCTTCTTATGCCGGTCTTTACGTTGCCGCTCGACACGGAAATCGGCGGTGAACGCCCGACAACACAGCTTGTGGGTGTAGAAAAAACGGCAGACGGCTATACGTTTGATTTTTCGCTTGTGGGACGCTGGCTTGAAATGTGCGGCCGTCACGGAATAAGGCACCATGAGATCTCGCACTTGTTTACGCAATGGGGAGCGGAACATGCGCCCAAGATCATGGCAACCGTCAACGGAAAATACGAGCAGATTTTCGGTTGGGACACCGATTCGCTGTCCGATGAATACATCGGTTTCTTACGCGCCTTTTTGACGGCATTGAAGAGCTATCTCAAAGAAAAGGGCGTTTTTGAAAACGTCATGTTCCATATGTCCGATGAACCGGTCGGCGAGCACTTGGAACGCTATAAGAAACTCCGTGAAAAATTGGATGACTTATTTGCCGACTGTATTTGCGGCGACGCGCTTTCCAGCTATGATTTTTACGCAACCGGTGCGGTTGACCGACCGATTGTGGCGACCGACCATATCGAACCGTTCTTAAAAGAACACGTGCCGAATTTATGGTGCTATTATTGCTGTTCACAGTCGGATAAGGTTTCTAACCGTTTTATCGCGTTCAGCATGAACCGCACCCGTGTGATTGGTTTACAGCTTTTCAAATACGATATAAGCGGCTTTTTGCAGTGGGGCTATAATTTCTATTATTCACAGCGTTCGCTCTTCCCGATCGACCCATATCTCTGCAACGATGGTTGCTTTAACTGGGTTCCGGCCGGAGACACGTTCTCGGTATACCCCGGTCCCGGCGGCAAGCCGTATGAATCGCTGCACATGGCAGGCTTTACACAAGGACTTTCGGATTTGCGTGCATTGGAACTTTATGCGTCGCTCACTTCCAAAGAAAAAGCGCTCTCCTTGGTGGAGGATTTTGCCGGAAAAGAACTTACTTTTACCGAATATCCGCGGCGCGAGGGCTTTTGCGTGGAATTGAGAGAAAAACTCAACCGTGCGATAAAAGAAAGTCTCTGACGACAAGTAAAAAAACAACCGCGGCAATCCGGTATTCCGGGCTGTCGCGGTCGCTTTTATGTTCCGGAAACATCTGAGCACATATGGATTACAGCAAAAAAAGACGGGAAAATTCTCTTTTGAATGAAAACGAGAAATTTTTCCGTCTTAATTTTTGCTATTCGTGCAATTTAGTCCACAATCATGGGTTTTAATTCTTCCATGAGTGCGGCACAATCATCAGAATGAACCGTCACTTCGATCTTATTCAAAAGGTCGAGACTGAAAATGCCCATGATACTTTTGGCATCTACGACGTAACGGCCGCTTTTGAGGTCGATCTCAAAATCATATTTAGAAACGATATTGACGAAATTTCTTACTTCTTCAATGGTAGAAAGACGGATATTAAATACTTTCATGGCGAAACCTCCCAAATTACTTTATAATTACCATTTCTATATTTATCATATCACAGAAAGTGCGGCTTGTCAAGCATTTGTTTAGGAAGGCGGCTTTGCCGTCTACATATGCTCACGCGCCAGCGTGAGTGGCAGACCCGGCAGGGGCTGCCGGGGAGCCGCGTTACTTTTGCGAAAAGTAACCAAAGGGAGCACTTAGGGAGGGCTTTTCTTTTCCGGAAAGGCCCGAAAAGCATATAAGGGACGGTTTTAATGTTACTTTTTCGCTTGTACGAAAAAGTAACCAAAAAGTACACCAGAGGTCTGCTGACCTCTGGACTCCGGGGTGCGGTTCAAAACCCGTGCGATGAGATTTTAGGTAAAATTTAAAACGTGGAGCGCGTCAAGTTTTTTTGCAAAAGTTTGTTTGTGTCGCTAAACGCACGGCCATATTTTGAACCGGTGCGAAAGGGATACCTTAGTACAGACGCAGAATCGGGTTTTGAGGAAAATCGAAGTCGCGGCGCAGGCTTGCCGCCGCAAGCAGTTGATTAAAGGGGAGAGTGCACGTTATCTTTGTTGCAGAATAAAGAGGGAAATGGTGTGGGGTGAGTAGAAAATTAGAGCAAAACCATGACTTGGCATGACAGAAAAGTGATGTAAGTCAGTGAAAAATTTGAGATTTATTCAAAATGCTTTCGTGTGCAAAAAGCTGAAATTTTAGCATTTTCGCCCGAAACTATTTGTTTTTCCAAATAGCAACTTTCTATTCTCTCAAAAACAACCTCCCCCAAAACTCCCCAATTTTATGAAACACATAACCTACTGTCTGCCCAAATCAAACTCTGCCTTTTTATAAACGCCCTCAAATCCTTACGCAGTAAAGCGTCCGTCTCGCACCGGTTCAAAATACTCCGAGCTATATGGCACAAGACGACGATTTCCGCAAAGATTTTCTGATAGGCACACCGCTTGCGTTTTAGCAAGTAATCCGCCGCTCGGAATTTTGAACCGTACCCCGGGAGTCCAGAGGGCCACCGCCCTCTGGTGTACTTTTTGGTTACTTTTTCGTACAAGCGAAAAAGTAACAGAAAACCGTCTCTTTTCTTACTTTTCGAGACCGAAAAGTCTCTTTCACTGCCTTTCAGAAGAAAGGCTCTCTAAACGGTAAATACTCCATACAAGGAAAAACTTTTGAGTAGAATACCGCATAACCAAAAGCTCTCCGTCAGCATATAACAGACATAAATTGTCGTCTATCCTCTGATAGCGTAAATCCGAATATTTAAATAGTCCCGTTGCACCAATATTCCAGATCGGCTCCTGCTCTTTCAGCTCTTCCCGCGTCCAAGGAAATTCTTCCCATTTCCACCGGACAGAAAACGTCTCCGGCGAAACCCCTTCCACGGCGTTCTGCCGCTCTATCGTTAACGTGTCTGCACCGACAAGATAAAGGTATCCGTCGTTTTCACCCGGCCAGGTCGAGGATAACGGCGACATGTATAAGCATTCCGTCGTCACATACGTGTTATCCTGGATGATCCCCTCAATCAGTTCATCCCCCGGGTTGTGCCCATTTGACGGACGATTTACCTCAGAACCGGCCGGATTCGTCATAAAAAACACAAGAATTGCCGCGCATGCAATAATAGCCGCCAGAATAACCCAAAACGCCGGCTTTTTGTAGTTTAATACATGCTTGATGCGCGCCTTGACATTTCCCTCGCCAAACGCAATCGGGCACGCGGCAAGCGTTTGTTTTCCGGCGCTCACCGAAAGAAGCGCCTCAGAATAAGCGGCACGCAATTCCGGTTCTAAACGTCCGATAACACGCTCATCGCAGGCAAATTCAATATCGCGGCAAAAAAACATATATGCAAGCCACATGAGCGGATTAAACCAGTATACGCATAATAACAGATAGCCAATCGGTTTCCAAAGAGTGTCGCCGCGCGCGATGTGTGCTTTTTCATGCGCGATTACCGCGTCAAAATCTTTTTCGGCAAGCGAAAAAGGCAAATAAATGCGCGGTCGGAAAACGCCGAGTACAAAAGGCGACGCAGCCGCTTCGCTCTGATAGATGTTCTCTTTGAAGCATATCGCCGTTTTTATGCGCTTTTTTAAGCCGAAATAGCTGATAAATGCGTAAAGAGCCATTCCGGCAACGCCGATAAGCCAAATGATACCCATAATCGAACTTATCAGATACAGCGGCGAAACACTGTTTCCCACCGGAATCTCAAAGGCTTTGCCGAGAACCGGGTTTACAGCGGCATTTACAAACGCCATGCCGGTGTTCACAGACGGATGGGCGGCATACCTCACGTTTTCAGGCGAAATGGTTTCAGCGGACGGAATCAGGCTGAATGCGCTTTCCGGCAAAGCCGGCAAGACAAGACGTAAGGCGACAAAGGCCCATAAGACCGGGAATAAAGCTTTGGGCGCTTTTTTAAAAACAAGCCGCAAAAGAAAAATTACAAGAACTAAAAAACTCGCAGCAATACTCTTGTTTAACAGCGTTAAAAACAGATCTGTCATGACTTATCCTCCGTTTTTTTCGTTGAGCAGGCATGAGCCCGGTAAGAATCGATCATTTTCTGCATTTCATCCAATTCTTTGGCAGATAATGCCCGATGTCTGGCAAAAGCCGCCACGAAGGCCGGTAAAGACCCTTCAAATTTCTTTTCGACCAATTCGTCGATTTCCGATGCCTGGATCTCATCTTTGGAAACCAATGATGTAACGATCGTATTCTCGTTTTTTACCACGCCGCGTTTGGATAAACGCTTGATGACGGTATAGGTCGTTGTGGGTTTCCAACCAAGCTTTTCCTGACACAGAGACACAAGTTCACTGCTTTTAAGGGGTTCATGTTCCCATAGGAGTAAGCAGAAGCGGTATTCGCTTTCAAAAATCTTCGGGGTTTCCGGCATAAGAACATTCCTTTCGCTGACAAAATAAAAGCGCTTAACTCTAACATATTAGAGTTTACATGTATACTCTAACACGTTAGAGCCGGTTTGTCAAGTCTGTTTTGGAAAGTTACATTTTGTTCACATCAAAAAACTCCCTCCGGAATCGGAGGGAGTTTCAAATTGTTGCAAAAGTCTATAAGACTTTTCGGGCGAAGCCCGATTTTAATAAAAAATCGAAAAATCCGGGGACATGCGCCACGGATTTTTCACCGATAGATTCGCGCGTGTCGAAAAGCGGAGCTTTTTGGCATGAGGCGCGAGCGTACGAATCTGTTTCCGTGTCGTAAAACGCAGTTTTGCGACACGCTCAAACTCCCTCCGGAATCGGAGGGAGCTTTCTATCATAAAAGGTCTGTTTATTTCTGGGTAAGCTTTGCAACTTCGGCAGCCAAGTCATCCTGTCTCTTTTCGATGCCTTCGCCCTTTTCATAGCGGACAAAGCCTTTCAACGTGATCTCGCCGCCAAGCTTCTTAGCTTCTGCTGCGATATACTCGCCGACGGATTCCTTACCCTCAGCCTTGACATATTCCTGTTCGAGCAAGCACTTTTCCGAATAGAACTTGCCGATCTTACCGACAACCATCTTTTCGAGAACGGCTTCCGGCTTCTTGGCGTTCTTTTCATCGTTCTTGATCTGCGTAAGAATGATCTCTTTTTCTGCGTTGAGGTCAGCCTCCGGAACGCTTTCCTTATTCGGGTAAAGCGGATTCATAGCGGCAACCTGCAAAGCTGCGTTGCGAAGAACGGCAGAAGCGGCTTCTTTATCTGTTGTAGCGTCGCCGTAGACGATAACGCCGATCGTGCCGCCGCCATGTACATAGCTTGCGCAAACCGGTTCGTTTACGATAACAAAACGACGAATGGAGAGCTTTTCACCGATCTGGAACGTCTTATCTTTGAGAACGGCGTCAACAGTATCGTCAGAACCTGCGAACTTGCAGGCGAGAAGTGCGTCTACATCAGCCGGCTTATTGGCTAAAATGGTTTCGAGAACGCCCTTGACGAAAGCCTTGAACGTATCGTTCTTGGCAACGAAGTCGGTTTCAGAGTTAACTTCAACCATAGCGTAAGAACCATCTTTGGCAAGGATATCGACAACGCCTTCTGCGGCGATTCTGCTTGCTTTCTTTTCGGCAACGGCAAGACCCTTTTCGCGCAAGATCTTAACGGCCTCTTCTTTATCACCGTTTGCTTCGGTGAGAGCTTTTTTGCATTCCATCATACCGATACCGGTCTGCGCGCGCAGATCCGATACGTCTTTTGCTGTAAAATTCATATTCTTGTCCTCCTGTTTCAGTTCCCTATTACGGACTTATTCAGCGTCTGCTTCTTCCTTTTCTTCGGAAGCGGAGTCGGTGAACTGTTCGCCCTGCTTGCCTTCGAGAACGGCGTCTGCCATAACCGAAAGAATGAGCTTAATGCCGCGGATAGCGTCGTCGTTACCCGGAATTACATAGTCGATCTCATCCGGATCGCAGTTGGTATCAACGATAGCAACAACCGGAATACCGAGCTTTCTTGCTTCGGCAACAGCGTTCTTTTCTTTTCTCGGGTCAACAACGAACATAGCGGACGGAAGGGTTTCCATATTCTTGATACCGCCGAGGTTTCTTTCGAGGTCGTTGATTTCCTTAACAAGGGAAATGACTTCTTTCTTGGGGAGAAGTTCAAACGTACCGTCGTCTTCCATTCTGTGGAGAGCGTTCAAACGTGCAATGCTCTTCTTGATGGTCTTGAAGTTGGTGAGCATACCGCCGAGCCAACGCATGTTGACATAGTAGCAGCCGCATCTGTCTGCTTCTTCTTTGATGGCGTCAGAGGCCTGTTTCTTGGTACCGACGAAAAGAATGTTGCCGCCTTCCATGGAGACCTGACGGAGGAACATATAAGCTTCCTCTAACTTCTTAACGGTCTTTTGAAGGTCGATGATGTAAACACCGTTTCTTTCGGTAAAGATGTATTCCGCCATTTTGGGGTTCCATCTTCTGGTGTGATGTCCGAAATGGACGCCTGCTTCAAGCAGCTGCTTCATGGAAATGACTGACATAAAAATGTCCTCCTTTGGGTTTTTTCCACCACAGACGGGTTTATAGGAAACACGGCTTATCCGGAAACACCGGAAACCCTTGCCGAAAACCTCTGTGTGTGTGATAAAATAATATTTCGTGAGCATACACTCACGGAGTTTATTATAACAAAAAAGCACGGCAAAGGAAACGGGAAATGCCGTAAGTTTACATTTTTTTTACAACTTTCGCGTGTCCTTATGCCAAAGCCGCCCGGTCAAAAAGCGTACTGCGACCGATACCAATACAACGCCTACTGCAATACCGCCTGCCGTAAGCAGGGTATTCACGCCCGCTTCACCGGACTTTTCTTTTTCCTTGCCAATCAGATACAACAATGTATAATACAGCGAACCGCCCGGGACAAGCGAAATGATCGTCGGCGCCAAAAACGCCGTAGACGGCATTTTGCATACGCGCGCCATGGCCTCCGAATAAGCGGCGGCAAAGGCGGCGGCAATCAGATTTAAAAGGAACAGATTGGAAAGTCCCAACCGACACAGTAAATACAGCCCCCAGGTCAGAGCGCCGCCGATCGACGCGAAAAAGACGCTTTTGCCTTTCAGGCCAAACACGAGTGCGAACCCGAAAGAGATACATAACGCGCTTAAAAACTGAACTGCCATCTGCATCAGATACCACCTCCGAGCGTAAGGAGCGCTACCGCAATACCGCCGGCAATGCTGGCGGCATACAAAATCGATTCCAACAGCCGCAGCGAGCCCGAAATGGTATCACCAAGCAGAATATCACGCGCCGCATTGGTAAAGGCCACGCCCGGGATAATCACCATGATCGCGCCGATCAACACCTTATCGCGGTCAATTGCCGGAAATACCCGGCACAAAAGCAGAGTGACCGCGCCGGCACACAACATACAGATAAAATTATAGAGCGGAATATTGACGATCTTCCGGCGAAAATATTTTTCAAAGGCCAGAATGACAAGTCCCACCACAGCCGCCGCCGCAAAATCCGCCGCTTTGCCGCCGAAAAACACGGCCGAACCGCCGGTCACGCAAACAATACCTGCAACACCGCGTATCAGACGCCCGGTTTTCGGCTCTTTTTCGGTTATGACCGTTTCCAGACGGGCGCGTATTTCCTCCGGTTCGGGACGATTATCACAGATAAAACGGGAAAGGGCGTTCAATTTAGACAAGCGGTCAAAATCGGTTTCCGACGATTTGATACGTCTTGTCTGGGTATAGACCTCTTCGGCGGAAAAGGTTACGGTTAAAATAATGCAAGAGGTTATCGTGAGAACATCGACATCGGTCGCTCCATAACACGCGAAAATGCGCTGCAAGGAATCCTCCACGCGGCTGACCTCCGCACCGCATTTGAGCATAGCCTCGCCGAGGTCGAGCGCATAGGTGATAAGCGACTTGTAAAAGCGGTTATCGGGCATAAGGAAAGCTCCTTTCGGCAAGGTTCTTTAAAGGGAATACAAGGCTTTTGCTATCTTGACATACTGTTCGGGAGAAAGCGTTTCGCCGCGCACGGTATCCGGAATAGCAAGCGCATCACGCAAAACCTCGCTGATTTTGGCCTTATCGCCGCCGACAAGCGGAGAGAGCGTATTGGAAAGCGTTTTGCGGCGCATGGAAAATCCGGCGCGGATGACGTCGCTTGCCTTTTTGATCTCCTCCGGCGAGAATCGTGCCGGTTTGAAGAGTGCGAGGCGGACAATGGCGCTGTCAACCTTGGGACGCGGATAAAAGCAGCCGGACGGCACGGTAAACAACCGTTTGCAGGTACCGTAAAGGCCTAAGGAGGCGGTGATACTGCCGTACTCCGCACTGCCGGGAGCGGCAATGAGCCGGGCAGCCACTTCTTTTTGCACCATGACGGTGATATAGTCAAAGTCCGGATAGTTTTCCACAAGACGCATTAAAATCGGCGTTGTGATATAGTATGGCAGGTTGGCACACACCGAAACGGGGAGTTTTCCGCCGTTTTTCCCGGTTCGGCGCGATTCGAGAAGCGATACAAGATCGGTTTCCATGATATCGCCGAACACAACTTCGGCGTTGTCATAGGGAGCAAGCGATTCGGCAAGCACGCCTTCAAGCGAGCGGTCAATTTCGACAGCGACCACCTTTTCAAAGCGAGCGGCGAGCTCGCCGGTCAAGATTCCGGCGCCCGGACCGATTTCGAGGATCAATGCCGGAATTTTTGCGTTTTCGCCGGGATCCGGCACGGCATATTCGGTGCATTCCGCGGCGATCCGACGCGGAATTTTTACGTCCTGCAAAAAATTCTGACCGTATTTTTTTTGAAAATGAAATCCGTGTTTTTCAAGTAGTTCCGACATGGTATACCTCAATTTTGGGCAAGATGTGGTTAGTTAGGGGGGATGGGAGAGCGGGAAAATGGGGAAACGCGGCTTTTCTTGGAAGAAAAGCCTGCCAAAAGAACTTTGATTTTTGGTGCTCGGTATCCCGATACTCCGGAAGTCAAAAGGGGAACGCGGCTTTTCTTAAAAGAAAAGCCTGGCAAAAGAACTTTGGTTTTTGACGCACGGTGTCCCGAATACTTTGGGACACCGTGCGTCTTTCTGTCTTACGTCCCAAATTCATATTTTTTGATATTTCTATCGGGCATCGTCTGATAGAAAAGACTTTTCCGACAGTCCAACAAGGGCTGCCGGAAAGGCAGCCCTTGTTATTGTTTTTAAAAGTCCGGATTTTATTCTGCGCTATCGGAATTATCGGTGTTGTCGGTATTGTCCGTATTATCGGCTGTTGCGTCAACCGTTTCTTCGGGCAGGTACTTCTGATAGTTCTTCTGCGAAACCTTCGTGAAGTTCCAAGTGCCGAAGTAGTCATATTTCATGCCGGACAGGTCTTTTGCGGCATAGACATCCACATTGCAGAACAACGGAATGATAGGCGCTTTTTCAAGAAGCATGGTCTCGGCGCGGTGCATGGCATCCGTGCGTGTATCGTTATTCAATGCTCCGACGATCTCATCGCAGAGTGCGTCATATTCTTCATCCGCAAAGCCGGTGAGGTGACCGGAAGTATACGTGATTTCATCCACCGTCAGATCGACCGGTGCGCCGCTGTACTGTGTCGAGAAGCCGACAAGCATTCCATAAGCATCCGGCGTCACGCACTGGAAGTCGGTAGCGATGATACGGTTGGTACCGTTCGTTAAGGTCTTTCCGGAAACGATTCCGGAGATATATGCGGCGGTCTTACCGTCGGTTTTGACCGTGAATCCCAGTTCTTTCCAAACGCTCTTGCAGTATTCAGCCACTTCGCGCTCATAGGCACGGTCTTTATTATATTCAACCGTGAACGAACCTTTTTTCACGCCTGCTTCGGCTAATAACGCCTTTGCGGCCTCCATGTCGCCGGTCGGAGTGAACTGTTTGCCGTTTGCCTTGCGGAATTCGGTCTTGCCGTCCACGTCCTTGATACCGAACGGAACAACGCCTTCGGCGGCTTTGGTTTTGCGGCCGGTGAGGGAATTGATATGGTCGCGGTCAAGGGCGATCGAAAGAGCTTGACGCACGCGTGCGTCCGAGAAAAGTTCGCTTGTAGTATCAAAGAAATATGTATACACCGACGGGAGCGCGGTCTGGGTGACCTTGCCGGCCGATTCGATAGTTTCGGTTTTGGCTTCGCTGAGGTTGAGATAGAAGATATCCTTGTTCTGGAAACGTTCTAACTGTTTTTCAGCACTGTCGCCCTCGGAAAGGAGGGTGATAAGCTGATAGGGCTTGACGACCTTATCGACAGGGTTATCTTCCGAAGCGCTGACATTATCATAGTGCAGATTGCGTTCCAGTTCAATGGATTTGGAGGAAA
The DNA here is from genome assembly GCA_934479825.1 of uncultured Eubacteriales bacterium. Lineage (GTDB taxonomy): Bacteria > Bacillota > Clostridia > Oscillospirales > CAG-382 > UMGS882. Next base: position 12,918 of record CAKSOW010000016.1, read on the forward strand.
GCTTTCTGTATTTGAAAGCGCCGTTGGTAAGGGGAAGTCCGAGTGTGGTGGAAGCGTTCCAGGTATAATCGATGTTTTCTTCGTCATCAAATTTGGAGGCATTGTCCTCACGCAGCGGAACAAGCGCAGGGCTTGCCAAACGGCGCAGGAAGTATTCCACGTTGGTATATTCCGGTTCAAAGGAGATCTGAATGACATTATCCTTGATCGCGCATACGCCGAGGTCGTTGACCGAGCAAAGGCCTTCCTTGACGCGGCGGGCGTTTTTGACCGGATATAAAAGGGACGCGGCGGAATGGTCGGCAGTCGGCGAGAGAAGTCTCTGCCAAGCATAGACAAAGTCGTCGGCATCCACAATAATACCGTCGCTCCAACGGCTGTTCTTCAATTTGATTTCCAACTTTAACGTATTGTCACGCGCGTCAACGTAATATTCCACCTTGTCGGCAAGAGCTTTCTTCAATTCGCCCTTGCTGTTGATGGTGTAAAGGCCCTCATACAAAAGGCCGAACAGCTTGGCGTTGTCCGAAGAAGCGTAAACCGATTCGGTCGGATCGAGATTTGTCGGGAACGCGCTTAGATACATCTGAATGATTGCGCCCTTGTCATCATCGTTTTTCTTGCCGCAGGCGGTAAACGCAAACATGCCGAATACCATAACGACGGCAAGTGCAAGAGCTAAGAGTTTTTTCATGTTGATAGTCGCCTCCAAAGTTTTCAATAACAATCCGTTTTCCGCCCGAACAGGAATAATACGGACAGTATATTCATGTATCATTCTATATTATAGCATTAAAGTGCAAGAGAATCAATTGATTTTTTCATAAAAACTTATATTTTTTCGGTTTGCACAATTTTGGCACATCGTTTTTGTAAGCATTGCACAAAAGGAAGGCGTTTCCACGCATTTTGCACATATTTTTCCCGGAAAACGAATAGGATAAAACGAAAAATCCTCCGGTTCTTGCACAAGATTTTCCGTTAAAGACCGGATGAAACATAAGAGAAAGGGATGGGCAGAAACATGGATATCTACAAACCGGAGGGCGCGCTTATCGACACGCCGGAAAACCGAGAGTACACATCTTCGCTTGCATCGCTTGAATACGCCATGAACAGCGGCGCGATCTTGGAGGGGCGTGCGGCCTTATGCGACAGTTCGCATGCGCTCATTGTGGAGTTTGGCGCATTCCGCGGCGTTATTCCGCGTTCTGAGGCGGCATACAGCATTGACGGAAGCGAAATTCGAGACATTGCCGTCATCACACGCGTGGGGAAACCGGTCTGTTTTAAGATAACCGGTATTGTGCGCGGCGCAGAAAAGCCATCTTTTACCCTGTCACGCCGGGCGGCGCAGTTGGAATGCTATGAAAAAAGAGCGGCGCTGTTGCGTGCCGGAGATATTTTAGACGCGCGGATCACCCACATTGAGCCGTTCGGCTGTTTTTGCGATATCGGCTGTGGGCTTGTCGCGCTGTTGCCGGTAGATTGCATTTCGGTATCGCGCATTTCTCACCCCAAAGAGCGTTTCAAGACCGGAGACTGTATCCGATGCGTCGTCAAGTCCAACGATCGTCAGACCGGGCGCATCACGTTGACGCACAAGGAGCTTTTAGGTACATGGGAGCAGAACGCGGCACATTTTTGTGCCGGAGAAACGGCGGCCGGCATTATCCGCAGTATTGAGCCGTACGGAATTTTCGTTGAGCTTGCGCCGAATCTTGCAGGGCTTGCGGAATGGTGTGAAGGGGCGGTAGTCGGGCATTGTGCGGCAGTTTACATAAAGAGCATTCTGCCGGAAAAGATGAAGATCAAGCTTGTCATTGTGGACAGCTCGCTGCCCTGTCCGGTACAGGGCGGCGAACCGGCCTATTACATAGATGCCGACCACATTGACTTATGGCGCTATTCGCCGGAGAACTGTGAAAAAGAGGTTCTGACGGTTTTTTCGGATTAGATTTTATGCGTCTATGCGTCTGTGCCGCCCTTTCAGGGCGGCACAGACGTTATTACTTTTGGAAAAAGTAACAAAAGGGATATGGCTTTTCCCGAAAAGTCTCCAAAAAGGGGAAAGCCTTTGTTGCAAAAGGCTTGGAAAGAGGCGCTTTTCGTTTCGCGAAAAGTATATAAGAGACGGTTTTAATGTTACTTTTTCGCTTGTACGAAAAAGTAACCAAAAAGTACCCCAGAGGGCGGCGGCCCTCTGGACTCCCGGGGAGCGGTTCAAAATTCCGAGCGGTGGATTACTTGCTAAGCCGCAAGCTATGTGCCTATCAAGGAATTTTATGAGAATTTGCAACCTTGTGCCGTACAGCTCGGCAATATTTTGAACCGGTGCGAGACGGTAGTTTTACTGCGCAAGGATTTGTGGGTGTTTTTGAAAAGGCATGCTCCGATTTGGGCGGACAGTAGGTTATGTGTTTCATAAAATGGAAAAGTTTTTGGGGAAATTGTTTTTTAAGAGAACAGAAAATCATTTTGGAGAAAATGGAAAACTTCGAGAGAATAAAAACTCCGGGTTTCTGAACACATAAATATTTTGGAAAAATCTCAAAGTTTCTACCAGCCTACATCCCTTTTGTATCATGCCAAGCTTGGTTTTACTCAAAAACTTCCGTTTAATCCACACCGGTTTCCCTTTTCCGCCGCAACAAAGATAACATGCAGTTTCTCCTTATATCGACTGCCTGCGGCGGCAAGCCCGCACTGCAACTTCGATTTTTAGCAAAACCCGATTCTGCGTCTTATCAAAAGTTTCCCTTTCGCACCGGTTCAAAACATGGCCGTGCGTTTTGCGGCACTAACAAACTTTTGCAAAAAAAACTTAATACGCTAAATTTTTCAAATTTCACCTAAAATCCCACCGCACGGGTTTTGAACCGAGGTCGCAGGGCGGAGCCCCGTCTGCTTTTGGTTACTTTTCGCAGAGGCGAAAAGTAACAGAAAATCGTCCTTTTGGTTCTTTTTGCAGAAGCAAAAAGAACGTAAAAACGTCCCCTTTTAATTACTTTTTCGTACAAGCGAAAAAGTAACACAAAAACCGTCTCTTTTCTGCTTTTCGAGAACCAAAAAGCATGTATTATCGGCTCTTAGGGAAATTTTTCTAAAAAAGAAAATTTCCCTAAGAGCCTCTTTCCGGACACTTGCGGAAAAGCAAAAGCCGCAAGGGCCAATTGCCCTTGCGGCTTTTATCAGGCCATCGCCCCACAGGCGCGCCCGCCGTCTACAAGATAGTTGTCACCCGTCACAAACGACGCCTTGTCCGACGAGACAAATAACACAACATTGATGATCTCCTCCGGCTCCGCCACACGGTTCATCGGACATTTGAACCCTGCCATGCCGGGACGCGTCATCACACCGCCGGGCGATACCAGACAGCATCTGACCCCGTGCGGCGCACCAATGATTGCAATACTCTTGGTAAAACCGATAAGTCCCGATTTTGCCGCACTGTAATCCGCATCCTGAGCCGCCGATACGCCGGTAATCGAACCGATATTGATAATAACGCCGCTCTTCTGCTCCAACATGATCGGAAGAACCGCGCGTGCCAAATACATCGGCGCTTTTAAGTTGACATCTACACCCCAGTTGATCGCATCGATCGAAAGTTCGTGAAACGGCTTGAACTCTTTGCAAACGCGTCCGGCCGAACCGCCGGCAAAACTTGCCGTAATATCGATATGACCATACGTTTCTTTTACGTGTAACGCAAGTTTTTCCACTGCCGCATAATCGCGCATATCAATAACATACGGCTCCACCGAACCGCCATCCGCCGGTGTAATTCCCTCACTTGCCGTTTTTAATCCCTCTGCATTGACATCGCACATGACAACATGCGCCCCTGCTTCGGCATATTTCTGCGACGCACATAATCCCATGCCGCTTGCCGCGCCTGTGATAATAACGGCTTTTCCTTTAAAATCAAGTTCCATGTTCATTGGTATATACTCCTTTTGTTCGTTAAATTCGTTTATTAAGATACTCGTCCATCCGGCGGCCAGTATCGCCCTGTGAGCGGAACGCATCGTCCGGCAACGCAGAAAGCTCCTTTTTCAGGCCGTCGTACAACGGCATAAGGTCTTTCTGATCCAAACCGGCAAGTCCGAGAATCTTTGCGTTATCGATCACGCGGTCAAACAAGCGGTCATAGTGAAACTGATAACCGGAAAATTGCCGCCAAGAACCAAAGAAATCCAAGTAATCCTTCTCCGGAATAAATTCATAGCGAAGACCGATCAGATCCTGATAATATTCAGCAATTTCTTTCCATGTGTGATGCTCGGCAGTAGCAAGCGTATAGGTCTCGCCAATCGATTTTTCGCTGCAAACAACCGCCGCTAACATTTTTGCCGTATCGCCGGCCCAAGTCAATGTACCTTGAACGTTCGCCGCCGTTTCAGGCAAAAGCACGGTTTTTCCGGCTTTTGCACGGGCAATAAGCGTGTCCGCCTCTAACGTCACTAATTGAAAACGCCGTTTGGAATAGGTAATGGATGGACGGACGATGGTATAATTCCGATAGGGACCTTCGCGAAGTATGTTTTCGTCGATTGCTTTATACAATGAATATTCCTGCGGCCAGACGGAAAGATATTCCTTATCGTCCGATACATCAAGAAGCCTTGGAGAATCTTCCGTAACAGGAGCTTCTCCGGCATAAACCCGATAGGACGAAAAATAAATATATTGTTCGGTACTCTTTAAAAGTTTTTCATATACGCCGGAAAACTCATTGCCCGGATAGATAAGAAAATCGTAAATGGCATCATAGCCATTTGCAAGCAGTTTATCCAACGTTTCGGCATTTTTGCAATCCGCTTTGAAGTATCGCACGGACGGATTGTCGTTTTCCGGCAATTCAAGCGACGGAACATCCACCAAATAGCCCTTTTCAGCTAAAAGCGGTACCAAATAAACACCCATGGCACCGGTGCCGCCGATAACGAGTATTTTTTCCTTTGACATAATATGTACCTCTCTATCGCTCTTATCATAGCATAACGTTTTTTCAATTACAAGACACTATTCTGCAAAAAAAGGGCACTTTTATCGCGTTGCAACCCGCTGTTCCGCACGGGTTCAGGTATTTGGGGGACACTTTTGCACAAATCGTACTTTTTGTCACAAAAAGGTGAATTTAGCTTGATTTGTGCGGAATTTCATGATATACTATGCGTGAAAACAGAAAAGAAAGGCAGTGTTCCCTATGTCAGATTCTCTTCATTTTACTTATGCAAAACCGGCCATGTGCGTCGGCGGCTTTTCGCCGGAAAGATTGAAACAGACCCAAGACGCCGGCTTTTCCTTTGTTGAAGTCGGTTTTTCCGAGCTGGCCGCCAAAACCGAAAGTCAGATAGACGAGTATCTCGCCGTTCTGAATCAATATTCCTTAACGCCGGTTGCCGCCAACGGCTTTTTCCCGTCCACGCTGGGCGCGTTTTTTGACGGTTCGTTCGATATCGGAAAAACGCGCGAATACATTGCACGTGCCTTTGAAACAACGCGGAAAATACATTTTGAAAGCATTTCGTTCGGCAGCGGCTTTATGCGGCGAGTTCCGGACGGCTATAACCGCGACCGTGCAAAAGATTTTTTTGTCGGGCTTCTTACAGATGAAGTCGTGCCCATGCTCGAAAAATACGACGCACGCCTGAACATTGAAGAATTGCAGGAATCCGAAACCAACTTTATCAACACCTGCCGTGAAGCGGCAGACATTGCAAGAGCGGTAAACCATCCGCGCGTCGGTGTGTTATGCGATTTCTACCATATGACCAAATCCGGCGAGACGGCGGCGGACGTTGCCGGTTTTGCGCCGTATGTAGGACATGTACACTTGGCAAGTCCCACGTCAAGCCGCGCTGTCCCTTTGCCCGGCGACGGGGACGATGAAGCATACCGCGCGTTCTTCAAAGCGCTCGCTCAAAGCGGTTATGACAGACGTTTCTCGATAGAGGGCGGCGTTGCCTCAGGGCGCGATTTCGCTGGTACATTAAAGGAAAGCTATACTTACCTTACGGGTCTTTTTGCACCGTATGAAAGCGAAAAAGTATGAGCGAAAGAACACGGAAATTTTTACGCACACTGACGATACTTGTCGTTATCGGCTTAGTTTTGCTTTTGATTGGAGCCTGTATCAACTTACATGTAATACATAACGGCGGAAAAAAAATCTACGCGATAGAAGCGATGCACGGCAGTCATGCGGACTGCATTCTGGTATTCGGCGCCGGGTTGAGACCGGACGGAAGCCCGAGCGACATGCTGCGCGACCGGCTTTCTTTTGCGTACAAGCTATGGGAAAGCGGCGTATCGGACACAATCCTCATCAGCGGCGACCGCGCGTCGGAGGATTACGACGAAGTAACGGCGATGAAAAAATATTTATTATCGTGCGGTGTGCCGGAGCAAAGCATTCTGGAAGATCCAAAAGGATATTCGACCTACGAGAGTCTGGAACGGGCAAAAAATGTTTTCGGCATGCAGAAGATCGTAGCGGTCACCCAACGGTATCACTTATACCGGGCTTTATACATTGCTGACAAGATTGGCCTTGACGCGAACGGAGTGAACAGCGACCCGTTCACATACCGTGGGCAGGTTTTACGCGACATACGCGAATTTGCCGCCCGGATAAAGGATTTTTTTGCGCTGTTAGCCTAATGGGCGGCAAAACCGCCGACCGATTCTCACGCGTCAGCGTGAGGGGCAGACCCGGCAGGGGCTGCCGGGGAGCCTGGTTACTTTTGCCAAAAGTAACCAAAGAGGCAGTTTGGGAGAGCTTTTCTTTTCCGGAAAAGCCCGGAAAGAGTGCTTTTCGTTTCGCGAAAAGCAAGTAGGGACGGTTTTAATGTTACTTTTTCGCTTGTACGAAAAAGTAACCAAAAAGTACACCGAGGGCTGCGGCCCTCTAGACTCCCGGAGTGCGGTTCAAAACCCGTGCGATAAGATTTTAGGTGAAGTTTGAAAGGTTTAGCGAATTAACAAATTTTGCAAAAATCTATAAGTGCCACAATACGCACGGCCATGTTTTGAACCGGTGCGAAAGGAAAACTTTGGATGAAACGCAGAATCAGGTTTTTCGGAAATCGAAGTTGCAGTGCGGGCTTGCCGCCGCAAGCGGTTGTTTAAAAGAGAAACTGCACGTTATATTGGTGCGGTAAAAATGGGAAATCGGTGTGAGTTAACCGAAAGTTTTTGAGTAAAACCATGGCTTGGCATTATTTAAAAGTGATGTGAGTCAGTGAAAAATTTAAGATTTATCCAAAATGCTTTCGTGTGTAAAAACTTGAAATTTTGCCTTTTCACCTGAAACTATCCGTTTTTCCAAATAAAAACTCTCTGTTTTCTCAAAAACAAATTCCCGCCAAACTTTCTCTTTTTCACTAACTTGTCAATCTGCCCCTCACAAAAACAACCTCCCACCCAACTCACCCATTCTATGAAACACATAACCTACTGTCTCCCCAAATCGAACTCTGCCTTTTTATAAACCATCGCGAATCCTTACGCAGTAAAACTACCCTCTCGCACCGGTTCAAAATACTCCGAGCTATATTACACAAAACTTCAATTTCCCACAAAATTTCTTGATAGGCACACAGCTTGCAACTTAATCAAAAAAATCCACCGCTCGGAATTTTGAACCGCACCCCGGGAGTCCAGAGGGTCGCAGCCCTCAGTCTGCTTTTGGTTACTTTTCGCAGAAGCGAAAAGTAACGTAAAATCGTCTCTTTTTTTGCTTTTCGAGAAACGAAAAGCACCCCCAAGCCCCCTTTTGATGACTTTTCGGGAAAAGTACCGCCTTCCCGGCGTTCAGAACAGGAGAATTGCCATGAGCTTTTTAACCGGCGTTACCGCCAAAAATCTGCTTTTACCCTTTGATGAATATAAACCTCTGTTTGATTATAAAAAGACAGAATCTTATATCGCACCGGAAAATGTCCCGGAAATCGTTAAAACGGCTGATGAGCTGCTCGACAAAGACATCCCCTTGCTCACGGCCAGCCTCTACCGTGAGTTTGAGCAGAACGGAAACCGCACTCACTACGAAAACCCGTATTTCTTGCGCAAAAAAATGATGTTTGCTTTCGCTTTCGCCGAATACGCTACCCATAGCGGAAAATATATGTCCAAACTCATCGATCTGGTCTGGGATACACTTAACATGCCGACCTGGGGACTCCCGGCTCATACCTCCGGCAATACAGCCGCACGTCCTGCGGGAATGAATATCCTGCAATTGCCGTGCGATTATAAAGAAGAAGCGTCCTTTTTGGACTTGTTTGCCGCTTCTATGGGCGCGGAACTGGCTGTCATCCATTTCTTACTCAAAGATGAGTTTGAAAAAGAAGTGCCTTTTGTCATAAACGACCGGATTCTGTATGAGATCAACCGACGGCTGTTTGATCCGTATTTGAAATATACCGATTATTATTGGTGGGCAGGAAAACGCACCAAGTATGTCAACAACTGGTGTCCGTGGATCATTTCCAACATTCTCTGTGCGGCTTCTCTCACTTGTACAGACGCCGAAAAGCGCGAAAAAATCACCGATACGGCATTAGCTTCGCTTTCGGTCTATCTGGATACCATAAAGCCAGAGGGCGGCTGTGATGAAGGCCCGGGCTATTGGTTTGCCGCCGGCTTATCTACGTTTATGGCCTTATTGGTCATCTATGACATGACCGGCGGAAAACTAAACTTCTTTAATGAGCCGCAGTTGAAAAACATGTCGGAATACCTTATGAAAATGAACATTTCGGGCGATCGTTTCGCCAATTTCGCCGATTGCCGGTCGTATTTATATAAAAATTATACGTCTGTATATGCATTCGGGAAATATACCGGAAACCAAGCGGTGTGCTGTTGGGCAAGCAGCATGAATTCCGTCTGTACGCTTGATGACGCCGAACACGGTTACCGTTCACTGATTGAACTTTGCACGGTCTTACAAAAACCGGAAGAGCCGTTTCAGCCGCAAGGAGTGACAGTGCAGAGCGACCTTGGACTTGCATTCTTGCGCAAAGGGCCGTATTATGCCGCGTTCAAGGGCGGTCACAATGCCGAAAGCCACAATCACAACGACATCGGTACCAATATCGTTTTCAAGGATCAAGCGCCGATTCTTATCGATATCGGAAACGACCAATACACCAAACTCACGTTCAGCGACAAACGGTATACGCTCCCGTCCAACCGTTCGATCTATCACAACACGCTTTCAACCGACAACACCGAGCAATTGCCGGGCGTCCAATATCATGCGGAAAATTTTGCCGTAGACACAGCGGCCTTGTCTGCAAGCATGACGCTTGAAAAGGCCTATGCGCCCGAAAGCGGTATACTTGCCTACAAAAAAACAACGTCTGTTACCGACGCCGGGGTCACGATTCTCAACGATATCGCACTCGACCATGAGAGACTGTTGAAAATCAATCTGATTTTATGTGCCACGCCGGAACCTGTCAGCGACAGATCGTTTGCAGTGACTTCAAACGGCGTTCGGGCGGTGATAACCTATCCGGAAGGTTTCGACTATACCGTCGAAATTCTGCCGCTTGCAGAGCATCCGTTCTGGAAACACAGCTACCCGGATTCCGATGCGATCTATCGCGTAATTCTCTCGAAAAAAACAGCCGGCAGCAGTTTTACAGTAACGGTAGAATAGGATTCTTTCTGCCGTTTATCTAAAAAAAAACAAAAACCCCATTCGGATTGCTTAGAGAGACCCCTTGAAATAACAAACAAGCCCGACCGTTTTTTCAAACGGTCGGGCGAAACTTTATCATTCGTTTTCCCCGCTTTTTCTTTTCAGAAAAGCAGGCGATTTTTTATCGATTACTGAGCCGCGTCAATGATAACGCCGAAATCGGGAGCTTTTAACGAAGCACCGCCGATAAGGCCGCCGTCAACGTTTTCGCAGGCAAGAAGTTCAGCCGCGTTCTTGGCATTCATCGAGCCGCCATACTGAACGATGGTCTCGTCAGCAACAGGTTTGCCGTAAAGGCTTTCTACAACGCTTCTGACAACGCCGCAAGCTTCGTCAGCCTGTGCCGTCGTTGCGGTTTTACCCGTGCCGATAGCCCAGACAGGCTCATATGCGATGATAACGTTTTTCATCTGTTCTGCCGTAACACCAAGCAGATCCACTTTGGTCTGTTTGCCTAAAATTTCAGCCGTGATTCCCTGATCGCGTTCTTTTTCCAATTCGCCAATGCAGAGAATGACTTTCAATCCTGCTTCCAGAGCCGCTTTAACGCGTGCGTTTACCGTTTCGTCGGTTTCGCCGAAATACTGACGTCTTTCGCTATGGCCGATTACAACATATTCCACGCCGCAGTCAAGAAGCATGCTTGCGCTGATCTCGCCGGTATATGCACCGCTCGGAGCAAAATGTACGTTCTGTGCGCCAACCTTGATATTGGTGCCCTTTGTACCTTCCACAGCCGCATGGATATCGACAAACGGAACGCAAATGATGATATCGCAACCGTTTTTGCCTTCTGCGACTTTCTTTAAATCTTCCACAAACGCCTTGGTTTCGGTCGGCGTTTTATTCATTTTCCAGTTGCCTGCAATAACTTTCTTTCTCATGTCAGATTCTTCTTTCTTTCAATTTACACATGTTCTTGAATTTCCTATCTATTTCCAGAATCGGATTCAAGTCTTTTGCAGCAGATTGACGCGTAACACACCCTAAATCAGAGTGTGTTACGCGTTTTTTTATTTTACTTGTCGTTCAGGCAAGCGATACCGGGCAGTTCCTTGCCTTCGAGGAATTCAAGGGATGCGCCGCCGCCGGTGGAAATATGCGTAATCTTAGAAGCGAATCCGAGACGTTCAACGGCCTCTGCGCTGTCACCGCCGCCGATGATGGAAATAGCGCCGCTGTCAGCGACTGCCTTTGCAACGGCTTTGGTACCGTTTGCGAAGTTTTCCCATTCGGAAACGCCCATCGGGCCGTTCCAAACAACCGTGCCTGCGCCAACAATTGTCTTTGCAAACAATTCTTGCGTGGTCGGACCGATGTCAAGCCCCATCCAGCCATCCGGAATAGCGTCGGAATAAATTCTCATAAAGACCGTGTTTTCATCGTATTCACGGCCGATCATGTTATCAACCGGGAGCAGGAAGTTGACGCCCTTGGCACGAGCCTTTTCCATAAGCTCTTTGGCAAGGTCGATCTTATCTTCTTCGCAGATAGACGTACCGGTCGAATTGCCGAGTGCGCGCATAAACGTATAAGCCATACCGCCGCCGACGATGAGCGTATCAACCTTATCGATCAGGTTGTTGATAACACCGATCTTATCGGAAACCTTTGCGCCGCCAAGAATTGCGACGAACGGACGCTTCGGGTCGGAAAGTGCGCCGCCCATGACTTCGATTTCTCTCTGAATGAGGTAACCGCAGACAGCGTCCTTGACGAACTCGGTAACGCCGGCCGTCGAGCAATGAGCACGGTGAGCCGAACCGAATGCATCGTTTACATAGATATCGCACAGGGCAGCAAGTTCTTTGGAGAACGACGGATCGTTCTTGGTTTCACGCGCGTCGAAACGGACGTTTTCGAGAAGAACGGCTTCGCCGTCTTTAAGAGCGGCAACCTTGGCTTTGGCGTCGTCACCGATGATATCCTTAGCAAACGTAACTTTGCCGTCAAGGAGTTCATTCAAGCGATCAGCAACCGGTTTCAAGGTGAATTTAACGGGGTCGTTTTTCTTTGCTTTTTCGAGGAGTTCTGCTTTTGCGGCAGCCTGTTCAGCTTCCGGAAGAGCTTCTACCTTTTTCTTTTCTTTCTTGTCAAGACCGAAGCCTTCGGTAAAGATAGCGTGCGGCTTGCCCATATGAGAGCAAAGAATGACCTTTGCGCCCTTGTCAAGCAGATACTTAATGGTCGGAATAGCGGCGACGATACGCTTATCGCTGGTAATGACGCCGTCTTTGAGCGGTACGTTGAAATCGCAGCGGACAAGAACGCGCTTGCCGGTTACATTTACGTCTTCTACGGTTTTTTTGTTTAACATAGTTTTCGCACCTTTCGATAAATAAAAATTTAACAAATTTTTCTATCTTGTATTATACCATATAGTTTGTCCCATTGCAAGAGCAAAAAACAACAAAATTATAAAAAATCTTGATTTTAGGGCAATTTTATGGCAAAAACGAAGAAAAAGGCGGCGCAGCCGTCTACATAGGCTCACGCGCAGCGTGAGTGGCCGCCCGTGAAGGGGCGGCCGGGGAGCCGTGGTTACTTTTGCGAAAAGTAACAAAAGGGGCGTGCCTTTCTTTTTCGGAAAGGCATGGAAAGAGCGCTTTTCGTTTCGCGAAAAGCATATAAGAGACGGTTTTTACGCTCTTTTTGCTTTTAGCCAAAAGAACCAAAAGGATGTTTTTCTGTTACTTTTCGCCTCTGCGAAAAGTAACCAAAAGCAGACCGAGGGCTTCGGCCCTCTGGACTCCCGGGGACGGTTCAAAGCTCTACACAGGCGTACTTTTTATAGAAATTGAAACGGTTCGTCACTAAAACAGCTTTTAGGCTTTGAACCGGTGCGAGCCGCAAATTTTCATCAGACGCATAATCGGTTTTTTGCGAAAAATCGAAGTTGCAGTGCGGGCTTGGCGCCGCAAGCGGTTGGTTAAAAGAAAAACTGCACGTTATATTGGTGCGGTGAAAAAGGGAAACTTGCGTGGGCTGACGGAAAAGTCAGAGCAAAATCATGGCTTGGTATTATACAAAATAATGTACACTGACCGAAATTTTAGATTTATCCAAAATGTTTTTGTGTGTAGAAAACTTGAAATTTTGCGATTCTGTCCGAATAAAAAATTCTCTGTTCGGAAAAAACGTAAAAAAGCTTGTTTCAACAGGAAATTCTCTTTTATATAAATAGCTCTCTTTCCACCACAAAATCAAATTTCCACCAAACTTTCTCATTTTTGAAAAGTAATAATCTGTTGCTCAAAAAAACACTCTCCTACCAAACTTTCCCATTTCCTGAAATACATAACCTACTGTCCGCCCAAATCAGAGCATATCTTTTTATAAAAAACTACAAATCCTTGCGCAGTAAAGCCGCCGTCTCGCACCGGTTCAAAATATTTCCGAGCTATATGGCACAAAGTTGCAAATTCTTGCAAAACATCTTGATAGCACATAACTTACGATTTAATAAATAACTCCCACGCTCGGAATTTTGAACCGCACCCTGGGAGTCCAGAGGGCCGCGGCCCTTGGTCTGCTTTTGGCTACTTTTCGCAGAGGCGAAAAGTAACACAAAAACCGTCTCTTTTGGAGACTTTTCGGGAAAAGTCAAACTTCTTTAACAGCCCCTTTCCGGGCTTTCCGGAAAAACATAAGCCGCCCGGCGGCAAACCCGTCGGGCGGCAAAATCGAATTTCTTTTCCCCCGCTTTTCTTATAAAGAAAAGCGGGGGAATTGCAAGGGCTATGCACCCTTGCAATTCTTTTGCACAAAAATAGCTTATGTGTTGTCCTTGTAATATAGCATGCAGTGGCAAAAACCAACAAAATTAGGATCTTTTATCTGCTCGCGGAACTCCTTGCACATGCACTTGGTGTCCTCGCTCTTTTCACGCACACACGGACAATATCCGCCGCGCGCGGCAAGCCCCTCTTTCACGGTTTTCACAATCTCCTTGTCGGAATTCAAACGTACCACACGGGTCTTCCTCTCTTACATGTCGATAAAATCGATAATACCGTTGTAATCGCGATAACCGACAGCACGTCCTGTCACAACACCGTTTTTGATAAGAACCAACGTCGGAATCGACTGAATGCCGAATTTCACGGCAAGCTCTTCTTCCTCGTCTACATTCACCTTGCAGACCTTGATATCTTTTCTGTCCTTGGCAACCTGCTCAATGACCGGGGCTATCATCTTGCACGGACCGCACCAAGTCGCCCAGAAGTCGATCAAAACAGGACATGCCGCATTTTCCACAATTTCTTTATAATTCTCTTTTGTCAAAGTAATTTCCATATGAAACATCCTTTCTGTTATGTCAAGAAGCAAAAAAACTCCTTTTATACTTTTTGATGTGAATATTATATCCGCTCAATGTGAAAACCATGTGCCGGCAGTCTGTCATTCCGGCGAATCTGTCCGCCGGCGCGCCTTTCTTGCGGCACTCCGCTCTTTTCCCTCTTCCCATTCGGCTTTTTCCTCATCGGTTTCAGGCAAAAGGGGCGGCACACGCGTCGGTCTCTCGTCCGCATCCAACGCAACCATAATGACAAATGCCTTGTTGATTAACTGCCTCGTGCCGTCCAAGGACTCCACAAAGGTTTTGACGCAGATTTCCATGGAAGTATTCCCGGTATAAGTCACAGTCCCGACTAAGACAACCGTATCGTTTGCATAAGCGGCCGCCTTAAATTCCAGAGAATCGACGGCAGCCGTCGTGACATTCTTGCCGGAATGGCGGCGCGCCGTAACAGCGGCAACCACGTCGATCCACTCCATGAGCTTGCCGCCGAACAATCTTTTGCAGCCGTTGAGAGAGCCTTGCGACAGAATCTGCACCTGCTCGGTGCGCGATTCGCGCGGTGCTTTGCCTTTTAATCCCGTTTCCTTGCTTTGCGTCATTGTTTCCTCCGAAAAATTGCCCTGCTTATTTTTTCCATGGGTCAACCGCTTTCAATTCTTTATATAAACGCGCAAAACTTTCATGGCGTGATACAGCAATCTTCCCGTCCTTTACCGCTTCGACCACCTTACAGCCGTCCTCACACAAGTGCGTGCAATCGGTATACCGGCAACCGTGCGCATAAGCGGCAATGTCCGGAAAAGAATCAAGCAGCCCTTCCGAGGTAAGCAAGCGGAACCCGGCCACATCCACCATACTGAATCCGGGGGTGTCGCCGATATATGTGTTTTCTTCCACCTTAAACAGCTCAGTCACGCGCGTGGTATGCTTGCCGCGCGCAATCTTACGGCTGATCTCGCCGGTTTCAAGCGCAAGCGACGGATAGAGCGCGTTTAAAAGGCTCGATTTTCCTACGCCGGACGCGCCGGAAAAAAAGCAGACTTTTCCCCGTGCGGCACGGCGGAGCTGTTCCAAAGCTTCTCCAAAATGAGCAGGGTCGTTGGCTGAAAGACAAACGGTGGGAATTCCGGCGCCGGTATACAGATTTTGCAGGATATCGGCGTTTTTCAGATCGCATTTATTGACCGCAAGCACGGTATGGATCCCGTTGAATGCGGCAATTGCCGTAAGTTTATCCAAAATATACAGATCCGGATCGGGATGTGCCGAGGCAATAACAAGAATCAACGTATCGACATTTGCCACAGCCGGTCGGATCAACGAATTGCGGCGCGGCAGGATCCCGGTGATAAAGCCCTCTCCGGTCGGCGCTTTGCGCAATCGCACCAGATCTCCGGTCAACGGCGTCAGCTTTTCACGGCGGAAAGCGCCTTTGGCACGGCAATCGACCGTGCCGGAAAGCTCTTGGTCGGCTGTTTCCGTAATTTCCACGCGGTACAGACCGCCGGTACTCTTGATGATACGGCCGGTGCAGACAGAGGACTCGTCAGCGTCTTTATCTGTGCCGTGATTCTGTTTTTCAAGCTGTGCGGTCATACCTGTTTCCTTTCAAGTATTCTTAAAGTTTTTCAGACGCTTATTCATCGGAATTGCGCATATCGAGAAGCCCTGCAATATCCGACGAAGCACCGCTGCCGCCGGTTTCGCCTGTACCGGCCGTTCCGTCCGTATCCGGGCTTTGTCCGGCGTCCGGATTCTGTTCCGAACCTGCGTTTTCCGGTGTATGAACGGCGTCCGGCGAAGGCGTTTCCGTTTTTTCGGTTTTATCCGTCTTATCGGTCTTGCCGGTGTTTCCCGTATTTCCTGTGTGATCGGTATTTCCCGTGTTTCCGGCATTTCCGGTATGACCGGAATCCGGCTGTTCGGGAACTTCCGGTTCGGTGAGAACTGCGTCTTTCGAGCCGATACTGACCCAAAGGTCGATCGAAGTCACAGTCTGCGCAACGGTTTCGCCTTTGGCACGGCTGGCTTTCATGACAAGCCCTGCCCCAACAGCGGCGCTTTCTTCATAATAAATTTTGCCGAGCGCCAATTTTGCGTCCAAAATTCGTTTTTTGGCCGCCGCAAGCGTCAAGCCTTCCAATTCCGGAACGGTGGTGTTGGAGATCTTCTGTCCGCGGCTGACATACAGCGTAAAATGCGTATCTGCGCCGACTTCGACCACAGCGCCTGCGGCAGGTTCCGTGCGGATAACATAATCCGCCGGATAAGTGTCATGGTATTCTTCGACCACAGAGATAGCGTCCGCCGCAAGCTCCGCCGACGAAACGGAATTATATTCCGAACGGATGACTTTTTTGGCGTCGGTGACATAAAAAAGCGTACAATCCGGCATTTTCATATCTTTTTGTCCCATATTGACATACAGCACGACCGGTACAAGTCCGTTTTCCGCTTTCAAGCGAATAGCGCCGGCTTCGGGGTCTTGGCGGACCACTTCGCCCACGCCGTATTTCGGGTTTCGGACATAGTTGACCGTATCGGCATTAAAACCGAGCGTGCCCATTTTTTCAATCAGTGCGTCATCGTATTTTTCGCCGACAAACGATTCCACCGTCACTTTTCTGTCTTGCGCATTAGCGCCGTCAACGCCCAAGAATCGGTCAACGGCGGTGGAAAAACCGTCTCCGAGTGCGTCAAGCGTGTTTTTATTCGGGTCTTTTTCGGTCTGCGCCGAACCTTTGAAGAACGGCAGGACCCAAACAATCACGAACACGATAGCAACCGTCGCAAAAGACGCGGCAACGCCTGCGATGATCGGGAACATGGAACGGCTTCCGCGCACATATTTCTTCATACGCGCTTTTTTCTTCTGCTCGTCCTCATAATTGCCGGATTCTCCGGCGGCAATACTTCCGCCGGTCGTGCTTTTTCCTCCGGCAAACACAACGTCCGGATTCTCGGTGAAATAATCGAGCGCTTTGAGCATCGCGCCTGCGCCGGCAAAGCGGTCGTCGGGATTTTTCTGCATGGCTTTCAAGATGATCTGTTCAAGCCCCACCGGGAGCTGCGGATTGATTTCCCGCGGCGGCACAGGGTCATTGGATACCTGCATCATGGCCACGGCAACCGGGCTGTCCGCGATAAAGGGAAGTCTGCCGGTCACCATTTCATACAGCATAACGCCGGTAGAATAAATGTCTGTCCGGGAATCGACCTGTGCGCCGCTTGCCTGTTCGGGACTGATATAATTCACAGTGCCGATGGCTTTATCCGTCATGGTGATAGCCTCGGCATTAGGGTGTTTGGCAATTCCGAAATCGGTGACTTTGACCGTGCCGTCGGACAGAAGCATGATATTCTGCGGCTTGATATCGCGGTGAATGACCTGCTTTTCATGGGCATGGGAAAGGGCGCGCAAGATTTGTTTGGTATAATAGACGGCCTCTTTCCAAGAGAGGGTGCCAATGCGGTCGATATAGTCTTTTAAGGTAATTCCGTCGATAAATTCCATGACGATGTATTTTAGATCGTCGGTAATAACGACATCCAATATTTTGACGATGTTTTCATGATCGAGCATTGAGACGGTCTTGGATTCGTTGATAAAGCGTTTGACGGCGCGTTCATCGTCCTTGAATTCGTCACTTAAGATTTTAATGGCGACGTCTTTTCCGGTATTTAAATCCTTGGCGCGCAACACATAGGCCATGCCGCCCACTCCGACCACGGTTTCGATCTTATAGCGTTTATCAATGATACGGTTTATGAGTTTATCATAGGAATTGTTATCCATGGCTATTTCCTTTCAGATCTTTTTCGGCTTGGTTTACCGGCGCACGAGCACGGCTGTGATATTATCGCCGCCGCCTGCCTGTTTGGCATCCTCTATAAGAGCTTTAACAGTTTCTTCGGAATTAGTATACTGCGCAAAACGTGCGTTTAATTCATCATCGGAAACAAAATTGGTCAGACCGTCGCTGCACAGTAAAAAGCCGTCAGCGTCAAAATCGAGCAAGAAGCAATCGCCCTCAACGGAGTCGCTTGTGCCGACGGCGCGCGTGATGATATTTTTATTCGGATGATGTTTGGATTCATCGGGCGTAATAGTCCCGTTATCGACAAGGGCTTGGACATAGGAATGGTCGTGCGAGAGCTGGGCGATCTTACCGTCCTGAAAGAGGTAAATACGGCTGTCGCCGACATTGGCGGCACAAAGGCGTTTTTGGTTCTCCCGTTCCGTAACAAGTACGGCGCAGAGCGTTGTTCCCATGCCGGAGAGTTCCTTATCGGACGCCGCAAGAGCAAAAACCGCCTGATTGGCATCGGAAAGAGCGGCGGACATCGCGTGAAGCAGCGTTTCGTCAGAGGGGATTCCGGGTCTGTCGGCGCTTAAAGCCTTTTCGACAGAGTGAGCGAACGTATCGCACGCCACCGTACTTGCGGTACTGCCGCCCGCCGCACCGCCCATTCCGTCGCAGACGGCAAAGAGGGTGCACGAGCCGATGCGTTCAATGCGGAAACAATCCTGATTGGTTTGCCGGACACAGCCGACATCGGTCAGTCCAAAGTAATTCATCTGTATCATTCCTTTTTTCGCCGTAGCGGCGAAGTGTCATGGCGGCAAGCCGCCCTTTTGTTTCTTTTCGGGAAAAGACTAACTTTCCGAACGCCTTAACTGTCCGCAGGAGGCGTTGATATCACTGCCAAGCCGGCGGCGTACCGTCACCGTGATGTGCCGCGACTCCAAGATCCGCATAAATTCTTCTATCGCTTCACGCGAACTCTTCTCATACGACCGCTCTTTCACTGCATTGAGCGGAATCAGGTTCACATGACATAATAAACCCGAAAGAAGTCCTGCAAGCTCCCGTGCACATTCCGGCGTGTCGTTTTCCCCGTGTATCATCGAATATTCAAAAGAAATCCGCCGCCCGGTCTTGTCCAAATAATACCGGCACGCGTCCATAAGCTCTTCTATCGAAAATTTGCGCGCCACCGGCATAAGCTTGGCACGGCGTTCGCCGTTTGGCGCATGAAGCGATACCGAAAGCGTGATCTGCAAATTCTCGTCCGCAAGGCTCTTTATCTTGTCGCAAAGACCGCAGGTCGAAAGCGATATGTGCCGCTGTCCGATGTTCAAACCGTTCGGATCATTGACCAAGCGCAGAAATTTCAAGGTGTTGTCATAGTTGTCAAGCGGCTCGCCGATTCCCATCATGACAATGTTGGAGATCCGCTCAGCCATATCATTGCTTGCCGCAATAACCTGCCCGAGCATTTCCGACGGCTGTAAATTCCGCACCAAGCCGCCGAGCGTTGACGCGCAGAACGTACATCCCATCCGACAGCCCACCTGTGTGGAAATGCAGATCGTGTTCCCGTGCTCATACCGCATGAAAACACTCTCCACACGCTCCCCGTCCGCAAGCTCAAACAGATATTTGACCGTGCCGTCGATTTTGGAAACCAGCTTGATCTTAACGCGCGGCAACGTTAAATAGGCGTCGGCACGCAAAACTTCGCGCAGTTTCACCGAAAGATTCGTCATCTCGTCAAAATCGTGTACGCCGCGCACCAGCCATTCATAAATCTGCTTGGCACGGAATTTTTCGATCTTAACGCCGCTTTTTTCGGACAATTCCGCTGTATATTCCTGTAATTCCGGCAAGGTCATGCTGGCAATATCCGCTTTTCCGTTGCCGCTGCGATATTCGTTTATCACGTTTGTTCACTCTTTATGCTTTATTTTTCCGTATGAATTTTGCGACGAAAAAGCCGTCTGTCCCATCTGTCTGCGGAAAGAACGTCTTGCAGCCGTTTTCCGTACCGCGGAAAGCAAGGCGCGCCGGCTCAAATTCCGGGTTCTGCGCCAAAAACGCCGCGGCGTTGTTCTCATTTTCCGCTTTATTCAACGTACAGGTCGAATACACAAGCGTACCGCCCGGTTTGACATATTTGGCGCTCTGACACAGTATTTCAAGGCCGATTTCCGGCAAACGGCCGATATCCTCTTTCTTTTTATAGCGGATATCCGGCTTTTTGGCAAGAATGCCGAGTCCCGAACACGGGACATCGCAAAGAACCGCATCGGCTTTGTCAAAAAGTGCGCTGTCGGGCGTTCTTGCGTCGCGCGCTTCTGTCTTTACAGACGTTATCCCAAGCCGTTTTGTTCCGCGTTCAATGAGCGACAGGCGGTTGGCGTGCAAGTCGAACGAATACAGTGTTCCGCGGTTTTCCGTCCCGATAGCAATGGCAAAAGTCTTTCCGCCGGGGCAGGCGCAGGTATCAATAACGGTCGGCGCGGGGATTCCTGCAACCGAGGCGCTCACAAGCGCGGCGCATAACGCGCTGGATTCGTCCTGAATAAAGAAATATCCCTCGTCAAAACCGGGCAGCGATTCCACCGGCGCACTGCCGGAAAGCGTAATAACGGAATCCCCGATCTTACGCGGACAAAGCGACTTGTCAAGCATAGCAAAATAGTCGTCCGCAGAAAGTTTCAGCGTATTGATATGAAGCGTCAGATGCGGCGGAATGTTTTCAAAGCCGTGTGCAATCTGTTCGGCCGCGCCGGTTCCGTAATCGGATTCCCAGCTCTCGCAGATCCATTCGGGAATGCTGTACCGGATGCTGACGCCCCGTAAGCCGGTCAATGCCCGCACTTCGGCACGAAGTGCGTCTTTTTTGCGGACGGTGTTCCGCAGAATCGCATTGACAAATCCGGCATACGAACCGGGGCAAAGTCGCTTGACAAGCTCGGTCGCCTGGTCGCAGGCGGCGCTGTCCGGCACGCGGTCCATCTCAAAGATTTGATAGAGCGCCGTTTCGAGAATACAGCGCACAAGTGGTTCGATTTTGGAAAGCTCTCTTTCGGAAATGCGCGAAAGATAATGGTCGAGCGTAAGCCTTTTTTCAACCGTGCCGTATAAAAGACGCGTATAAAAGCTCTTGTCCTTATCTTCAAACCCATATTTCTTTATGGTACTGTCCAATTCGAGATTGACAAATCTGCCGTTTTTGAAAGCGCTGTTCAAAGACAGCACGGCGGCTTCTCTGGGGGTCATAGACCGAGTCCTTTCTTGACAGCGTCGGCGATATGTTCAGCCATAAGATACATACCGAGTCCATTCGGATGAACGCCGTCCACGGTTGCCACATCAAACGGAATCTTATCAAAAAAGCGTGCGCCATCGAGAAAATACACATTCTTATCGCCCGATTTCACGGCGTTTTCATAGGTTGTGCGGATGATTTCACGGCGCGTTTCCAATTCATTCCCGGGATACAGCCGCGGAATGGAAGAAGCCATGACGATTGGCAGATCCGGGTTTGCGGCGCGCACGGCTTGAAAGAGTTTTTCGTGCGTTGCGGACAAATGCTCCGCATTCGGCGCGTTGTGGTCATAATCAAGGACAAACAGCGCCATTTCAAGCGACGCCAGATAGTTTATCATTTCGGGTTCCGCCTTGGCGTTGCCAGAAAAACCAAGGTTCTGACAATATACATTTAATTTGCGCGAAAGGATGTTGGTGTATCCCATACCCGGCGTCGGAGCGCAACCGCCTTGGGTAATGGAAGAACCGTAAAAGACCACCGGCTTTTCGTTCCGGAACGGGGTTTCGGAAGAGCGGAACTCATATCCGTCCGGCACGCTTAGAGAAATCGCGCGATAAGCGCCATAGAGGGGAAAATACAGGGTCATCTCAAAAAAACCGTCTTGGTCGGGCTCTGCCTTTTCCAGATACAGCTCTTTTTCGCAGGAGTAATCGTTGCCATACGGGTACGCCGGGGGAAACGATGCGACGAAATGTTCGCCGGAATACAGATCGAAACCGGCCGAGCCGAGGGCGGTCATATGCGGCATAATGCCGTTTCCGATCAACTGTTCGGCGCGAAGAGAGAGTTTGGGAGCGTTGGTGCGGAATTTCACAAGTCCGCCGGCGGTCTGGCGAATGAGGGTTGCCACACCTTCGCTGACCTTTGCCGCGATTTCGGGCGGCATGCGGAAATAGCCGTCTTTATCTTTTTTTACGCCATACAGACGAAACGGGGGCAGATCCACGTTATGGAATATGCCGCCGGAGGCGGTATGAATCTTGAAATTCGGATCGATTTGAGAAATATCTTTCATGGCTTATACTCCTTTGGTTTTACAAGTAAGGGGGGCCTTCGGGAAAGCCCTGAAAGGCGGCGCAGCCGCCTGCGTATTCTCACGCCGCCGCGTGAGGGGCAGTCCCGGCAGAGGCTGCCGGGGTAGTCGCCTTTTTGGCAAAAGGCTTGGATAGAGTGCTTTTCGTTTCGCGAAAAGCAAGAAAAGAGACGATTTTGCGTTACTTTTTGCGGCGTGCCCCAAGCCCCTAAAAGTTCCCAAGGACGTTTTAACGTTACTTTTTCGCTTGTACGAAAAAGTAACCAAAAAGTACACCAGAGGGTTGCGACCCTCTGGACTCCCGGGGTGCGGTTCAAAATTCCGAGCGTGGGGATTACATATTAAGCCGCAAGTCATGTGGCTATCAAAGAATTTTACGAGAATTTGCAACCTTGTGCCATACAGCTCGGAAATATTTTGAACCGGTGCGAAAGGGTTACTTTACTGCATAAGAATTTGTAATTTTTTATAAAAAGGGCAAGGTTTGATTTGAGTGGACAGTAGGTTATGTGTTTCAGGAAATGGGAAAGTTTGGTGGGAATTTGTTTTTGAGAGAACAGGAAGTTATTTGCCGGAAAACAGATAGTTTCAGGTGAGAAGGCATAATTTCAAATTTTCTGCACAGAAACACATTTCGGAGGAATCTAAAAATTTTTTTACCTGTCCGCTTTGCTTTGGTGCGCCCCCAAGCCATGGTTTTACTCCAACTTTTCCACTCAACTCATATCAATTTCCCTTTTCCACTGCACCAAAGATAACGTGCAACTTCTCTTTTAAACGACTGCTTGCGGCGTCAAGCCCCCACTGCAACTTCGATCTTTTCGCCAAACCCGGTTCTGCGTTAGCACTACACTTCCGGTTCGCACCGGTTCAAAACATGGCCGTGCGTATTGCGGCACTTATAAATTTTTGCAAAGAATCTTAATGCACTGAATATTTCAAATTTCACCTATAATCCCATCGCACGGGTTTTGAACCGCACCCCGGGAGTCGGGAGGGTCGCAACCCTCGCGGCTGCTTTTTGGTTCTTTTTGCAGAAGCAAAAAGAACGTAAAAACGTCTCTTTTGGTTACTTTTTCGTACAAACGAAAAAGTAACACAAAAACCGTCCCTTATATGCTTTTCGCGAAAAGAAAAGCCCTCCCAAAGTGCCTCTTTGGTTACTTCTGCAAAAGTAACCACGGCTCCCCGGCAGCCCCTGCCAGGTCTGCTACTCACGCTGCACGTGAGAATAGGCAGGCGGCAAAGCCGCCCCTTAGCGGTACTTTTGAAAAAGTACCGCTAAATCGCCTGCGGCATAAAATCAAGATAGTCCGCCGCAACCAAGTGAAACCGGATACCAAGGTATTCCTTGTCCAACTGGCTCTCCCGTACATTGTGCAAATGCCCGTAATAGACATCTTCCACCCCATGCCGGTAAAGAACATCCAACATCTCGTCATTGATAAAATCGCCGAATACGACCGGATAATGCAAAAATACAATTTTCTTTGCTCCGGTGTCAGCCGCCAGCTTTTCCCCGTCGGAAAGCGATAGTTCCAACCGCGCGGCTTCCCGGCGGATAATGCGCTCATCTTCGGCTTTTACGCCAAATTCGCTCATCCACCCTCTTGTGCCGCAGATAACTGTGTTTTCAACAAGATAAGCATTGTTATATAAGAACGACAGCGTCGTAATGCCGTTTTCTTCAAAAAATCTCGTCATTTTGTTGACAGTCGTCCACCAATAGTCATGATTGCCTTTCCCAATCAGCTTTTTTCCGGGAAGTGCGTCTAAAAACTTTAAATCCTCCGCAGCCTCTTCCAAAGAAATTCCCCACGAGATATCCCCCGGCAACACGACCGTATCGGCGTCGGTAACAGTTGAAAGCCAGTTTTCACGTAATTTCCGGTCATGATTCGCCCAACGCGGTCCGAAAACGTCCATTGGTTTTTCGGTGGTCAGCGACAAATGTGTGTCGGCAATGGTATAGATCATACGGGTATCAAGACCTCCGGAGGAAAAATAGAAATAATGGCAAAAGGACACATAAATGTGCCAAAACAGGTAAAAATAGAATTGGAACGAAAATTCAGGTAACAGAAAGGAAGCATACGCATGGCAAAAGGTTTTTTTGATGAAGAGATCACAGAAAATCTCAACAATCCGCCCAAGCACATAAAAGGCTTGATATGCAGTGTCAAAAACTGCAAATATCACGATACCGAGGGGTATTGCACCGCGTCGGAGGTACATGTAGGACCGGGTTATGCCGAGTCCTGCACAGACACGGCCTGTGCCACCTTTATGAAAACCGAATAAGAAAGACGTTAACGAAGTTCGGACAGATCAAACGGTGTGCGCTGATAGACAAAGTAATTGAGCCAATTGGAATAAAGCAGATTTGCGTGGCCTTTCCAAAGGTTTTTCGGGCGGTTTTCGGGGTTATCATAGGGAAAATAATTAACCGGGAGCGCAGGCGAAAGACCGCGGGACAGGTCGCGCAAATATTCGTTTTTGAGGGTATCGGCGTCATATTCGGGATGTCCGGTCACGAAGATCTGCCGCATATCATGGCTGGATGCGAGATAGATACCGGCTTCGGAAGAATCGGCGAGCACATCCAGTCCTTCGGCGCTGCGCACGTCCTCCGGGGAAACCGCGGCATGGCGGGAATGGGGGGCGAAAAAGACTTCGTCAAAGCCGCGCACCAACGGGTGAGACGGCAGGATCACACGGTGTTTATACACGCCGGACAATTTTTGCGGCAGCAGGATTTTAGGAATTCCATAGAAATGATACAGTGCCGCCAACGCGCCCCAACAGATAAAGAGAGTCGAATAGACATTGGTTTTTGACCAATCAAAGATCTTAGTAATCTCCTCCCAATAAGCCACGTCCTCATAGCGCATATCTTCGACGGGTGCGCCGGTCACGATAAGGCCGTCGAAACGTTCGGAGCTCACCTCATCAAATTCACGGTAGAACGAAGTAAGGTGTTCTTCGGGGGTATTTTTCGGTGTATAAGAAGCGGTTTTCATCAGCGTCAGTTCGACCTGCAAAGGGGAATTGGAGAGCAAGCGCAAGAGTTGGGTTTCCGTGACGATCTTAGTCGGCATGAGGTTTAAAAGGGCTATTTTCAAAGGACGGATATCCTGAGAAGAAGCTCTTTTTTCGGTCATGACGAAGATATTTTCGTTTTCGAGGATTCCGAACGCAGGCAATGCGCCGGGGATTTTAATAGGCATCTTGGAAGGGATCCTTTCTTTTTTCCGGGAGACCCGGAAAGGGGGGTAT
The DNA here is from genome assembly GCA_934479825.1 of uncultured Eubacteriales bacterium. Lineage (GTDB taxonomy): Bacteria > Bacillota > Clostridia > Oscillospirales > CAG-382 > UMGS882. The sequence continues at coordinate 38,370 of CAKSOW010000016.1, forward strand.
GGCTTTTCCCGAAAAGCCACCAAAAGGGGTACTTTGGGAGACTTTTCTTTTCCGGAAAAGCCGGAAAGAGGCTCTTAGGGAAACTTTTCTTTTATCGAAAGTTTCCAAAAGGGACGTTTTTACGTTCTTTTTGCTTCTGCAAAAAGAACCAAAAAGCAGCCGGGACTTCGTCCTGCGACCTCGGTTCAAAGCTCTACACAGGCGTACTTTTTATAGAAATTGTAGCTTTCCATGTCTGAAACAGCTTTTAGGCTTTGAACCGGTGCGAAAGGGAGACTTTTCTGCGCAAGGATTTTTGGGTATTTATAAAAAGGCAAACTCTGATTTGGGTAAACAGTAGGTTATATGTTTCAGGAAATGGGGGAGTTTGGTGGAAATTTAAGTTTTTGCGAACAGTAAGTTATCTTTAAGGAAAACGGAAAGTTTTGTAAGAAAATGCAAAAACCTCAATTTTCTGCACACAGAAATATTTGGGCAAATCTCAAAGTTTTTGTCAGTTTACACTTCTTTGGTGTACTCCCAAGACATGGTTTTGCACAAAACTTTCCAGTATACCCCACACCATTTCCCTTTTCCACCGCACCAATATAACGTGCAGTTTCTCTTTTAAACTACTGCTTGCGGCGGCAAGCACGCACTGCAACTTCGATTTTTCGCAAAACCCGATTCTGCGTTTTATCCGCAGTTACCCTTTCGCACCAGTTCAAAGCCTAAAAGCTGTTTTAGTGACGAACCGTTTCAATTTCTATAAAAAGTACGCCTGTGTAGAGCTTTGAACCGTCCCCGGGAGTCCAGAGGGTCGCAACCCTCTGGTGTACTTTTGGTACTTTTCGTACAAGCGAAAAGTACGTATATCGTCCCTTAGGGAAATTTTCCGAAAAAAAGAAAATTCCCTAAGAGCCCCTTTCCGGAGCTTTCCGGAAAAAAACAGGCAATCCCCAAGTGCCTCTTTGGTTACTTTCGTAAAAGTAACCACGGCTCCCCGGCAGCCCCTGACGGGTCTGCCGGCTGCTATCGAAATAAAAAGTTCCTTTTTATTTCGATAGCCTTCACCGGACAAAATTCCTGACAACAATAACATTTGATACAGGCTTTCGGCTTGATATGCGCCTTTTGGTTGACAATCTCAATGGTCGAGGCCGGACAATTCCGTTTACATGCCCCACAGCCAATGCATTTCGACCGGTTCACGGTCGGCCGCGGTGCCAACAATTGCTGTAATCCGCCGCCGAATATGGTCGGAATCTGCTTAACAAGTCCGCCGGCGCTGGCGTCTGGCCGGCGAAACCGGCTCTTATACCGGTCAAGCTCCCCGTCAAGCGTCAGTTCTGACACGCTTTTCGGGCACAGACCTCTCTTTGCCGCCGCATAGACCGTTCCGACCTCTTCCGGCTCATAGCCCATCAGATAAGCCGCCACAAGGTCACTTGCAAAGGGACTTGCCGATGCAAGCACAATGCCTACTTTTTTTAACGTTCCCCCGGCCGGGCCGTTGCCCTCCATGCCGATAACGCCGTCTGTCAGATTGATCTGCGGCGCGTTTATCAAACATAGATCGCACAACATTTCCGCAAAATCGGTTCTCTTAGGAAAACGCGCATGCTGTTCGGCTTTCTGCAAACCCGGAATCGAGCCGAACAGATTCTTGACCGCCGCCGAAATCTCACAAAGCGCATGCGTTTTCAGCCGGCAGACATTGACGATCAGATCCGCTTCGACAAGCGGCGTAATCAGATTAAACGTATTTTTGGAATATTCCGGTTTATGCACCGGGCGGTATGAAACGTCTTTATTCAATAACGCACCGCTTTGGGCAGCCGCCTCGCGCATACCGGTAGTATTGTAAATGCCGTCCAATGCCGAAACACTGTATAAACCGCCGGGACTGTCGGCAATCGTTACCTTGGCATCAAGCGCGCCGAAATAAGCTGCACAGGCACGGATAAACGACGGATGTGTGGTAATGCCGGCCTCCGCTTCACGCTTTGCCACAAGGTTCGGCTTGATAACGACGTTTTTGCCGCGAAGTGCGGATTTTTCGATTTTATTATCGGCAAGAAGCGCGTCAAGAAGCGGCACAAGAACCATGTTCACACGGTCATATTCGTAAGTGTCGAGTGCGCGGACATAGACTTTTTTCTGTAAAATATCAATTTTACGTTCCGGCAAATGATACACTCCTTTTTAACGGTACGATACGGTTACTTTTTTTTGCGGCCGACAGGTATGGTATGTTTCCGGTCATATTCGGCAATTTTTTTTTCTTCATCGTCGATGATCTCCTGCGTCGCCACGCGCATATAAAAGCCGTATAACAGAAGAATGGTGTGGATATACCATACAAGCTGACAGAGAAACGCGGCATACTGCAAATAAGCCGCGGTATGAAAGGCAGCAAACGGCAAGGAAATCAGACTGAACGCGATAAACATGGCAAACAGGACCCTTGCAAAATATATCTTTTTCACGCCTTTGTCATAACCGCAGTCACGCGCTATTTTTTCAAGCGCCGCATACAGAAAGATATGAAACACAAGCAACAAAGCAAGATAGACCAGGTTGTCCGCGTAACCGAACCATGTGAGGGAAAACGCGTCGGTCACGCCGAACAGTTTTCCAAGCCACAAAGCCGAATATAACGCAAAATAAACCATAAGCGCAGCCGAACAGCTCTGTGCCCTGCGGAACGCCTTTCCGTAAAGCGAGAGCCGTCCGAGACCGCGCCACATGAGGTACGCCCCGGCAAGCATAGCCGGGGGCAGTACCTTGAAAAACAGAAATGTGATATATCCGGTAAAAATCAAACCGAATCCCATACTTTATTCCTTATCGTCCGTATCGATATCGGGTAATCCTGCGCCGCAGCACTTTTTGTATTTTTTACCGCTTCCGCAGGGGCACGGGTCATTACGGCCCACCTTTTCGGCAGCCGTCTTGCGGATCGGTTCTTTTCTGGCTTCGGGCTTTGCGCTTCTTCCGTAGACGCTACCGCGGATGCTGTCCGAGGCACGCACGGGTGCGGCGGTCGGGCCGCCTTTCAAACCGGCTCCTGTTTCACGGGGCGCGGTCGGGGCTTTGATCTGCGTGGTGGGAATGACCATCAACATCATTTTGGCCGTCTGTTCGCGAACCGATGTAATCATCTCATCAAACATATCGGCAGCCGCTCTGCGGTATTCGTTGACCGGATCTTTCTGGGCATAGGCCTGCAAGCCGATACCGTCTTCCAGATCTTCCATGGCGTCGATATGGTTAACCCAATGGCTGTCTACGTTGCGGAGCAACACAAGGCGTTCGATCTGGCGCAGATCCTCCGGCGCAAACAAGGTCTCCTTTTCGGCATACTTGGCGTGTGCGCGGCGCAAAAGCTCGTTTTCGATATCTTTCGCGTCGATCTTATCCAATTCTTCCGTCGTGTAGACAAAGTCTTCCGGACGGGTGAGGATGCCCAAGAAGTATGCGCGCAAGGAATCGAGATTCCATTCCTCCGGCGTTTCGCCGTTCAAGAAGTTGCCGCAAGCATCGGTGACATAGCTTTCGATCATGCCGACGATTTTATCGTGAACGTCCTCGCCGTCAAGAACCTCGCGGCGCTGTTTATAGATAAGCGAACGCTGGGTATTCATGACGTCGTCGTACATAAGTACGTTTTTACGGATGGCAAAGTTTCTGCCCTCCAAGTTCTTTTGCGCGTTCTGGATCGTGTTGGAAAGCAAGCCGGAATCGATCGGCGTATCCTCGTCAAGACCGAGTTTGGCAACCGTATTCTGAATGCGTTCACTGCCGAACAGACGCAAGAGGTCGTCTTCGAGCGACAGGAAGAAGCGCGATGCGCCCGGGTCGCCCTGTCGGCCGGCACGGCCGCGCAGCTGGTTATCGATACGTCTGCTTTCGTGACGCTCCGTACCGAGGATGTAAAGGCCGCCTGCTTCGATGACCTTGGCCGTCTCCGGTTTGATCTCTTCCTCAAAGCGCGCCAGGATCTCGTTATAGAGCTTGCGCAGTTCAAGAACCTCTTGATCTTCGGTTTCAAAATAACTAGTAGCGTTATTGATCTGCTCCGGCTCATAACCGAGCTTTTTCATTTCGTTTTTCGCCAAAAATTCCGCATTGCCGCCGAGGGTGATATCCGTTCCGCGTCCGGCCATATTGGTGGAAATGGTGACGGCGCCGAATTTTCCGGCCTGTGCGACAATTTCAGCTTCTTTTTCATGGAATTTGGCGTTCAGAACGGTATGCGGAATACCGTTGCGGTTCAACAGTCCGGAAAGCTCCTCGCTCTTTTCGATGGAGACCGTACCGACAAGCACCGGCTGGCCTTTGGCATGGCATTCTTTGATCTGTTCGACGATTGCCTTGTATTTGCCGCGCATGGTGCGGTAAACGACATCGTTCATATCGTTGCGGATCATGGGTTTATTGGTGGGGATCTCCACGACGTCAAGGCTGTATATTTCGCGGAATTCCTCTTCTTCGGTCAAAGCCGTACCGGTCATGCCGGAAAGCTTATCGTACAGACGGAAATAGTTCTGGAACGTAATGGTGGCAAGCGTTTTGGATTCACTGCGGATATCCACGCCTTCCTTGGCCTCGATTGCCTGATGCAGACCGTTGGAATAGCGGCGGCCGATCATGATACGTCCGGTAAAGGCGTCGACGATCAGCACTTCGCCGTCCTTGACGACATAGTCGATATCGCGCTTCATAGTGCCTCTTGCCTTAATGGCAAGGTTGACATGGTCGGCGATGGTGACGTTTTCGGGGTCGGACAGGTTTTCGATGCCGAAATATTGTTCCGCCTTGCGGATACCGTCGGCAGTCAGCGTTGCGGTGCGCGCCTTTTCGTCCACAATATAGTCGCCGGAAATATCTTCGTGCGATTCCTTGCTGTCAAGCTCTTTGATGACATGCACGGTAAGGGACGCGGCAAATTTATCCGCCTTTTTATACATTTCGGAGGACTCGTCGCCCTGACCGGAAATGATAAGCGGCGTTCTTGCCTCATCGATCAGGATGGAGTCCACCTCATCAACAATGGCAAAGGCATGACCGCGCTGAACAAGGTTGTTCTTACTTGTGACCATGTTGTCGCGCAGATAGTCAAAGCCGAATTCGTTGTTGGTGCCGTAAGTGATATCGGCGGAATACGCAACCTTGCGCTGTGCCTGGGTAAGGCCGTTGACGATAAGGCCGACGGTAAGGCCCAAGTAATTGTAGACCTTGCCCATCCATTCGCTGTCGCGGCGTGCCAGATAATCGTTTACGGTGACAATATGAACCCCCTTGCCGGTAAGAGCATTGAGGTACGCCGGCAAAGTCGCCATAAGGGTTTTACCTTCACCGGTTTTCATTTCGGCGATACGGCCTTCATGAATGACAAGACCGCCGATGAGCTGAACGCGGTAATGCTTCTTGCCGAGCACGCGCCAAGAGGCTTCACGCACAGCAGCAAATGCGTCGGGAAGAATATCGTCGAGGGTCTCGCCGGCGGCAAGCCTGTCTTTGAGAACCTGGGTCGTGCCGCGGAGTTCCGCTTCGCTGAGGGAAGCATAGTGATCGGAAAGCGCTTCTATTTTAGCGATGATCGGGTTCATTTTCTTGACCTGACGTTCGCTGCGCGTACCGAAAATTTTGGTAACAATTGACATTTTTTATAAATTCCTTTCGAGAAGATTGCAAATGATTATACATGATACATTATACACCGTTTTTTTTCATATGTAAATATATCTTATGAAAATTTAACATTTCATTTGTCGGCGATAAATTGCCCAAGAAAATCAAGCGCGTCATATTTTGCAGATTTGTTTGCAAAAGCCTTGCAAAATGGTAAAAGCTGTGCTATAATCGTCTTACCGGAAACGGAACGAGAGAATGAGAAAAAAACATTTCATTTATTATATACAGGAGGATTCCCCCCATGGCTACATCAAGTACGAATCTTGATCCCAATCAAAAAGCCGCCGAGACTCTCAAAGCCGGCAAAAAACTGCGCGTGGGCATTATCGGCACAGGCGGTATCGCGCATCCGCATATGAGCGCCTACATGAAATTTTCCGACGTGGAAGTCGTGGCAGGCTGTGACCTTGTTCCCGGAAAAGCAGAGGCATTCTTTGCCGAATTCGGCGTTTCCGGCATTCACTGCTACACCGATTACAAAGAAATGCTCTCCAAGGAAAAACTCGATGCCGTCAGCATCTGCACCTACAACCGCCAGCATGCCTGCTGTGCCATTGCGGCTTTGGAGGCCGGCGTCAATGTGCTTCTCGAAAAACCGTTTACGGTCACGATCGAAGAAGCGGCCGACATCATCAAAGCCGAAAAGAAAAGCGGCAAGATCCTTTCGATCGGTTTCCAGCCGCGCTTTGACGCCAACATGCAGATGATCAAGAAGATCGTCGAATCCGGCGAGCTTGGCGATATCTATTATATCCAGACCGGCGGCGGCCGCCGTCGCGGCATTCCGGCCTACGGCACGAAAACCTCCTTTATCGAGGACGAAACGGCCGGCGTCGGCGCTTTGGGCGATATCGGCTGCTATGCGCTCGATATGGTGCTCAACGCCATCGGCTATCCGAAACCGGTCACCGTTACCGGCTTTATCACCAATTATTTCGGCACGAATCCCGAAACCTATTCCAACTGCGCTAACCCCGAATTCTTTGCTTCCAAATTCGGCGTTGACGACTTCGGCGGCGGCTTTATCCGTCTCGAAAACGGCTGCATCGTTGACTTCCGTATCGCTTGGGCCATGAATATCGACACCCCCGGCGACACCATTATGCTCGGCACAAAAGGCGGACTCCGCATTCCGTCCACCAACTGCTGGAACGGCTCTGTGGGCGGTCCGATGACCATTTACCACGCGGTTGCCGGCGAACAGGTTGAAACCGTTATTCCGATCATCGAAACACATGACAGCTACACCATTTTCGACAAGAAAGTCCGCTCGTTTATCGAAGCCGTCCAGACCGGCGGCAAAGCCCCCGTTCCCTCCAGCCAGATCTTCTACAACCAGGCCATTATCGACGGCATTATGAAATCGCACCGCGCCGGTCACGAAATCGAAATAAACCTGCCCGAGTGCTAAGAGGATTTTCCTTGGAAAAAAGCGCATTTTGCGAACATGTTTAACACGGCGTTCACGAACGCGTCACAAACATAGTTTACTATAATGTTGTTGGAATAGAATACAATTTTGTAACATATATCCAATCATTTCAGGTTTTCAGGAGGAAACAAACATGGCTACATCTACTACCAATCTCGACCCGAATCAGGTCGCAAAACAGGAAATCAAGGGTGCAGGCAGAAAATTAAAGATCGGTATCATCGGTACCGGTTGGATTGCAGACGCACATATCGCCGCTTATAAGAACATGCCCGATGTTGAAATTGTTGCAGGCGCAGATCTTATCCCCGGCAAGGCAGAAGCTTTCTTCAAGAAACACGGTGTTGAAGGCGTAAGATGCTACAACAGCGATGAAGAGCTTATCGCTAATGAAAAGGATCTCGACGGCGTCAGCATCTGCACCTACAACTGCCAGCATGCTCCTTGCGCTATCCATGCCCTCAACGCAGGCATTAACGTTATGCTTGAAAAGCCGTTCACCGTTACCACGGAAGAGGCTATTGAAGTCATGAGAGCCGAAAAGAAGAGCGGCAAGATTCTTACCATCGGCTTCCAGCCGCGTTTCGACCCGAACATGCAGATGATCAAGAAGATCGTTGAATCCGGCGAACTCGGCAAGGTTTACTACATCCAGACCGGCGGCGGCCGCCGTCGCGGTATTCCGACTCCGTTCGGCACCTCCTTCATCGAAAAGGATAAGGGCGGTATCGGCGCTTTGGGCGATATCGGATGCTACTCGCTCGATATGGTTCTCAACGCTATCGGCTATCCGAAACCTCTCACGGTTTCCGGCTACAAATCCGATTTCTTCGGCAAGAATCCGGCTACCTTTGCAGACAGAGGACATCCGGAATATGCTGACATCTTCGGCGTTGACGATTTCGCAGCAGCTTTCGTTCGTCTGGAAGGCGATATCATTCTCGACTTCCGTATCGCTTGGGCTATGAACATCAACACCCCCGGCGACACCATCATTCTCGGTACCAAAGCAGGTCTTCGTATTCCGTCTACCGACTGCTGGAACGGCTCTGTCGGCGGCCCGATGACCATTTACTCGCAGGTTGCCGGTGAATCTGTTGAAACGGTTGTGCCGATTCTCAAAGACAACAGCGGCATGAGTCTGTTCGACAAGAAGATCCGTTCGTTCCTCGACGCTATCATTGACCCGTCCAAGGGCGCTCCCGTTCCGTCCAGCCAGATCCTCTACAATCAGGCTATTATCGACGGTATCGCAAAGAGCCATGCAGCCGGCAAGGAAATCAAAATCGAAATTCCGGAAATCTAAGCGAAAACCCGATTGTTCAAGAAGCTGCCGCTTATGCGGCAGCTTCTTTGAGCGTGTCGCAAAACTGCGTTTTACGACACGGAAACAGATTCGTACGCTCGCGCCTCATGCCCAAAAGCTCCGCTTTTCGACACTCGCGAATCTATCGGTGAAAAATCCGTGGCACATGTCCCCGGATTTTTCGATTTTTATTAAAATCGGGCTTCGCCCGAAAAGTCTTATAGACTTTTGCAACAATCTGTGAAGCTGCCGCTTATGCGGCAGCTTCTTTTTTTGCCTGAAAACAAGTTTTTTGGCGCATAAATCTGCGGTAGAATTTTTCACAATTTTCTGCTACACTGAAACAAATGCAATTTCCGGAGGTTGTTTTGATGAATTCCGTTACATTCCGCAAGGCCGAACGAAAAGATACTGCCTTGATCTTAGAATTTATCCGCAGCTTGGCCGCCTATGAAAAAATGGAAAACGAAGTGGTGGCCGACAAAGCTCTGCTCGAAGAATGGATTTTCGACAAGCAGAAAGCCGAAGTCATTTTTGCCGTCGCCGACGGAAAAGAAGTCGGTTTTGCACTGTTTTTCCATAATTTTTCCACGTTTTTGGGCAGAGCCGGGCTGTATTTAGAGGATCTGTTCGTAAAGCCCGAATACCGCGGCAAGGGTTACGGCAAGGCGATTTTAAAAAGGTTAGCCGCTATCGCCGTCGAACGCGGCTGCGGCAGACTGGAATGGAGCTGTCTTGACTGGAATAAGCCGAGCATCGATTTTTACCGGTCGTTAGGCGCAGTGACGATGGATGAATGGACCGTGTACCGTGTGACGGGAGAAACGTTGAAAAAATTGGCGGAATAAAAGTCTTTCTTCAAACAGACATTCTTCATAAATTTGAGAGGAAAACGACATGTGCAATAGAAAAAAGCTTACCCTGCTATTTGGGGTAATATTACTTGTCTGCACCCTTTTTACAGGGTGTTCGACGAAAAAAGATTCCATAAACAAGCTTAACAACACGGCGTGGGATATAACCAGTGCTAAACCGGAATACCTGACAGAATGGCCTGACAACGTATTCACAGACACGATTGCTCAACCGCAAAACGGTACCGTAGATTATGTTCTTGATTGCACCGATTTCGGCAAGTATGCGATCTTTATCAAGGACATTTCTTTGGAAGAATCGAATCAATATGTAGAAGAACTGAAAAGCAACGGGTACTCCGAAATGCATGCAACCGCAAACGATACCGCAGTTGGATTGGTGCTTGAAAGCGACAAGGCCTATTTAAGCGTTTCATATTCTGACAGCATACTCGGCATACTCATAACTATACGAGAAGGAACAAAGTAAACAAACCTTTTCATGATACTGACCAAAATATTTTTGTAAAATACTTATGAACGCACGCCGATAAACTGCGTAAAACGCCGTATTCTGACGAAATCCGTCGGAATACGGCGTAAATTTATGCGGACAGACCTTGCATTTTTGCAAAAAATGATATATAATATACGTTGAGCGTATAGCGCAACTTGTCATATACAAATATTGGAGATGAAATTTTATGACAAAAATTGATATTTTCTCCGGCTTTCTCGGTGCCGGCAAAACCACTTTAATCAAAAAACTGATTGCAGAAGCCTACAAAGGCGAAAAACTCGTTTTAATCGAAAACGAATTCGGCGAGACCGGCATTGACGGCGGCTTTATGAAAGAATCCGGCATTCAGGTCAATGAGCTGAACTCCGGCTGCATTTGTTGCAGTCTTGTCGGCGACTTCACCAAGGCGCTTGCCAAGGTTCTCGACGAATATGCGCCCGACCGCATCTTGATCGAGCCGTCCGGCGTCGGAAAATTAAGCGACGTCACGCGCGCCGTCCTCGGTGCGGAAAACGGAAAAGCGGCGCTGAATGCCGCCGTCACGGTAGTGGACGCTGCCAAATGCCGTATGTATATGAAAAATTTCGGCGAATTCTTCTTGGATCAGGTCGAACACGCCGGAACCATTATTTTAAGCCGCACATCCGGCATGGCAGAGGACAAGCTTGAAAAGTGCGTTGCCATGCTGCGCGAGCACAACGGCAAAGCCGCCCTTATCACAACGCCCTGGGACGAGCTGGACGGCGCTCAGATCTTATCGGCCATGGAAAGCTCCAAGACATTGGAAGAAGAACTGGCTGAGCTGTTGCACGAAGAAGAGCATGAGCATGAACATCATCACGATCATGAGCATGAGGAACATGACCATTGCTGTGATCATGCTCATGACCACGACCATGAGCACGAGCACCATCATAATCACGATGAACACGACCATGAACATGAACACGAGCATGAACACGAGCACGGCGAAACCTGCACCTGCGGTTGCCACGACCACGATCATCACCATCATCACGCCGATGAGGTCTTTACCAGCTGGGGCACGGAAACCGCGCACAAATTCACCGAAGAGGGCTTGCGCGCGTCTCTTGCGTCGCTTGACGATCCGAACGTCTGCGGCATGATTCTGCGCGCCAAGGGAATCGTTCCGCTGACCGACGGCACATGGGCGCACTTTGACTATGTACCGGGCGAAGTCAACGTCCGTCGCGGCACATCGGAAATCACAGGCAAGATCTGTGTGATCGGCTCCAAGCTTCTCACCGACAAAATTCCGGCCGTTTTCGGCATATAAGCATAATCAAGAAAATTCGGGAAAGGATAAGAAAGCGCCATGAACAACAATGCAAGAGAAATTCCCGTTTATCTGTTTACCGGATTTTTGGAAGCCGGAAAGACAAAATTCATTCAGGAAACCTTTGAGGATCCGCGTTTCAACAATGGTGAAAACACGCTTTTATTAGTCTGTGAAGAGGGAATCGAAGAATATGATGCATCCCGTTTCAAGGGCGACATGGGTTCGTTCCATGCGGTAAACGTCGATTCGCCCGACGAACTGACGGTCGATTATTTATCCAAGCTGCAGGACAAATACGACATTGACCGCGTTGTAGTGGAATACAACGGCATGTGGATGCTTGACCGTTTTTACAGTGCGCTCCCGGAGGGGTGGCTTGTCTACCAGGAGATTTTATTTGTCGAAGCCGGGACATTTTTAAATTACAACGCCAACATGCGCAGTCTTGTCTATGACAAGCTCAAAAGCTGCGAACTTGTGGTATTCAACCGTGCGGACGAGAAAAACTTAGACAAACAGGCTTTTCACAAGATTGTGCGTGCGGTCAGCCGCAAAACCAACATTGCCTATGAATATAAGAACGGCGAAGTGGAATATGATGATATAGAAGATCCGCCGCCTTATGACATGAATGCGCCGATCATTGAGATTGCGGACGAGGACTATGCTTTCTGGTGTGCGGATTTTGCGGAAAAGCCAGAGGCCTATGAGGGCAAGACGGTTCGCATACACGTTATGGTCGCCAAGAACAAAAGTCTTCGTGACGGAGAAATGGTTGTAGGACGCAAGCTCATGTTATGCTGTTCGGAGGACATTCAATTCAAGGGCATGTTATGCAAATGCGACACGGCGGCGAAATATAAATCGAACGACTGGATTTATTTAACCGCGAAGATTGTATTTGAAGATCACCGGTTATACCGCGGCGGCAGAGGTCCGGTTCTTTATGCGAATGCCGTCAAGCGTGCAGAGCCTGCCGATCCCGAAGTAGCTGTATAAAAAGGGCGGCTTTGCCGTCAGCCGATACTCACGCACCAGCGTGAGTTTGCCGCCCTGAAAGGGCGGCTGGGGAGCCGTTGTTACTTTTGCAAAAGTAACCAAAGAGGCACTTTGGGATTGCCTTTCTTTTCCGGAAAGCCTGGAAAGAGCGCTTTTCGTTTCACGAAAAGCATATAAGGGACGTTTTTATGTTACTTTTCGCCTCTGCGAAAAGTAACCAAAAGCAGACCGAGGGTTGCGACCCTCTGGACTCCCGGGGAGCGGTTCAAAGCTCTACACAGGCGTACTTTTTATAGAAATTGTAGCTTTCCGTGCCTAAATCAGCTTTCAGGCTTTGAACCGGTGCGAAAGGGAAGCTGTACATTAGACGCTCGGACGCGTCAAAAGTTGCCGGTGGCAAGTTTTGGCGTGCCGGAGACCGCCGAAACAGGGAGTATTGTGAGCGGATGCGAACAAGACGACCATGTTTCAAGGAGACTATCGCTAAATATCCGGATTTTGATTTAGGTCGGTTAGTGCTGGGGCTTGCCACCGCAAGCACTTGGTTAAAAGAGAAACTGCACGTTATTATCTTTGTTGTGGTGGAAACGGGAAACCGATGTGAGCAAAAAGAAAGTTTGGTATAAATCTTTGGTTTGCATAGATGCAGAAAATCGTTTTTTTGCACTCTCGCACAAAGCTTTCCTTTTTCTCAAAATAACTTTCTGTCCTTTTAAAAACAACTTCTCATCCAACCCTCCCTTTTTACCAAACACATAACCTACTATCTACCCAAATCAAAGCCATTCTTTTTATAAACATCTACAAATCCTTACGCAGTAAAACCACCGTCTCGCACCGGTTCAAAATACTCCGAGCTAAATTGCACAAAGTTATAAATTTTCGCAAAGACATCTTGATGGCACTTAGCTTATGACTTAATCAAAAAATCCACCGCTCGGAATTTTGAACCGCACCCCGGGAGTCCAGAGGGCGCACCCTCTGGGGTACTTTTTGGTTACTTTTTCGTACAAGCGAAAAAGTAACGTAAAAACGTCCCTTTTGGAAACTTTCGAGAAAAGAAAAGTTTCCCTAAGAGCCTCTTTCCGAGCCTTTCCGAAAAAGAAAGGCAATCCCAAAGAGCCCCTTTTGGTGGCTTTCCGGGAAAAGCCATAACTTCGTAAATCAGCGGTCGGCTATCACCGCTTTTTTGATACATACACATTCACACCATGCCCCCCCAAGGGCGGACGCCCCCTTTTTTCCGGACGTCTTTCTCGTTATACTTTTGAAAGGATGATTCTATCACTATGGCAAGAAACGGTAATCGATTGCCGCGAAACAAAAAAACCAAAAACGAAAAAGTCAAGATTATTCCCCTCGGCGGCCTCGGCGAGATCGGAAGAAATATGACCGCTATCGAATATGAGGACGAAATTCTCGTCATCGACTGCGGTCTCGGTTTCCCCGATGAAAGTATGCTCGGCGTTGACCTTGTCATTCCCGACACCGCTTATCTCGAAGAAAATGCCGATAAAGTCCTCGGCATTCTCTTGACACACGGCCATGAAGACCATATCGGCGCACTGCCTTATGTGCTCCGTCTCTTGAATGTTCCTGTTTACGGAACACTTTTAACCCTCGGTATTGTAGAGGGAAAACTCATCGAACACGGACTGGAAAAAGCTGTTACCCTCAATCAGGTCAACGCAGGCGATTCCATTAAACTCGGCAAGCATTTTACCGCCGAATTTATCCGTGTCAATCATTCTATCGCCGATTCCTGCGCCATTGCCGTCACCTGCCCGGCCGGCACGATCGTCTGCACCGGCGACTTCAAAATCGATCTTACCCCGATCCAGGGCGATGTCATCAACTTAACCCGGTTCGGTGAACTCGGCAAACAAGGCGTTCTCGCCATGCTCGGCGAATCCACCAACGCCGAACGTCCCGGTTTTACCATGTCGGAACGCAAGGTCGGCAAGTCGCTCGACCACATTTTCCGCGGCTGTGACAAGCGGATCGTCATTGCGACGTTCTCCTCCAATGTCCACCGCGTTCAGCAAATCATCGATTATTCCTATAAATACGGCCGCAAAGTCGCTCTCACCGGCCGCAGCATGTTAAATATCATTGCCGCGGCGCAAAAATTCGGCTATATGGATATTCCCGAGGGAACGCTTGTCGATATCAATGAGATCAAGCGGTTCAAACCGGAAGAATTGACTATCATCACGACCGGTTCGCAGGGTGAGCCGATGAGTGCACTCTACCGTATGGCCTTTGCGGAACACGATAAAGTATCGCTGTCGGAATCGGACTTAGTGGTCATTTCGGCCTCCACCATTCCGGGCAATGAAAAATTAGTCAACAAGATCGTCAACGAACTTCTCAAAAAAGGAGTTACGTTATTGAACGACGCCGTAGCGGACGTTCATGTATCGGGGCATGCCTGCCAAGAAGAATTAAAGCTTATGTTATCGCTTGTCAAGCCGAAATATTTCATTCCGATACACGGAGAATACCGGCATTTAAAGGCGCATTCGGATTTAGCCCAGGAGATGGGTGTAGACCGGAGCAACATTGTGATTCCGGAACTTGGCATGGTAATCGAAGTATCCGAAAGCGGCATCCGCACACAGGATCATGTCCAGGCCGGCAAGGTGCTCATTGACGGATTAGGCGTCGGAGATGTCGGAAGCGTCGTTCTCCGCGACCGCAGACATTTAGCGCAGGATGGTCTAATTGTAGTAGTAGCGGCAATCAGTTTTGAGACAAAAGAGATCATATCCGGGCCGGACATTGTATCGCGCGGATTCGTATATGTCAAGGAAGCAGAAGAGTTGATGGACAGCTTACGCGGCATTGCGCTTGAAACGATTGAAAAATGCTTTGAGAGCAACATTGATGAATGGAACACGATCAAGGGACGCATAAAAGATGCGCTCACGACGCACATATATGGCATTACCAAGCGCAAGCCGATGATTCTGCCGGTCATCATGGAAGTATAAGCCGGCTATGCCGGCTACCGATACTCACGCGAAACGTGAGTGGCAGTCCCGGCAGGGGCTGCCGGGAAGCCGCGGTTACTTTTGCGAAAGTAACCAAAGAGGCACTTGGGGAGGGCTTTTCTTTTTCAGAAAAGTCCAGAAAGAGGCTCTTTGGGGAACTTTTTTCTCAAAAAGTTAGATAAAGAGACGGTTTTTGTGTTACTTTTTCGCTTGCTTGAATTTTCAAGTCAAGTGCAAGAGCAAATTGTAAAAAGATTCAAAAGGAGA